>CAZNLL010000044.1:0-26831 GCA_964573885.1 uncultured Desulfobacteraceae bacterium | reverse complement strand
TTGATCACATAGGCCAAGTCCTCCTTTTTGACCTCTTTTCCGGACCCGTCAATTTCCAGGTCCACATCCTGGGTCATGGGCACTCTCTTGACACAAACCACAATATTCATACCCTAAGCCTCCTCCTCTGTTGAAATGAAGAGTTCCATAAGGTCCACCACTCTTATATGCTCTTCCAGCCCCCCTGTCTTGATGGCATCTTCAAAATGGATAAAACAGAAAGGACAGGCCGTGACCATCACCGTGGCCCCCGCCGCCCTGGCCATTTGCACCCGCATTTCCGCCATGCGCATCTCCTCTTGTTCAATCTCATGCCAGAGCACAATATCTCCGCCTCCGCAACAAAAACTTCGATCCCTGGCCCTTGCCATTTCCACGAGCCTCAACCCCGGGATGGAATGCAAAATCCTCCTGGGTGCATTGTAGACCCCATTGTGGCGCCCCAGATAGCAAGGATCGTGATAGGTGCAAATATCATTGCCCTTCAAGGCCTTCCCGGGTTTCAAAAGGCCCTGTTCGATCAGGGGTTGAAAAAATTGCGTGTAGTGAAGGACATTCAAACTCCCGGGATAATCCTTCTTAAGGGTATTGAAGGCATGGGGATCGGTGGTGATGATGGTATTAAAGCCCACGCTCTCCAGGGTCTCCATATTCTCCTCCATGAGGAGTTGAAAGAGCCCTTCCTCCCCCATTCGGCGGACCTGATGGCCGGAGTCCTTTTCCCGGGGTCCCAAAATCCCGAAATCGATCCCCGCCTTGTAAAGCCCTTTCACCACGGCCGAGGCGATCCGCTGGGCCGCGGGGTCAAAGGACCCGTAACTGTCCACAAAGTATAGGACATCCACCTCATCCCCTTGTTTTAATAGCTTCACGGGGATGGTCTCCAATTCCTTCAACCATTCAGCCCGTTTGCCCGCCGGTTTGCCAAAGGGGTTCCCCGTCTTCTCCACGTTCATAAAAACCTTGTTGAAGCTGGAAGGATTCTGGGCGCTCTCCACCAGGTGACGCCTCATATCTATCATTTTGTCAATATACTCGATGAAGACAGGGCACTCCTCTTCACAGGCCCCGCAGGTGGTGCATGACCATATTTCGTCATGGGAAACAACCTCTCCGATCAAAGACGGGGCTTCGTCTTGAGCTTTACCCTGTCTGAAGGGGAATACAGGCACCTTGTCATAGCCGTAATCCCTCACCTTGAGGGTGATCATCTTTGGGGAAAGGGGACGTCCGATGCTCTGGGCCGGGCAGTTATCAGAGCAGCGCCCGCACTCGGTACAGGTAAAACAATCCAGGATATGCTTCCACGTGAAATCTTCAAACCCTTCAATTCCCAGGGAGTCAAGCTCCTCCAGGTCCGCCGCATCCCATCTGGCCGGCTTTATGGCCCCCTTTGTAAGCTTTCTCAAAAACACATTGGGAAGGGCCGTAATAATATGAAAGTGTTTTCCCAGGGGCAAGAAATTGAGGAAAAAGAAAAAGGTGAGAAGGTGTAACCAGTAGCTCCAGGCGTGCACCCCCCGGACGAATCCGGGGCCGGAACCCCATAATATCCCGGCCGCCCCATGGGATGCCGGGAGCCATCCTCCGTCAGGAGCCCCCAAAACCTGGGCGCTTCCATCGTAGAACATGTCCGTAAGCATCAAAAAAGCGATAAGACCCAGCACAAAATGGGCCTCAAAGGTATGACTGCCCTCGTATCTCGAATGTCTGATCAAGGCCCTCCTGAGTATGGCCCATACACAGGTTCCCAGGACAATCAGCTCAAACACATCCTTTAGGGTATTGTAGACCGGGCCAAAGCCTGTCTCCATGAGGGGGCGGAGCAGGGGGAGACCCAGGCCCTGGGTCACCAGATCCAGGGACCGGAGTCCGAGGACCACAAAGCCCCAGAAAATCAGGATGTGAATCACCCCTGCCCAACTATAACGGGGCTGCCTTTTCTGAAAAATCCCATAGACAAATAGGCCCCGCAGCCTTTTCGTGATCAAGGAAAAGCGGGGGTCCGCCTTTCCTGACCTGATCAGAACCCATCTCCTTTGAAGGGTATAACAAAAAAGGGCCAGACCTATGATCAGAATGGCCCAGCCGTAAGTATATCCCGGCAGCCCTAGATAGGTTTCAACGGCCGGGTGAAGGGGACTTCCCATGATTGACTCCTCAAAGGCCCTAAAAATATGTCAGGCCTCGATTTTATAGATAGATTTGGGCTTCTTTGTCAATGTTTTCACCTCAACCCTTGGGTCTTGAAAAATTGTGTTCCTTGTATCATAGTAACCTTCATGCGGTCCTGATCTCCGGCTTTTGGGAGGGGTTTCCCAGGACCAATGACTATCCAAGAGGTGTTCTAATGGCCCCATCCTTACGGTTTTCCGGGATCATTCCCGCCAACCTTCTTCCCTTTAAACCGGATTTTTCCATCCATGAACCGGACTACCGCCGTCACCTGAACTGGCTGGCCCATGTCCCGGGAGTGACCGGCATCGTGCTCAACGGCCATGCCGCCGAGGTGTCTTCCCTCACCAGGGAAGAGAGGAGGCGGGCCCTGGCCGTTGCCGGCGACGAGGTGGGCGACCGCCTGCCCCTGATCGCGGGGATCTATTCGGACAGCACCCTTGAAGCGGTGGACCTGGCCAGGGACGCCAGGGAAGAAGGGGTAAAGGGACTGCTCATCTTTCCCCCTTGTCTTTTCATGTGGGGGGCCCAACTTCGTCCTGAAATGGTGTACCGCCATTTTTCCTTGATTGCAGAGGCCGTGGATCTTCCCCTGGTGGTGTTTCAGTATCCCCCGGCCCAGGGGATAGGTTACACGCCAGAGGCCCTGGCCAAGCTCACAGAAATCCCCCAGGTGGCGGCTGTCAAGGAATGGAGCAATGATATTGTGGCCTTTGAACGAAATCTCCGGGCCATCCGCGCCACGGGCCGCCCCGTGGCCGTTCTATCCAGCTTTACCATGTCCCTCATGGCCAGTTTCTTTCTGGGGGCCGACGGGGCCATTTCGGGGATGGGGAGCGTGGCTGCGGATTTGCAGGCGGAGCTCTTCCGCGCGGTCCAGGAGGGGGATATCCAGGAGGCCCGCCGGCTGAACGACAGGCTCGATCCTCTGGTGCGTGTCTTCTATGCCCCTCCTTTCCTGGACATGCACAACCGCATGAAGGAGGCCCTGGCCATACTGGGACGTATCGAAGCCGCCGTGGTACGGCCGCCTCTCCAACCGGTCACCGAAGAGGAGCGAAACCGCATCCGCCAGGCCCTGAAAGAGGCCGGGCTTTTATAGGGAAATCCAAGGAGGAAAGCACGCATGGGATTGGAAAAATTGGGGCTTTTGTTTGCCATATTGGAACCGCCCGAGGCCATGGAAGAGGAATTCAATGACTGGTACGACACGGAACATATTCCTGAAAGGGCCGCAATACCGGGTATTCTCACGTGTCAGCGCTTTGTTTATCCGGCGGGTTCACCCAGATACCTGGCCCTCTACGACCTGGAAAATACCGCCGTCATGGAAAGTGAAGCGTACCGCAATGTGGGCCCCGGTCATTACTCCCCCTGGACCCAGCGCATCAACCGGCACGCCCGGGTGTTTATCCGAAGGGTCTATGAGCAGACCTTTCCCGGCAAAACGTGCCTTTCAGATAAGGTGGGGACCCTGGTGCTTCAGGAATACGATGTGCGGCCCGGAAAAGAGGTCCTGGTGGATCAATGGTTTGCCCACCGCCTTTCGCCCTCCCTCCAGGAGATGGCGGGGCACCTTTCCACCCGGCGCTTTGTTTGCATTGACGCTTCCCCCCGATACCTGACACTGATCGAATTTGAGGATCCGCGCCTGGTGGAAAACGAGCGGTTCAGAGAGGTCTTTCCCGGGTGGCAGGACGTGGAAGAACACCTTGAGGAGAGGGCATACAGGGTTTACAGAAAGTATGAAAGGACCTGAGATAGTGGATCTTCATAAAAATTTCAGCGGCGTTCTTGGATAAGCGCTCCTCAGGGTTCTATTCGAAGACTCCAGGCCAGGATTTCCGCCACGTCCATGACCTTGATCTTATCTTCCAGACCCAGGTCTTTCACGGCGTTTGAAAGCATCACATGACAATAGGGACAGGCCGTCGCCAGGAGCTCGGCGCCCACATCCATGGCTTGCCCCACACGGATATTGGCCAGTCTCGTAGTCTCTTCCACCTCCGCATACATTCGTCCGCCCCCGGCGCCGCAACACAGGCTCTGGCGCCGGCTGTCTTTCATCTCCAAGAGATTCACCCCCGGAATCATGCGGAGAATCTCTCGGGGAGGCTCCAGAATGTTGTTGTGTTTGGACAAGTAGCAGGGATCGTGGTAGGTCACAGTCCGGTTCAGGGAAACCTTAAATTCCGGCTTTCGGGCCTTGAGCCTGTCCAACAGGAATTCGGTATAGTGTCTGATCACAAAGGAATCCTCCAGGCCTTCATAATCCTTTAAAAAGGCATTCATACAGTGCGGTGAAAAGGTGACCAGGGTTTTGGCCCCTGTGGCCTGAAAACGCCTTTGATTCTCTTCGGCCAGGGCCTCGAATAAGAGCTTATCCCCTATCCGGCACACGGGGTCGGCACAGCAGGTCTCTTCGGCCAACACACCGAAATCCACTTCCAGATAATTCATGATGCGGATCATGGCCCGGCCCAATGGAAAAAGATCGGGTTCATAGGAGGCGGTGCAGCCCACAAAGAGCAGCACCTCCGCCTTCTCATCTGGCAAGGGCGTTACGGATTCCTGGGCGAGCCACGGCATCCGCTCAGAGGCAGGACGCTGATAGGGATTGCCGTAACGCTGGATGGAGGCCAGCACACTGCGTTGCTCTTCCAGAGGGCCCAGCATCTTTTCAACCAAGAGGTTCCGGCCCTTCTCAAAAACCTCCAGCAGGGGCATGCCCGCGGATTTGTCCTTGCATGTGTTGACGCAACTGTTGCAGGTGGTGCAGTTGTAAAGGATTTCGCACAGCTCTTGTCCCGCCTCACCCCCCAGTTCATTCCAGCGCACACCGTAATAGAGGGCCTGGAGAATACCGGACGGACCCTGAGTCTGAAAACCCCGGGTGGACACCCGCAAGGGGCATGCGGAAAAACAATAGTTGCAATTCCGGCACCGCCGAACCGTATCCAGGATATACTTACTCAGTGTTTGTGTATAGTCGTCCCTGTCCTCTGTTGTTGCCTCTTTATCCATGACCATTCATCCGACTCTCTACCCCTTCAGGCATTCAGATTTTGCACACGCCCTTTTCCAGAACGAGCTTTTCATCAAAATACACACTTGCATCCTTGAATATGGCATCGTGGTGATTGGGGGCCAGCACCTTCCCCCCTATGGCGAAATTGCTGCCAATCCCACAATGGCAGTTCCCCAGCCGGCCGAGGTCTTCCAGGTTTGTGGCGGCCAAGCGGGCACACGGATTCAAACCGATACCAAACTCGGCGTAGTTATAGGCCTTGTCATCCTCCAGAGACTCCAGGGCCTCTCTGAATTTACGGGCGGGCATGCCCCCTTGAATATCCACCACCTTGCCTTCTTTAATCAGCAGAATCACCGGGTCATAGAGGGTGATACCCACGCTCATGATACTCACATCGATCACCGCTTTGCCTTCGGTGGTGCCTTCCACGGGGGATATGTTGATCTCGCTGTCAGGGAAGGCGGCAAACTGTCCGGGCTCCCGGAACAAACCGGTCTCATACTGGACCGGCCGGCCTCTCACCTCTCCCCTGATATCCGTGCCCAGGGGCGAGGTAATTCGTACCTCCCGGCTCTCCGCCAGAACCGCCCCCAGCCGTCTGCCCAGCCTGTCGCATTCCTCATAATCCGCCTCAATGGCCCCCACGCACAGGGCATCCTCCGTAACCTCACACATGGTGGAGCCTCGCTTGCCCGCTTTGATGGCCTCAACCCGGGCCTTGGTGTGGGTCTGGGACCAGGTGCTGGGTTGGAGAAAAACATCGGCCTCACGAAAGGCGGCCACCACCGGCTCGGGCAGCTGGGCCCCATGGGTCTTTACCGGAGGGATCATGATGATAATGGGTGTGGCCCCCACGGCGTAGGCCGCCCCTGCCAGGGCTTCGGCAATCCGGCTCTTGTTGGTATCCGTGGAGATCAATACGGTTTCTCCCTCTTTCACCCCTCCACAATCCATGCATTTCATGGCCCCCCGCATCATCTGAACCGTGCTGGACGGTCCCGGAACGTAGTGCCAGTATGATATGGGCCACTCTCGTGTACTCATGGTCTCCTCCTTTGCCTTTCCTGTTAGGCCGGGATGAGCCGGCCGGTTATTCTCTTATACCTCGCGGGCCTCGACTTTTAAGATCTTCCCAGGAGGCACTGCTTTACATGGATCCCCGGAGGGGGACAACCCTCAATCCGCTCCCCCTTTAACCCACTCTGAAAAGTGCAGTTTCCCACCAAATACACCTTTTTCCCCTTATGCTCCTCGGGGAGCTCCACGTGGGAGCCCACCACCACCACGGCTTCACCGATTCCCTCCAGTTCTTCTTCACTCATCCCGGAAAGACCTATTAGGCTGGCCTCCCTGCAGCCGCTACATCCCTGGCCCACCAGGAGGGAGACATCCTTGAAATCAAACACCACCCCGTCCAGGGAGGGCCTCTTAAAGGGGCGCCTCAACTGATCACAATCCCCGCCCACCACGGTGATCCGGGCAAGATCCGCCCTCCCCACCTTCCTGTCTCCGGCATAGGCGATATGCCTGACCTCTCCGGGCTCGAACCCCATCAAATAGGCCCCCACCGTGTCCACCGCCACGGGATCCAGACCGGCCACCAGGGTGTTGAACGCCACAGGCAGCCCTCCGATACCCGGGGTACCGGGCTCATAGCCCTCATTGGCGATCAGCCCGTCTATGAGCGTCAGATCAGGCGATCTTACCGAGTTCAGTTCGGCAATGGCATGTTCCAGTTCATATTCCCGGACCTTTTCTTTCACCCCAATGCGATGCATCAGTTTCTTCATCTTGTCCGGCAAGGTCCCCTTCATGTTTTTGAGGCCCAGGGTCACGCCAGTGAGGATATGGGTCTTCATGGTGGGCACACTGATGATGACATCACTCTCATAGGCGCTTCTATACATTTTGACCTTTTTGAGAACCACTCCCTCAGGGACCGGGATTTCTATAATGTCATCTTCTTCCAGGTTCACCAGGCGCGCCCCCAGCTTCTCGAAACGGCCTTCCAGCCCCAGGGCCCTGAATACCCGGCCCGTGTCAAAACCCACCACGCTGCTCTCTCCCACCACGAGCCTCCCGGGCCGGGCCTCCAAGCAGGCAGGGATCAAGGCGTCGACGACTCTGGGATCTGTAATGATCCCGGTCTCGTATGAAACATTGACCCCGAAATTGGGCTTAATCAGCACCCGGTCTCCCGGGTGTATGACCCGTTCCATCCCACCGATAAGATCCAGGGCCTCTTTCACCGCCGCAACCGGGTCCTCGGCCCTCACTATGGAGACCCGGCTCTTCGGCGCATCGTTAGCTGTCATAAACGAACCCCATATCTTTACCCTCTCCGGGTTTGCCTGACTTCTTTTTTTCCCTTATTTGTAGGGATAGGCCCCGGGCACGCCCTTCTCTTTTCTCTTGTTTTTGCTGATCCGCCTCTCCCGTTCTTGGGCTGTCCTGCCTGCATAGGTTTCCAGCCACTTCTTGTTCACCTGGTCCTCAAAGGTCCGGTCAAAGGCCATCATTTCAGGGTCTCTGGTCATCTCAATGCGATGGTTATGGATGTCCCTGTAATGGGCAAACCATTCATCAATGGCCTCCCTCACCTCCGGACTGGCGGTGGTCCTCCGTTTCTCCAGCCAGTAGTCCCGTTCCGAGAAATAGGCACAGGCAGGGAGCACCATGCGCTGGCCTCGCACCACGCTCAACATATGGTGATAGAGGATGCAGGCCAGACAATTCCCCTTGTGAGGACAGTTATGGGCCGGGCAGGGGCAGTCCTCCCTGATCAACAAATCCCCAAAGCCCCTCTCCTTGACGGCCTCCAGGGTGTCCCGGAACCTGCCCGGGGGCACCTCCTTCTCGGCCAAAGAGTGCTTCATCTTTTCTCTGATAGACACGCGGTCATCTTCTCCTTTTCTTGATGAGTCCAGAATCCCCTGTCTTTAAGGACCGGGACACCCGGACCTATAAACGGGAGGCCCATGCCTTTAGAGCTTTCCTGGCGGCATCATCAAAGTGTTTGTCACAGCGAAAGCCCTTTTGAACCAGCACCGTCCCGGCCTCTTTCAGGGCCTTTTCCAGGGTGATGACGGCATAACAGAATTTCTTGTATTCTGAATCTCCTTTTCCAAACACGGCGGCCCGTTTGGACCTCAGGTCCATGTGCCGGACCTCTTCATGGATGGGAATCATGTCCATTTGCAATTCACCCACCCCCCAGGTGGAAGACCCCAAAAGGATGAGGTGGGCCTCTTTTAAATCATTGGGTGTGGCATCCAGGGCATTGACCGTACGCACATCATACCGGTCCTTGATTTCTTCAGCCAGGTTATAGGCCATTTCTTCCGTCGCGCCGGTGACGGATCCATAGATTATCATGGCCCTTTCCATTAATACTCCTCTTGACCGGAAACCCTGTTCAGGGATGCTGGTTTAAAGCTCGATCCCGGTCCCCACGGCATTCAGCACAAAGGCATGGGGAAAGGCCTTTTCAAAGGCCTTCATGGCCTCCCATCCCGTGCAGTGGCAAGGGACGATCATCTCAGGAGAAAAGGGTTTCATTTCCTGAACAGTCCTCTCAATGACAGGCTCAAAATAGGGGCCCGTCAAGTGAAATCCCCCCATGACCGCACAGATCTGATCCGTTCCGGTCACGGCCCGGGCATAGAGGAGGGTGTTGATCACCCCGGCATGCCCGCATCCGGTAATCACCACCAGACCCCGGTCTTTGACCGAGATCACAAGGCCCTGGTCGTCTCTGATGTGATCCTTATGGATGCCTCCCCCCTCCCTGTAATAGGTGGTGGGCATGCCTTTCTCAAAATCCGTTCTTCTGGGAATCCCTGTAAGGGTGGCCATACGCCCGCCCGCTAATAGTTTCGGCCTGATGACCTCCTTCACCGAGCCTTGTGTTCCCTCAATATCCTCCCTTTTCAGGGACGGGATAGGCACCTCTGCGCCGTCTGAAAACCGGTGAAACCGTTCTTGAAGAAAGGCTTGAGGGTGAACAAAGACCTCCACATCCTCCGTGACGGCATTTAGTACAGGTTTCAAGGCCCCCACATGGTCGTGATGGCCATGAGATATCACAAAGGCCTCCACCTCTGCCAAATCCACCCCCAAAACCGATAAATTGTGGGGCATGGCCACTGAGGACACCCCGAAATCCATGATCACGGCATGGCGCTCCAGCTCCTCCCAGACCTCCACCAAAAAACTGAGCCCGTGTTCGGCCAGGAGCGGGGGCATTCTCCGGCCCCCTCTGGCCATGGGCGGTCTTTCCACCCCTTCCCGGCCCTTGAGGAAAACGTCGCTGTAATTGTCAACCACCGTGGTAATCCGAACCCTGGTGACGGGTCTCAGCGAAATCCCGCTCATCTTCCTTTTCCTTTCAGACCGTCCACAAGTCCTTACTCCAAGAAGTCCAGCTCTTTCTCGATGCGGCTGAGAAACTCCTTCATATAGGCCACCCGGGATCGGGCCAGGTCTTCGGCCTTTTCCGTATGAAAGGTCCCTTCCACCTTGGCGAGGATGCTGCGGAGGAATGCAGGAAATTCACTCAGATCACCGTTAAAAGACCCGTCGTGGATGCCCCGCACCACGGCCCGGATAATGCCGATGGCCCCCACATACTCCAAGGCGTCCGCATCCCGGGCCACCCTGGCCTCCGTGGTCCCGGGTTCAGGTCCCCCATAGCGGCTGTGGGCCTCTCCCACATGGAGGGCCGCCTCTATTTTGTCCTCCGGGAACCCGGTCTGTTTCAGGATTTCCCGGGCCTTGGCCTTTCCGGCCTGGTAATGGGTCTTACGATCCACGCTCACGCCGATATCATGAAGCAAGGCCCCGCTCACCAGGATCTCCATGTCCGCTCCGGCATCAGGGCCCAGTTTCTCACACCAGGTGGTCATCCTCTCCACATGATCCGGGCCGGCTACAGGCTCCCGGCCCAGGGCTTCTTTTAAAAGCGCCCAGATTCGCTTCTGGGTATCATTAAGTTCCATAGTCTCTTCTCCCTGACTCCCTGTCACAGGGCTGGCGACTGATTCCTTATACGGCCCTTTCTTCCCCTTCCAGGACCATCTGAATGGCCCCCTTGGGGCAGACAAAGGCACAGATCCCGCAGCCCTTGCAAAAGTCATAATCGATCTCAATGAGCCCGGTCCTTTCATTTCTGGTTATGCAGAGTTCCGGACAAAGATATCTGCACAGATCACAACTGTCGCAGAAATGGTTGCCCAGGCAGCGCTTGCTTTCGTGGAAGACCGTGTCCTCGTCCAGATCAAGGCCCTCCCGGCCGTACCTGCCGGTCCGTTCCATGTCGCACCGCCTTGAAATTCCACTCCCCTTATCCATCAAACAACAGACCCTCTTCTGATAGGTATCTCTCAACCGCCCGGGCCGCTCTCCGGCCACTGGCCATGGCCTCCACCACCGTGGTAGGGCCGTTGAGGAAATCTCCCGCCATAAAAACGCCGGGCATATTGGTACACCCGGTCTCTTGATCCCCTTCCAGAGACCCGGCCCTCTCTCCCCATAGCCCCCGGGCGACGGGTCCGGGATCGGGGGCCTGCCCCATGGCACAGATGACCATATCCGCCTCGAGCTCAAAGGCCGAGCCGGGTATGGGCACCGGCCTGCCACCCCCTGAACCGGTCTCTTCCCGCAACTCGGTCCTTATACACTCAAGACCCTTAACCTTCCCGCCTGATGAGAGGATTCTCTTGGGAGCGGTAAAATAGGCCAGGTTAACTCCTTCCCCGAGGGCGGCCTCAATCTCATGGGGGTGGGCGGGCATCTGCTCCGGACCCCTGCGGTAAAGGACCTTTACCTCCCCGGCGCCCAGACGCACAGCACTCCTGGCCGAATCAAAGGCGGCGTTACCCCCTCCCAGGACCAGGACCCGCACCCCCTTGTCCAGAGAAAGGGATCTCCCACAGGATCTCAAGAAGTCGAGGCAGTCCAGGTATCCTTCATACTTGCCCGTTTCCTCTCCCGGCAGGGCCAGACCTCGCTGGGTGCCTGTCGCCACAATAAGGGCACTGATACCTTCTTTTTTGAGGTCTGAAAGGGTGATATCCCGACCAAAAGCAAGGCCGGTCCGGATATGGACCCCTTTGTGGCGAAGGTAGGCGATATCCCTTCTGAGGACCTCCCGGGGCAGTCTGAACTCAGGGATGGCCCAGGCCGGCATACCTCCCGGTTCGTCAAAGGACTCGATCACCTCCACTGAAAAGCCCTGTAAGGCCAGGTCGTGGGCCGCAGTCAGCCCTGCCGGACCCGCCCCGACGACACCCACTTTTACCCCGCCGGGGAGGACCCTTTGAGGCAAATCCACTGAGACCTTCGAGGTCACGAACCGCTTAAGTCTTCTAATGGCCACGGCCTCGTCAAAAAAACCCCGCATGCAGGACGCCTCACAAGGCCGGGGGCATACATACCCGCACACCGAGGGCAGGGGATTGGTTGCCCTTATCACTTCAAGGGCCTCTCTATAGCGTCCCGCGGCAATGTGCCCTATATACGCGCGCACATCCTGGTGCAGGGGACAAGCCGCCTGGCAAGGGGGAGATTGCGGGTTCAGGGGAGGGATAAGGACCCGCTTTTCACCCCTTTTCCGGGCGATGCCGGCCCGCAGGCTATTCTCTTCCCGGGTCATTTCCGGGGTCATCTCCACGGGGCATGTCCCCACACAGATGGAACAGGGGGTACACCTGCCATGGTCGATCACCGGTCTATGGGTTCGTCCCGCCACAGCCATGAATCAAATATCCCTCTTTGTAACACTTTAGGTGTTTGCAGCCCTTGTGAGGATCATGACCTCCTTCTTAAAGCGGTCCCCAGCCTGAGACCCGCTTCGAGGGCCTTCATGTTCACATCCCTGAACCTGTCTCCCACCCATTCCTTCAGGGCGTCCTGAAGGGACTCACGGCTGACCAGGTTCGTAAGCCCTACTGACGCGGCCAGGATGACCATATTGGCCACTTCTTTGACCCCAAGATCGTGAAGGGCCGTCATGGTGGCCGGCACCCCCCGCTGCTTCAGGCCTTTCACCTCCCGCGGTTCAACCGTGGATTCATCATAGAGGACCCTCCCCCCCTCGCCCCTGACCCCCGAAATAAAGGTGTCATAAGCCTCCTGGGAAAGGGCCACAAGGAGGTCCGCCTCCATGACGTGAGGAAAGACTATGGGCTCAGAGGAGATGACCACCTCCGCCCGAGCGGCTCCACCCCGGGCCTGGGCCCCGTATGAATTGGAACCGGCCGCCCATTTTCCGTCCAGCACTGCAGCATGCCCCAGGACGGTCCCTGCCAAAACCACCCCCTGCCCGCCGAAACCCCCGATACGGATCTGTTCAATGGGGGACATGGCGGAATTCTCCTGTGGTTATCTTGCCCTTGCGCCCCTCGGGGGTCATGGTCTCCGCCTCTTCCCTGGGGATACAGACCTCCATGAGCCATTTCATCATGTGGGCCGGCGAATCGAACCTGTTGCGCCGGCCAAACTGGGTCGGGCACGGAGAGAGGGCCTCCACAAAGGCAAAGCCCTTTTGTTGAAGGGCCTTTTGGACGGCCTCCATCAAGGACAGGGGTTGGGTCACCGCATAGCGGGCCACATAAGAGGCCCCTGCGCTCTCCACCAGGGCGCAGAGGTCAAAGGGCCGGTCGGGGTTTCCTTTCAAGGTGGTGGCCGTTGAAACGGCCTCGGGCGACGTGGGGGCCACCTGCCCCCCGGTCATGCCGTAGATCATGTTATTGGCACAGATTACGGCCAGGTCTGTGTTGCGGCGGGCCGCATGAATGAGGTGGTTACCCCCTATGGAGGCCAAGTCCCCGTCTCCGCTGATGACCATTGTCTTGAGGCTTGGATTAAACATCTTGGCCCCTGTGGCAAAGGCAATGGCCCGGCCGTGCAAGGTATGAAGGGTATCTCCATTAAAATGAGGACTCGGGATCCACCCCGCGCAACCGATACCGGAGACAAAAAGCATGTCCTTCATGTCCATGCCCAGGCCGTCAATGGCGCGGAGGATGGCATTCATCAGTATTCCGTGGCCGCATCCTGGACAAAAGGGGGTTGATTTCAAGTCCTTACGGAGGTATTTTTCCAGGTCCCGGCCCATTACAAAAGACGCCTCACTTCATCCATAATGCGATAGGGATGGATGATCTCCCCGTCGGTCTGGCCCCAGGAAACCACCTTACAGGACGCGTACTTGGTGATCTCCCCCGCCATCTGTCCCCGGTTCATCTCCGGGACAAAGAGGACATCCATCCTTTCACCCAGTTTTTTCATAAAAGTATCCGCAAAGGGCCATATGGTCTTAAGCCGCACCAGGCCTATCCTGATGCCTTCCTTGCGAAGGGCTTGGACGGCAAACAAAGCGCTCCTTGCGGTAAAACCATAGGCAGCAACGGCTATGGTGGCATCATCCATAAAAAAAGATTCCGTCTGCGCAAGCCGATCCCGGTGATCCTGGACCTTCCGGTTGATCCGGTCTACAAGTCTTGCGTGCACCAGAGGGTCGTCCGTTTTTCTCATTCCCCGCTCATCATGGGTGGATCCGGTGATAAGGAGGTTGGCCCCCTCACCAAAGCAAGGCATGGGCGGCACACCGTTTGGTTCCCTGGAGCCGAAAGGGGTTTCATCTCCGGCCTTGGCCCTATTGACGGTCGTAACCTCTTCTTCCACCCTCACCCGTTCCCTGAGGTGACCCACCGCCTCATCGGCCATGACGAAGGCGGGCACCCGAAAGTTCTCGGCCAGGTTGAAGGCCTCTATGGTCAAATCAAACATCTCCTGTGCCGACCATGGGGCCAGGGCAATACCGGCGTAGTCACCGTGGGAGCCCCATTTGGCCTGCATCAGGTCCCCGGCCCCCACCCGGGTGGCCTGACCCGTTCCCGGGCCCGCCCTTTGCACATCCACAATCACCAGGGGCGTTTCGGTGAAAGCCGCATAGCCGATGGCCTCTTGCATGAGGCTGAAACCCGGTCCGGATGTGGCCGTCATGCCCTTGGCCCCGGCCCAGACGGCACCGATGACCGAACAGATGGAGGCTATTTCATCCTCCATCTGCAAAAACACGCCTTGGACATCCCCGAGGCGCCGGGCCATACGCTCCATGATCTCGCTTGAGGGTGTAATGGGGTAGCCCGCATAGTACCGGCACCCCGCCTTGATGGCCCCTTCGGCACAGGCCTCGTTTCCTGACATGTAGTAAAGGCCGGTTCTTAACCGACCTGTATCACCTTCCGCTGACACGCCGGGTTCCCCCCAAATACCGGACAAAAAAAGGGGTGGGACAGACCAAAGGCCGGCCCGGGACCCCTCGGTTAGTACCCTTCCAAAACGCCCCTGTTCAAGATGTTCTTTGGATCAACGGCCTCTTTGATCTTGACCATGAAGCGGTAACCCACCTCGCCGTACATGCGTCTGAAAAATTCCGATCGTTTGGCAAACTGACCCCATTCACCGCCGCAGGTGCCGTACTTGAGATTCATTTCCATCTCCCGCTGGAATTTCTCATCAATGGCCTTCCTCTTCCTTTCGTTCTCCCATTCCTTGGGAATGATGACGCCGGGGTGCATGGTGAGGGATCCGATATGGCCGAAGAGGTAATTTTTCAGCCCACCCAAGACCGCAAGGCCCTCATTGAAATGCACGGCCTCTTCCAGACACCGGGGCAGATCCCGCAGGTTGGAAACCACCTCCAGGGAGACCCATTGGTCCTCTGTGCTCTGCATCAGAAAGGAGCCGATGACCTCCCGGGTCCCCCAGAGCACAGACCACTCGTCCATGTCCGTGACTGACCTGATCTCAACGGGGTGTTCCGCCGCAAAAGAGTCAAGCACCAAATCCAGATGGGACTGGGCCTCCTCCCGGGTCCGCCCCATATTGACAAAAAAGATCACAGAGCCGCCCGGGTCCCCAAGATTGGCCAGGTCGTACCCGATCTTTGCGGTCTCATGTTCCATGAATTCCATAAAAATGGGAATGGGCCGCTTCTCCAAATACATGCGCTGCACCCCTCGGGCCAGGGCGCCCAGATTGTCAAAAACGGCGATTCCGTATGCCTTTTCAAAGGCCGGGACCAGTCTCATGCGGATCTTGGTGATCACCCCCAGGAGACCGTCACCGCCCACAAAGAATTTGGTCAAATCCGTACCGGCGATCCGTCTCACCCCCTGGGTCCCGGTCCGGATGATCTCCCCGGTGGGGAGCACCGCCTCCACACCGATGATATAGTCGCCGGGCTTTCCGATGCTCGCGTCGTTGACGTGGGCGCTCGTATTATTACACGTGAGGCCGCCCATGGTGGCGATCAAACGGCTCCCCGGCGCAAAGGGAAGGAAATAGCCCTTTCTCTCCAGCTTCATGCCCAGCTCATTGCACACCAGGCCGGGCCCGCACTCGAAGAAAAACAGGTCCTCAAACAATTCAAATCCCTGCATGCGAAAGGTATTGAGCACAATGCCCGGATGCTGGTACCGCGAAGCCCCGGTAAAAGAAGTCCCCGAACCGCGGGGATAAACCGGTATCCCCTTATCGTTGGCATACCGCATTATGGCGCTCACTTCTTCCGCATTGCCCGGCATCACCACCACGTGAGGGAGTTTTTCCCGCTCCACCTCATAGGGAAAGATATCAATGGTGCTCTTGACTTTCTCAAAGAGGCAGGCGGACACATAGGGGGACGAGACAATGGCCTCCATATCCCGGACCACCTGATCGGCGTCAACGGTTGGCGGGGCTGAGAAAGGGCGTGTGTCAAAGGCCTCCTTTTTGGGGGCCTCGGGTTCCATCTCAACGGGTTCTTTCCGGTGGGGGACCTCCTCCTCCAAGGTCGCGGCTTCGGCGGGAAGGGCCTTCTCCTCGGCGGGCCTTGTCTTGACCAATGGTTTTAGACG
This sequence comes from uncultured Desulfobacteraceae bacterium, assembly GCA_964573885.1. Lineage (GTDB taxonomy): Bacteria > Desulfobacterota > DSM-4660 > Desulfatiglandales > Desulfatiglandaceae > CAZNLL01. The sequence continues at coordinate 10,721 of CAZNLL010000044.1, read as the reverse complement.
GCTGATCAAAAGGGGTACGGCATCATAGAGGTCGGCCACGATACCCAGATCAGCGACCTGGAAAATATTGGCTTCCGGATCCTTGTTTATGGCCAGGATCAGCCTGGAGGAGCCCATACCGGCGATGTGTTGAATGGCACCGGATATGCCGCATGCCACATAGAGGTCCGGGCTCACCACTTTTCCGGTCTGTCCCACCTGACGGCTCTGGGGGGTCCAACCGGCGTCTACAACGGCCCTAGATGCCCCTAAAGCCGCTCCCAGCAACCGGGCGAGTTCACCGAGCAGGTCAAAACCCTTTGGATCGCCCAGGCCCCTCCCACCCGACACAATGACGTCGGCTTCGGACAACTCCGGACCTCCAGCCTGCGCCAGATCCATCTTCTCCACCTGGGCCCGGGGTTCGGGAACCTTGCCGGCCCAGGATCTGATCTCACCTCTCCCCTTGCCTGGCTGGGCCGGGAACATGTTGGGGCGAAGGGTCACCACGTGGGTGGCCGTCTTCACCCTTACCCGGGCAAAGGCCTTTCCCGCATAAATGGGCCGCACGTAGGTGAGTTCCTCTCCTTCATGGATAATCCTCACGCAGTCTGAAACCAGGCCGGCCTTAACCCTTTCGGCCAGTCTCGGGGCCAGGTCCCTTGCCAGGGCGGTATGGCCCAAAAACACCAGTTGGGGTTTGAGCTCCGAAATAAGTTGGGCGAATGCGGCCGTGTAAACTTCCGTATGGTATGGCTCGTACTCGGCCCCTTCCATCAGATAGACCACATCAGCCCCATAACCGGCCGCCTGGGAGGCCAGGGAGGAGATGTCCTTCCCGGCCAGGAGGACAACCAGATCAAGCCCCTGTTGATCAGCATGTCTCCGGCCTTCGCTTACGGCCTCTGTGGCCGGTTTTCTCAAGGTCCCTTGTTCCTGCTCCGCATATACCAAAATCACTGACATATCTTCGTCTTCTCCTTGAGCACATCAACCACCTGGTCCACGGCCCCCTCAAGAGGGCCGTCAAAGATCCGGCCCTTCTCCCGTTTTGCAGGGAGTGTCACTTCCATCACCTCCACCAAAGGGGTTGATTCCTCGGGAGACAGGGAAAGCTCAGAGAGGCCCACTGTCCGAATCTTCATTTTCTTGGCCCGGAGGATATGCCTCATAGAGGGATAACGGGGCGTGTTGATTCCTTTTTGCACGGACACCACGCAAGGCAGGGGCACCTTGATAGAGGCCGAACCCCCGTCAATGTCCCGCTCCGCACGAACCTTTCTGTCTTCCACTTTCAGTTTGGACACGGCGTTGACCTGGGGCACACCCAGGAGTTCGGCCAGCCTTGATGGAACCTCCGAAGCACCGTCATCCACGGCCATCCTCCCGCACAGGATCAAGTCAAAATCCCTTTCCGCCAGGAAAGCCCTTAGGGCCGATGCGGTCATATGACCGTCCCCTTGACCCAGGGCGGGATCTGAGATCACAACGCCTTCTTCCACGCCCATGGCCAGACACTGCTGAATGGCTTTGCTTGCATCCCCTGAAGAACAGGTCACCGCCAGCACTTCACCCCCCCACGTCTCCTTGAGTCGTATGGCCTCTTCCACGGCGTATTCATCATAGGGGTTCAAAATATATTGCACCTGGGCCGTATCAATCCTGCCGTCTTCCCTCAGGATGATCCTGGCCTCCGTGTCAAAAGTCTGCTTGATACACACGACGAGCTTCATGGCCCCTTTCTCCTCAAAATAACATAAGCGGGAGGATCTCGCTCACGTCCCGCATGTGCTCGAGATCCTCCAGCCTGGATAGAAGCGCCCGGGGTCTTTCAGCCTTCGGATCCAACCCGCGGTAGGCAAGACAGTTTTTGAACTTATCCTTGCACCGCTCCAAGTCCATGGGTTTGGAAGGGTTCCCCAAGGGACTGGAGATCACCGACCGGTACGATTCTCCCCCCTTCAGTTCCACGGTTATTTCGGAGGGGAGGATATCCTTCTCTGACAGCTCCGGGCCTACAGCCACTTTCACCTTTTCCGCGAGTTCCAGGATCCTTTCATCTCTGATGGCCTCTTCCTCGAAATCCTGCAGCAGGACCCGGCCCCGCAAGAGGGCACAGGCCGCGGTGTATGGAATACTGAACTGGGCATCCACCTGGGGGTTGGTGCCCACCACGAAGGGCTTTCCCACCATATCCGCCACCATTCGAGAAACGACCACATTGACCCCGGAAACTTCTTGCAAAGCGTCTCCCGCCCTTTCCCGCAGCTCAAGGGCCGCGTCTATGGAGGAGTGGGTCATCCGGCAGGAGGGATAGGGCTTGATGCTGAGGTCCTGAATAGAAAAATGTTCCCCCAGGCGAGATACCACCGCATCCGGATCGTAATCTCCCCGTTCGTACAGGTTATAAAACCCATAGGTCCCTTCCAGAAAATCCCGGCTTCCCGTAATGCCGGAACGCGCCAGAAAGGCGGATACAAGGCCCGCTTGACTGGCAAAGGCCGGCTGCATTCGTTTTACGAGCTTGCCTTCTATGAGCCCCTGGGCGTTGCCTGATGTCTGGCTGTAAACGATACCCAGGGCGTTCCAGACGGCCTCCCGGTCCAGAGCCAGGAGTTTGGCACAGGTGGCGGCCGCCCCGAAGGAGCCGCATGTGGCGGTTCGTATCCAGGAGAGGGGGCGGCGGATTCCCATACTCATCCTGCAGATCATGTCCACACCCAGAACCAGGGCGGTGATAAGTTCTTTTCCGTTAACTGAACCCACCTCCTCGGCCGTCGCCAGGGCGGCGGGGAGAACGGTTACAAAGGTATGCAGCGCTGATGCGTCCAGGGTGTCGTCATAATCCAGTGCGTGCATCATGGTGCTGTTGGCCAGGGCCGCAAATGGGGGCGCCACCTTACCGCCGTAAACCATGACGCTGGAGGCGGGCGCTCCTCCCCAGGCCTTGGCCAGGTCCACCACCTGCTTGCATCCAGGGGCGTGGGATCCCGCCACCGTGGTGCCCAGGGAATCGATCACCAGGAGCTTGGAGATTTCCACTGCACCCGGGGGAAGATCTTCGAAACGGATACGGTCCAGATGGTCCACCAGTTTTTCTTCAAGGCCCTGAGAAAGGGCTTCTCTTTTGGAGTTCATGGTTTCAAAAACCTCTTGTGTATTTGTGTGTCTAAATCAGAGGACGAACCGCGCGATATGGTTGGCCTCAGCCATGGCGTCCATGATGCGGCGGGGCCTTTTTGCATCCCCGATAATAAAGAACTCCCGGCATTCCGGGCCGGGATCGGGTAAAGGACGATGGGAATTAAAGCCAGTGGCCAGGACCACGGTATCGCCTTTTATTTCCCTTTTTCGACCCTCTTTGTCAATCCCCACCACCCCGTGTCCTTCAATGATCTCCTGCATATTGAAGGGGTAAACCTTCCTTACGCCTTGTGCAACCAGGCCCTTGAGCAGGGCCATCCTGCTCCTCGCCTCCATATCCAGGGCCAGATCCTGGAGCATTTCCACGATGGTCACCTTCTTTTTTTGTTCGGCAAGATACCAGCCCGTTTCACAGCCTACCAGACCCCCTCCACAGATGATGACCTCCTCCCCTACAGGAACGCCCTTCAGGACATCCAGGGCGGTTGGCGTTGATTCCGCACCGGGAACCGCAGGCCTGTGAGGCATGGACCCCGTGCACAGGATCAAGGCGTCCGGTTTCAGTCTCTTCACATATTCAGGACCCACCTCTGTGTTCAGCTGAACACGCACCGCGCTTTCCTGGATCTGCCTCTTGAGCCAGTCAAGGAGGCCCTGGAGGTCTCTTTTCCAAGGGGGCACCGCAGCCAGGCGTAGAAGCCCCCCGAGGGAATCCCCCTGATCACAAAGAATCACCTCATGCCCCCTCAGGGAAAGAATCCGTGAGGCCTCCATGCCCGCCGGACCGCCCCCAACCACGAGGATCCTTTTTGCCTGTAATACCGGCGTCAAACCCTCTTCCTCTTCCCGGCCCATCATGGGATTGACCGTGCAGCTGAGGCGAAAGCCCTTTCTGAGGCGTCCTGTGCACTCATTGCACCGGATGCAGGGCCTTATCTGGTGGGGGGCCCCGTCTTTTGCCTTGTTCACAAACTGGGGGTCCGCAATGAGTCCCCGCCCCACGGCCACCAGGTCCGCCTTCCCCTCCTTGAGGATCCGGCCCGCCAGATCCGGATCCATGATGCTTCCCGCCGCAATGACCGGGGTTTCACCCACCACCTCCTTTATGCCCTCGGCAAGATACACATTGTAGGCCCGGTCATAGTAGAGGGGCTGAATCAGATGGTCGCCGGTCTCGCCCATGCCCCCTGTGACATGAAGCATATCCACGCCCGCCTCTACCAGCCTCGGTCCTATTTCCTTGGCCAGAGACAGGGTAATGCCCTTTTCGTCCTCCAGATACTCATTGGCGCACAGCCTGAATAACACCGGATAGTCATCCCCCACCCGGCCCCTCACCGCCCGGATCACCTCCACGGCGAAGCGCAACCGCTTTTCAAAGTTCCCTCCATAGTCATCCACCCTCTGGTTGGTATACGGCGAAAGGAACTGGTTCAGCAGATACCCATGGGTTCCGTGAAGCTCCACCGCGTCAAAGCCCGCCCGTTTTGCCCTCAGGGCCGCGGCCCCGAAGGCCTCAACAGCCTCTTCAATCTCCCCGGGGGACATTTCTTGGGGGATTTCAGTCGTTCCTGAAACCGGAATGGGGGAAGGGGCTTTAACGGGATAACCCGAGATGTGACGGCTGGTCTGCCTCCCTGCATGCCCTATCTGGAGGGCGGCGCAGGGCCCATAGACCTGAATACCTTCAGCGAGTTCATTGAGACCTGGGATGAACCGGTCATGATACGCAGCCACCATGCAGGGAAAGCCTTTCCCGGCGGGATGACAGGCACTCATCTCCACGATAACAAGTCCCACCCCACCCCTGGCCCGTTCCTGGTAATATCTTACCATCCGCCTGGTCACGGCCCCGTCCTCTGTAGCGAAATTGGTGACCATGGGTGGCATGACGACCCGATTCTTGAGTTTCATCCCCTTGATTACAACCGGTTCAAGGAGGTCTTTCATGATGGATGCCCCTTTCATCAGGACCTCAAAGCGGTTTCCCCGCCTGCAGACCCATCGCCTCTTTTGTGGGATTAAAAACGGCTTAACAACGATCCATATCCCGGGATGGGTTCATTGACTCCAACGGTTCGAAGGATATTCCATAGTGTCGCCTGGGTTGAGGTCACCACGGGTTTCATCAGATCTCCCTCCAGGGCCTGGATGGCGGACTGGGCCCTGAAATTGAGACAACTGATGAAGAGTCCGTCCGCCTCAGAAATCCATGCGCCTTTCGCGAAGCGGTAGATTTCCTCCGGGGACGGGGCGGCCAAGCCGGGTACGTCCACGATGCCCATCCCCTGGCTTCCGAGCACTTCAATACCGCACTCCGTAAAATACCGTATTTCCCATTCATCAAAGGCCTCGGGATAGGGATGGGCGATGGCGATCCGTTTCATGTCCAGCCGTTCCAGGGCCTTGATGATGGAGCGCGTTGCCGTGATCACCGGGATACCCCCGGCCTCCTCCTTAAACTCACTGATCATCTTTTCTTCAAATACCGGTCCCTTAATCAGGGTGGACACGGTGCAACACTCCGCGATGAGATCCACCTTTGCACTGGCCACCTCCCGGACCGCTCTCAGGCCCTCTTTGACCATGTCCTCCACGGCTTCGGGGCTGATCTCTCCCAGAGTCATCCTGGAGGCGTGGAAGGCCACCCCTTCGGGGGCCACATTATTGAACCAGGTCTCCACCACCCAGTTGGGACTGGGGACCAGCAACCCCACCTTGGCCCGCCATCCTATTTCGTTATTTAAAAGCCCAAGCCGCTTCATGTTCATCTCCCCCTGCCCGCCAGTGTCCAGACAGCCCTAAGAAGAGTCCCGGGAGGAGCTCTTCTAAGAATCAACGGGTGGTTACTCCTCCATCTTTACACCGGCCCACTCCTCAATGAGCTGGGCGATGGTGGTGTGTCCCTTTGGGCCGTAGCCGTGGCCCATGGCGAAATTGAATATCTGTTGCACCGTGTGGGCCGTAAACATGGGCACGCCGAGTTCCCGGGCCAGCCGGGTCAGGATATCCAGGTCCTTGTTGAAAAGCTCGATCCGGAACCCGTCGTCGAACTTCCTGGGGAGTACAAACCTGGGGAATTTCCACTCCGTGGCATAGCTCCGGCCCGTGCTGACCTGGAGCACATCCACCACTTTTTTGGGTTCCAGTCCGGCCTTGGTGGCCAGGGCCACAGCCTCGGAGGTGGCTACCATGGAGCAACCGGACAAGAAGTTGTTCACCGCTTTCATAGTATGTCCGGCCCCGACCGCCCCCATATGAAAAATGTTCTTGCCCATGACTTCAAAGAGGGGCTTGCACTGTTCGAAAAGATCTTCCGGTCCACCAACGATGATACTGAGGGTCCCCTTTTCCGCGCCCACAACCCCACCGCTCACCGGGGCGTCCAGCATCCGGACCCCCCGCGCTTCCAGGGCCTTTGCCACCTTAAGGGTGCTCATGGGATAGGCCGTGGTCATCTCAATCAGGACACCCCCCTCTCCGGCTCCCTGTATCACCCCCTCAGGGCCCAGCACCACCTCTTCGACGATGTCCGAGTTGGGTACGATGGTAATGACCGGATCGCACCTCTCCCCCACCTCCCGGGGGGATGAGGCGGTCTCGGCGCCGTTGGCCTTTGCCTGCTCCAGGGCCCCCGGATCAACGTCGTAGCCCACCACCTTATAGCCCGCCTCAATGAGTTTTTTTGACATGGGTAACCCCATCATACCCAGGCCGATAAAACCGACAGATTCAAACATCTCCATAAACCTCCTCCATCCAAGGGCGGGGGATCTTCCCTACCCTGTAAAATCCTCCATGCCCTTGTCTTTCATCTCCGCCTTCAAATCACCGATTCTGGGATGGGCCCTCCCTGAGTTTGCCAATGCAGCCACAATCACGATTTCGTCTGCCCTCGGTGCATCCGGTATCCGCACTTCCATGGTCTGGTGGTGAGACCGGATGTGGTCATCGATCTTATGCTTGATGGGGACATCCAGGGGCACCCCGGCGGAGCCCCTTTTCTCCGCGGAAGGCAGCAGGGACTTCCCCCCTCCGATGGCGTCTCTGAAGGGTTTACCCCACTCCAGGGTATGAATGATGGCCGAGCCGTGCTCGATCTCTCCATCCAGCCCGACCAGGGCCCCCTTGCCGTATCCTTCCACTTCGGCATCCAGCGCCTTTCTGGCCCTGGGTACGAGTTCATCGGCCAGGCGGGTGCTGTAGTCGCGAATCAATGGACTCAAGTCCTCCTCGTACCGACCTGCAAAGGGATTCTCGATGACCGCCATACTGGCAGCCATTCGAACAGGGCCTCCCACCTCCTTAAACCCTTCAATGAAGGTCTCTTCAACAATGGTGACTATCTTACGAATCTTCATGGTCTCCTCCTTCGCTCTGGGGTTGGTGATTGCGTGGAACAGGGGTCAAGATGCTCGATAAAACCCGCCTAAGATCCAGGCCAAGCCGGCATCCTATTCATATATCTCCCGGTCCAATACCTTGAGGTCGTGTCCGGGCAGAATCCTGTCCGTCAAGGAATCCATCCTGTTGAAGGAATCATAACATGCCCGGAGATCCGCATGAATTCCAGGCGGGATGTGGCCGGATCCGTCTTTACCTTCCCAGTTCTCAAACAGGGGGCAGTTATCCCCGGCAATGAGACAGGGCCCGCTCTCCAGTTCCACCAGGACGCCCTGGAAGCCCAGGGTATGACCGGGAAGGGGAATCAACCTGATCCCCTCCTCGATTTCCTTTTCTCCTTCCACCGCCTCCATGCGATCCAGGGTGCGAAGCCATGGAGGCGTCATCCCGATCAGTTGGGACTCATAAAACAAGGCCTGGCAGCGCAGGGGCAGAATGGCGTAACGCATTTCTTCGGCCTGGACCAGGATCTTGGCCCTGGGAAAGAGATGGTTGTTGAAGCAGTGATCCCAGTGAAGATGGGTGTTCACGATTACGTCGATATCAGACGGCGCCACACCCACCTTCTCTAGAGCCTTCACCGGCTCCTCGTCCGGAGTCCGCTCCAGGGGATGATGGTACCGGCCCGCCCACTCCGTATCGCTCCCGCCCGTATCCACGAGTATCTTGGTGCTACCCCCTTCAACAAGATACATGAGCACCGCCGATTCGATCTTGAGTCCCTGATCCATGCCATAAGTAAAATTGGATTTCTCCGCTTCAAGAAAACGCCCGGTGGAAATGGGCCTTATCTTTAAATTCGACATGTCCTTCTCCTTTGCAACAAGGGTTTTGGTTCGGAAAAAGGGGTTGCCCAAGACCGGATAAGGCCGACTCTTTCTGGAAAAAGGCGAAGATTGCCTTTGTCTCTTCAGGGTATCCTGAAACACGCCATTAACGGACCAATGTTCTCCAGTCTTTCCAGGTCATCCACAAGGGCAACCGATTCCTCAATGGATTCTTCCGGAATTATACCTGAGCAGCAGTCCCTGTATTTTTCCTGAATCTCTTCAGGGCTCAGGGGATTTTCAGGGTTGCCCTTGGCCTTCTCAACCCGGGCCTGGAGCAACTCTCCGTTCTTGAGGAAGACCTTTACCGTGGCCGGCCCGAATTCCGCAGGCCCTGCTTTCTCTCCGGTTTTCACTTCTCTCCCCACCCTGTTCATCATATCCTTGATAGGCCTGCTGGTGATCTTGTAATCGGCAAAAGACCGCCGGTTTATTTGGCCGTCCACAAGGGCAAGGGCGATACAGGCCTCCATGCTGAATTTGGCTTCCAACCCGGTTCTGGGATGCGTGTGAATAAGTATTTGATCCGCCAGGGGATGGATATGACCCTCCACACGGTCTACTGCTTCCGGATCATAATGGGGGGCCTGGGCAACGTCCAGCGCTGCATCAATGACGGGATGTGAAAAGGCACAGGAAGGATATTTTTTCAAGATGATGCCCGGTTCTTCGATATCAAAAGGCCTTCCCAGACGCGCCACGCTCCTTTCCGCCTCATAGTTGCCGTCACCGCAGAACATTTGAAAAAAACCCCGGGCCCCATCCAGGATATTCTGGTCCCCGGTCCACCCGTGTTGCGCCAGAACGCCGGCCAACACGCCGTTTTCAGCCGCCCTTCCCGGGTGAAAGGGTTTGGTCATGGTTCCAAAGTTCTGTTGGAGCCCGCCCGCCTGTGATGCGGCAAGGGCCAAGGCACTCCGAAGGCGCTCTCCTTTTAGCTGCAAAAGCCTGGCCGCCCCCGCCGCAGCCCCCATGGTGCCTAAAGTACATGTGGCATGCCAGCCTTGCTCGTAGTGGGCCGGGTTCATCCCGTAGGCCAGCTTTACGGCCACCTCCAGCCCAACAATGTAGGATTCCAATACGGTGACCCCCTTGGCCCCCAAGTATTCTCCGAGGGCCAGACATGCGGGCAACACGGCCACGGTGGGATGTCCGTACATAGGTTGGCTCACATCGTCGTAATCCAGGAGATGACCGGAAATACCGTTGGCCAGGGAGGCCCACGTGGGATGGCACTGAAGATCACTGCCGATAACAGTGCACGCACCCCCGGCCAGCTCCCCCCTTATAAGTGATCGCAGGATCTTGGCGGGCTCTTCCGCAGATCCGGCCGCCCCCACCCCCAAAAAATCAGTCACCAAGAGCTTTGCCCCCTGCACCACAGATGAGGGGACACGGGATATTTTCGTGTTTTCGATAAAATCCGCCAACCTCGATGTAATGTCCCCGCCTTTCATAGGCCTCCTTCTTGCCCCTTTTGTGGGCCCTGTAAGTCATGAGGAAAAACGTCTTTCTTCCTGTTCAGCCCCCTCTCTCAGCCCCTTTTCCTTGATGAGAACCGCCTCCAGTGTGGCCGTGTTGCTCGTCACTATGGGTTGAGAAAACCGCTCCTTGAGCAGAGGTAAGGCATCCATGGCCCTAAAATTTGTACAGGAGATAAAGATGATGTCTGCATCTACTCCTTTCAGCTTGTCATAACAAAAGTCAGTGATCTCTTCGGGGCCCGGTTGGGCCAGGTCAAAGTTCACATCGATTCCCATCCCGTGAATGGCCGCCACCGTAAAGCCGTCGCCTTCCAATCCCTTCTTGATGCTGGCATTGATATCGTCTATGTAGGGCGTAATGACGGCAACGGTCCTGGCCTTGGAGCGGAGAAGGGCCTGGCGGACCGAAGAAAAAACCCCTATGGTGGGGACCCCGGTAATCTCCGAAAGGCGGGTGCAGATCTCCTGATCATACTCAGGCCCTCCCAAGGAACCCGCCGAGGTGCACCCAAAAATAACAAAATGGGGTTTTGCGGTTTTGATCAGCCCGGCCGCGGCAGGGGCGAATTCTTCTATCATCTTGACCTCCGCCTCCCGGGTGGTCTCCTCCAGGTACATCCTGGCCGGATGCAGGGTGATGTGTCCGGGCAGGTTGCGATAGAAATCCACCTCCATGACCGTGTTGGAAGAGGGGACAAGAAGACCCGCCCTCAGCGGACAAGCCCCGGTCCCTGCATGTATTGTCCTTCCCGTCATCTTTTTCCTCCTGCTCTCCTAGAAACAATCATTGGGATCTAAACCCCGTTGTTGCAAACGCATCGAGCCCCTAGACATATAACTGCAGTAAAAACAGAAACTTATGTCATTTTATATCCAGGGTCTG
>CAZNLL010000043.1:0-26961 GCA_964573885.1 uncultured Desulfobacteraceae bacterium | reverse complement strand
CTGCCCCACAACAAGGCGGGCAGTGATTTCCAACTCAAGACAAACGGCCACTACCACGTGGTTCCAGAGGGGGATCCCATCCTCCAGACCAGAGGGGTGGTGATAAAACGCGTGGGATTGAGCCAATTATATTTGGTGATGTGCGAAGAAGAGGACGTCCATTAAGCATTAAGCCAGGGCGGAATCTCCGGCGGCCTTGGAAAGGTTGACGGAGAATCGCGTCAGGGGAGCGGTCCTGTGGTATCGACGGGTACCGCGAGCAAAAGGCACAGTGAGAGCTCAATTGAAGGGTTAATCAAAATTATATATTTAAGGAGGACTCAGTTATGGCTTTGTTGGAAGAACCGATTAAAGGGACACCCATGGTGAAGAATTACATTGACGGAGAATGGGTTGAGTCGAAAGGCGAGATCATAGATGTTGTCAATCCCGTCAAAAATGAAACCATAGCAAAGGTCGGTATCTCGACCCGGGAAGAGATCGACTCCGCGGTAGAGGCGGCAAAAGAGGCCTATCCCGACTGGAGAAGAACACCTCCTGTTGCGAGGACCAGATACCTTTACAGGTTACTCCAGTTACTGGAGGAGAATTTCGAAGAACTGAGCAGGGTCCAGACCCAGGAACACGGGAAGACCATCGACGAATCCAGGGGAGAAACCAGGCGGGGCATCGAGAACGTGGAGGTGGCCTGCGGGATTCCCACCTTGATGCAGGGAGACAGCGCGGAGGATATCGCCGCCGGCATCGATGAATATCTCATGCGGGTTCCCCTGGGGGTTTTCGGGATCATCGGTCCCTTTAATTTTCCTTTTATGATCCCCCTCTGGTCTGCACCCTATGCTGTGGCCACAGGCAACACGGTGGTCATCAAGCCTTCCAGCGAAGTTCCTCTGAGCCAAATGAAGATCGCTGAGCTGGTGGATGAGGCCGGGTTTCCTCCCGGGGTCTGGAATGTGGTCAACGGCGGAAGAACGGTGGTTGGGGGCATGCTGGAGCACGAGGAGATTAAGGGCATCACCTTTGTGGGTTCTACGCCTACGGCGAGAGATGTGATCTATCCGGGATGCGGCAAATACGGCAAGCGGGTGATCGCCCAAGGGGGTGCGGCCAATTTTATCGTGATTATGCCGGACTGCAACGTGAAGGCCACCATTCCCGGTCTCATGACCTCCTTTTTCGGGAATGCGGGCCAGAGGTGCCTGGCCGGGCAGACCCTGATGATTGTCGGCGATGATGACAAATTCTACAACGACTTCATGGACGCCGTAACGGCAACGGCAAAGGGAATTGTTGTGGGAAACGGTCTTGATGAATCTGTCCAGATGGGACCGGTACGGGATGTTCCAAAAAAGGAAAAAATCCTGGGTTACATAGAAGGGGCCATGAAAGACGGGGTCAAACTGCGGCTGGACGGCAGGAAGGCCGGGAAGATCAAAGGGGATTATCCGGACACCTGCTTTCTGGGGCCCACCATTATGGAAGGTGTGGAACGGCAAATGGCCAGTGTAAGGGAGGAGATTTTCGGGCCCACCATGGGCGTGATGCGGGTAAAGAACCTGGATGAGGCCATTGAAATCTGCAATGAGAATCCTTTCCACAATGCCGATGCCATTTTTACATCCAGCGGAAAACATGCACGTCAATTCCAATATGAAGTGGAATGCGGTGATATCGGTATCAATATCGGCATCGTGGCGCCCATGGCCTTCTTCCCCTTCAGCGGCATGGCCGGGTCTTTTTATGGTATACTCCATACCCAAGGCAAAGAGGCGATCCGCTTTTTCACGGAAAGCAAGGTCTGTATCCATCGATGGATATAAACGAGGAGGGATAAAATATGAGACTGCAAACAGCTTCAGAGACCCTTAGCTTTGTCAGGGAGTTCGAGGAAAAGGGCGCCGCCTTCTATGAGGAAATGGCTCAAAAATTCACCAACGATGAAGAGACATTCCTCACCTTTGCCAAGGAAAACAGGAAGTTCTTAACCCAGGTCCAGCGTGCCTACTATTCGGTCATCACGGACGCCATTGAAGGCGGTTATGCCTTTAACCTCGAGTCAGATGAGTACGACTTTGACACCCAGTTGGCCGACGATACGAGTTATGCCGACGCCGTGGCCAAGGCCCTGAACATGGAAGAGAAGATCCTGGATTTTTATGAAGAAGCCGCTGAGCAATCCATGTCTCTCCTGGCGGACGTGCCCAGGAACTTCAAAATCGTGGCCAAAAAGCGAAAAAACCGTATACCCAAGCTGGAGTCTCTTTCATAAGCGTTGATCCGGTCAATCCAAGGGGAAGAAAAATGAGTGAAAAAAAGCGAATGAGCTGCCCCGTAAAACACGTTAATTTTTACATTACCTTTAAAGATGACGGGACCCACAATGTCAAATGTGTTAATCTCAAGATCTGTGGAGATTCTTGCCCCTATCTAAAAGACCCTAATTATAAATCCGAGTTTAAGAGGGCCCCCCAGTTCAGGGCCAAATAGCCCTCATTGGGCGGTGGGGCAAAGGCGTTTAAATATTGATCCGCTCCAACCCGAGCGTAGATGTAATGCCCGCAGGGCTGCGCGGCTGAGTATTCTCCACACCCTTAAACAAGGAGGGAGAGCCAGATGCTTGCCAAAAGAGAGGATATGATCTTAGACCAATTGGTAAACATTGTAGGGAAGGAAAATGCGACTGCGGCAAAGCACATCCGCTATGCCTATTCCTATGACCTTTCCTTTGTAACACCCAAATTACCCGATTACGTGGTTATGGCCACCACCCCGGAACAGATTCAGGAGGTCCTGAAACTGGCAAACAGGGAAAACATTCCTGTGATTCCCTACACGGCGGGTTCCAATATCGGTGGCCTGTGTATCCCGGAAATGGGAGGCATTCTTCTTGATTTGAAGCGGATGAACAGAATCATTGAAATCGACGAAGAATCCCACTATGCGGTTATCGAACCGGGTGTATCCCATGCCCAGCTGGCCACAGAGCTTTACAAGCACAACCTGCGGTGGAGCTGGCCCGTGGGACCCCCGTCCGCCTCCGTGTCCTCCAATGCCCTTTGCCACGGGATCGGAGGCCTGAGTGGGCGGTATGGTCTAAACAGTGAAGAGATAACCAGTATGGAGGTTGTTCTCCCCACCGGCGAACTGGTCCGGGTGGGCTCCTGCGCCATCAACCCGGAGGCCTGGCACAGTCTCCTGCCTTTGCCCCAGCTGGACGGCCTCTTCAAGGGCTGGCTGGGAACAAGCGGGGTGGTGACCAAGATGGGAGTGAGGGTCCATCCCCTTCCGCCTATCCTGAAGGTCTTTACCGTGTCCTGTGAAAACATGGAAGACATGTACTCATACATGCGCAACCTGGGGAACTACGAGATCTGCGACGACCTGACCGCGGTTTCCTGGTGGCTGGCCCAGGTCCCCATCCCCTACCCTTACAAGCCCAAGCCGGATGACTCTCCCGAGTGGTTTTGTTTTGCCACCACCTTCTCCTGGACGGAAAAGGAAAAGGAATCGAGGGAGGAAATCTGGCAGTCGGTGCTCGAAGAGGAACAGAAAAGGGGGACCTCCATTAAATACGCGGAATACCCAGAAGAGGCCCTCAAGGCCAGGACCCAGCTTCCCAGCAAGATCGTGGGGACCACCAAAAATTACTGTAAGCAGGCCGGGGGGGGGATTTCCTGGCCGGGCACCTTTACACCGGCAAAAAAATGGGCCCCTGTGTATAACAAGTGGAAGGAAATCCTTATCGCCCACAACCTCTCACCTTCGGTACGGGCCACCAATTACAGGGGCGTCCATTACGGTATGCTCAGGGCCATGATCCCCTTTAATAAGCAAAGTGCAGAAGAGACCGAGAACGCCAGGCACGCCATTGTGGAGTGTCTCAAAGTGGATCTGGACGCAGGCGGGATCCCCTATAAACCCCCGGTGGATTTCGGTCTGGAAATCAATAAACGTGCCCATCCAGGGTATTTGTCGTTGCTCAGACAGGTCAAGAAGCTGGTGGATCCAAACGATATCATGAACCCAGGCAAGTTATGCATATGACCGCCTGAGGCGATTATATAATCAAGGGAGGTTATCATGGAATGGAATATACCCACGCTCAAAGACCTGGAAAAACTCATATGGAAGTGCACGGCCTGCGGCAACTGTAAATCCGCCTATAATTTCGGGCCTCCTCCTGAGTTCGGTCAAATCTGTCCGGCCGGGGTGGAATTCGGGTTTGAAGGGTTCATGGCGTCAAAAGGCAAGATCGCCTTTGCCAGAGGCATTCTGAACGGGGACCTTGAATGGGACGAGGAGCTCCTGGACGCCATTTACAAGTGTACGGTATGTGCGGGCTGCGCCAACCAGTGTGAACTTGACCACAAGCCCTATATCCCTGAAATCATTGAGGCCATGAGGAGAAAGGCCGTTCAGGAGGGCGTCGGCCCTATGCCCTCTCAAAAAAAGATTGTCCAGTCCATGCGCAGTTACAATAACCCTTATCAGGGCCCCCGCCGTGTGAGGACGGACTGGACACGTCCATTTAAAAAAGCCAAAAAACCCATTAAAATTATTACCAAACAGCCCGCCCCCATCCTTTATTATGTCGGGTGTACAGGGGCCTTCAACCTGCCGGTAAGGAACCTGCCTGTGGCCACCGCCTCCATCTTTCAAAAGCTCGGCCTTGATTTCGGAATCCTCGGCGAAGATGAAATTTGCTGTGGTTCCACGGCCATGAGAATCGGGGAGCAGGAAGAATTCAAACGGGTGGCGGAAACAAACCTGGAGATTTTCAAAAGGCTTCATGAAGAAAAAGGGGTAAACACCATCATCACTTCCTGTGCCGGCTGTTACCGCGCCATCAAAAAGGACTATACTCTATGTGCCGACTATGAAAAAATGATGGAGGGAATCACCGTCATTCATACGGTGGAATACCTTTACAACCTCTTTAAGGAAGGGAAACTCAAGTTTACAGAAAATCTTCCCTGGAAGGTCACCTACCATGATCCCTGCCACACAGGACGCCATCTCAATAAATACACCTTTGACGAAGATGGTTCTGTGGCATGGAAGGACGCTTATCTGGAGACCCAAACAGACGACTGCCTCTATGACATCCCGCGCAAACTCCTGGAAGCCATTCCCGGTGTTGAATTCAATGAAATGGAAAGGATCAAAGACAACTCCTACTGCTGCGGCGGTGGAGGGGGTTGCATGACCGGATACGGTGACTGGGCCGCCAAGAACGCGTCCAGGAGAATTGAAGAGGGACTGGATACAGGTTCGGAGCATATGGTTTCCATATGCCCTTTCTGCCACTACAATCTAAACGAGGGTTCCCGGAGGATCGAGAGCAGTATGCAACTCTATGATCTCGTGGAACTTATCGACCAGGTGCTCCCAGAGCCCGAGGCCGATTAAGGGCGCGTTGAATGTCACGTTGGAACGGGACGGGGCCCGAGAACACTCAGGAAGGGGGGGTGATAAAAAAGCAGGCAGGGAGAAAGTCTGAGGCAAGTCGTTAACCAAAGAACCTGGTGGCAAAAAAGGAGGGGAAGATGAAAAAACTGTCCCTAAGTATTTTACTCTGTGTCTTGATTGCAGGTTTACTGGTCGTTCCTCAAAACGCGGCCGCCAAGAAGCCCGTAAAGATTGGCGTGCTTGTTCCCCTTTCAGGCATTGTCGCCCAGGGGGGAGCGGAAATGAAAATGGGCATTGAGATGGCAGCGGATGAGAAAAAGACTCTCCTCGGCCGTCCCATTGAACTTATTGCAGAAGACACCCAGGTCAAACCCCCTGTCGCCGTAACCAAGGCTGAAAAGCTCGTATTCAAGGACGGCTGTGTCGCCCTGATCGGTGTTTTTTCAAGCGGCGTCGGGCTGGCTCTCGCCAAGAACATCAACAAACTCAACGTGCCCTTTCTAACCACCCATGTGATGACCACAAAATTTTATGGCCTTAACCCCCTGGTCTTCAGATCGGGACAGTTGGCCAATGACCAAACGGCTGTGGGCAATGTCAAGGGCATCTTGGCCACACCCGATCTCAAGAAAAGGACCTACTATGTGCTGGTCCATGACTATGCCTGGGGCCATGATGCGGGCGAGAGATTCATAAAGCTTGCCAAGGAAAACGGCATCAAGGTCGCCAACGAGGATTATGACAAGGCGCCCATCAAGACCAAGGACTGGTCTTCCTACATCAGCAAGATCAAGGCCTCAGGTGCAGACGGCGTCTATATCGCATTAATCACAAACGTGATTCCCGTCTTTGCGAAACAGGCCTATGATTTTGGTTTACAGAAATACGCCAGGATCGTCTCCGGTGCGGCCCCCGGGCCCTTGGAGTTGGAGGCCGGTGGCGAAGCCTGTCACGGGATCTTCGGGGCCTCTGACTGGTGCTGGGACGTGGATAATCCCATCTCGGACGCCTGGGAAATGGCCTTCTGGAAGAAATATAAAACCATTCCCTCTGACGCTGCATGCCACAGCTATGTAGGTGCCATGAACCTGTTCAAGGGAATAGAAAAGGCCGGGTGCACGGACCCCAAGAAGATCGCCGCCGCCTTAAAGGGCATCAGCTTTGACGGTCCTTACGGCGTGGTACGGATTTCGCCCAAGGATAACTGCATGCGGAATGCCGCCGTGCTCACGGAGACCATGGCTGCTCCGCCCAATCCTTTTGGGGCCAAGGTCTACATGAAAGTCCTGCACACCTTTTCGGCCGAAGAACTGGGGCCGCCGGAATAATTAAGGTTATGGTATTTCCACTAAACCAGGGAGGGATTTTATCCCTCCCTTATCTCCCAATCGCAAAAACTCATATCATTAGGGAATAGCATGAGCGTCCTAGCCACCTCTGTGGACATTGCCCTGAATAGTCTTGTCTTGGGCGGGGTCTTCCTGATCGTAGCCATCGGCCTCAATATCATTTACGGGTTGAGCCGCGTTATGAACCTGGCCCATGGCTCCCTTTACGCCCTGGGAGCCTACGCAGGATATACCCTGGTCTCGGTAGGATTCAATTTCTTCCTGGCCTTGCTCATCGCCCCGCTCCTTGTGGCACTCTTCGGACTTATCATAGAAAGGACCGTCATCGCTCCCATGCGCAGACGATCCATGGTCTATACCCTGATTCTCACCTATGGATTGATGTTCTTTCTCGACGGACTGGTTAAATATATCTGGGGAAACGAACCCCGCTTCATTGACCTCCCTGAGTTTCTGACCAAAACGGTGCCCATCGCCGGAACCCACTATCCCCTTTACCGAATTGCCACCCTGTTTATCACCGCAGGGGTCATGATCGGGTTGATGCTCTTTCTGGAAAAAACAAAGGTGGGAATGATCCTCAGAGCGGCCAGTCATATCCCGGAAATGGTTTCCTGTTTGGGAATCAATATGAGGTTTGTCCATATCGGCGCCTTTCTCCTGGGCTGCATCCTGGCTGGCATCGCCGGGGTAATCGCCGGGCCCCTGTACACCGTCGACCCCATTATGGGCCATGAGATGCTCATAAGTTCATTTGTGGTGATCGTCATCGGCGGCCTGGGAAGCCTTAGGGGCGCCGTTATTGCAGCATTGCTCATCGGGGTTGTTCAGACCCTTGCCGAATTTTTCATCACCGACCTGGCCATGGTCATCGTATACATGCTAATGGCCGTTATTCTAGCCTTTATGCCCCTAGGTATACTTGGAGAAGGAAGGTTTGAATAATCATGAACGAAGCTGGCTCTCCGTGGAATACAGGCGATAAGAAAAGACACACAATCACATGGATCATCCTGGCCCTCATCGTGGTCGTCCTTGCCGTCTACCCCTTTGTACTGACCAATCGTTTTTATATCAGACTTGTAAACGAGATGTTGATTTACGGCCTCCTGGCGATGAGTCTGGATGTGCTACTGGGTTACACCGGTCTCCTTTCCTTCATGCCCAACGCCTATCTGGGGATCGGGGCTTATATTTCGGGTCTCTTCCTCATTCATGCAGCACCCGAGGGTCTGTGGCTCGCTCTTCTGGCAGGCGTGGTGGCCACGGGAATTATTGCCCTCCCTGTGGGTTGGGTCCAGGTACGTACCGGGGGGCTTGCTTTCGCCCTTTTAACCCTGGCCTTCGGCATGATGTTCTACACGGTGGCCTGGAAATGGTACGGTGTGACCGGTGGAGACGACGGCCTCATGGGCATACCCCAGCCGGACATCTCTTTGGCTGGGTTCACCTTGGGGAGTTCCGGCGATCCCACGGCCATGTATCTCCTCACCCTGGGTATCGTCCTCATTTGCTTTCTCCTCACCCGGCGTATCATGGGCTCGCCTTTCGGGGCCGTTCTTGAGGCGATCCGGGAAAACGAGGAGAGGGCATCCTTTCTGGGCATCAATGTGCGTCGGTACAAGCTTCTCGGGTGGATGCTTTCCTGTATGCTGGCCGGTATCAGCGGCGGCCTCTTTATCCTTTATAAGGGATATATCGGCCCAACCACTATGCACGCCTTCGCCGGGGCGGCGGTATTAATGATGGTGCTCTTGGGGGGCATGGGGACCCTGTGGGGTCCTATTATTGGAGCGGGCATATTTATCTTTATCCAGGACTATATCAGCACCATGACCGAACACTGGGAGCTTTTTGTGGGACTGGTGGTGATGCTTCTTGTCCTGTTCATGCCCAAGGGCTTTGCCGGTCTCGTCCAATTTGTGACCCAATTGAGAAAGGAGTAGGCCTTTTCCATGACCAGCATCCTGTCTACAAAAGAGCTTTACCGTGCTTTTGGCGGCGTGTTGGCCACCAACGGGGTCAATGTAGAGTTCAAAGATAAGAGGCTCAAATCCATCATTGGTCCCAACGGCGCCGGAAAAACCACCCTCATCAATGTGATCACCGGCAGATTGCCCGCCAGCTCAGGCAAGGTTCTCTACCAGGAAGAGGATATCACCAACAAACCTGCCCATGAACTGACCAAGTTGGGAGTCTGCCGAACCTTCCAAATCACCAGCATCTTCTTGGGCCTTACCGTGTTTGAGAACGTGCGTATTGCCACGCAGATCCAGCGGGGAGGCACCTTCAAGGTTTTTTCACGCAAAGAGAGTCTCAAAGAAGTGAACGAGAAGACCTGGGAGATCTTGCAACAGCTGGGGCTAAGTGAACACGCCACCGTACCGGCCACAAACCTTGCTCACGGGGACCAGCGTCTGATGGAGGTGGCCATGGCCTTGGCCAGTGAGCCCAAGATACTCTTCCTGGACGAGCCCACCGCGGGAATGTCTCCTGCGGAGACGGAGCATATTGCACAACTTATAAAGGGGCTCTCGGAAAGCATAGCGGTGGTCCTGGTGGAACACGACATGAGTGTGGTCATGGCCATCTCCGACGCGATTACCGTCTTGCACCAGGGGAGCATTATCGCCGAAGGCCCCCCCGAGGAGATCAAAGGCAACGAACAAGTCAAGGAGGCCTATCTGGGACATGAATAACCAGGCACCCGAAAAAATTCTGGAAATTGAAGACCTCCAAACCTATTACGGGCGAAGTCACGTTATTCAAGGCCTTTCCATGTATATCCACAAGCACGAGGCCGTATCCATTCTGGGTCGAAACGGCGTGGGAAAGACCACGACCCTTCGTTCCATCCTGGGATTAACACCGCCCAGAGCCGGCCGGGTGAAAATAGCCGGTCAGAACACGACCCGCTGGCCTCCACACAGGGTCATCAGGAAAGGCATCTCTTACGTCCCCGCAGAAAGACACATTTTTCCGGGTCTCAGTGTTGAGGAGAACCTCAAACTGGCCGCGGCAGGTCCAAAAGGGGAGAGCGATTGGACCGTGGAAAAGATCTACGAGCAGTTTCCCGTGCTTGGGTTGAGAAACAAACAGGATGGGTCCACCCTCAGCGGGGGTGAGCAGCAGATGTTGGCCATCGGTCGCGCCCTGATGAGTAACCCCCTCATCATGCTCTTAGATGAGCCCTCCCAAGGTCTTGCCCCTCTTCTGGTCTATGAGGTCATTCAACCCATTCTACTCCTCTGTATCCAATCCGGGCTGACCCTGTTACTCGTGGAACAAAACTACAGAGTGGCCTTGGAAGTGGCGGCACGCCATTATTTGATGGGCGTCAAGGGCAAGATCGCCAGAACGGCTACATCCCAAGAACTGTTGGAAGACAGCCAGATCATCACCAAGCATTTGTCCGTGTAAGTGACGGGAACACGGCAAGCAAAGGAGGTATCATGAATTTACAGCTTTCCACCGAACAAAAGATCTGTGAGATCGGTGGGGTCAAATTTGGAGGTCAGCCCGGGGAGTATCCCACGGTGGTCTGCTCCTCCATCTTTCAAAAAGGAGACAAGGTCTTTGAAGGCAAGCGAAAGGAAGGCTTTGATGAAAAGCGGGCCGAGGAGCTTCTCAAAACCCAGGACAAGCTCTCCGCCGATACCGGGGTGCCGGGCATGGCGGATATTGTGGCCAATACGGCCAAGGAGTTTGAACGATATATCGACTTCGTTATCTCTGTAAGCGATATGCCCTTTTGCATCGACGCCTGGCAGATGAAACCCAAACTGGCCGGCGCCGCCTATTGTGCGGAAAAGGCACTCCTGGACCGCATGTTCTATAACAGCCTCACCGTGTGGGAGGAGGACCTCGATACGGAAATCAAGGAAATCGCCGGAATGGGGGTCAAGCATGTCCTGCTGGTCGCTTTTGACATGGCGGACCAGATGCCTGGCGGTCGGATTACGGGCACCCAGAAACTCCTGGATGCCATTGAAAGGGTCGGGGCCCAATTTGATTCCATCTTTGTGGATACATCCGTGATGAACGGCCCGGCCACGGCCTTTTGCGGTGCCGCCAATCGCCTCATCAAGGAGAAGTGGGGTTTCCCCACGGCCAGCGCACCCAGCAACGGCTCATACATGTGGAAAAAGGCCCGGGAACTCTGGGGCTTTAAGGGGTGGTCCGCAGCGGATGCGGGCTTGGAGGCCTTGGCCTCTTTCTTTTACCACGACATGATTTTCTCCGGGCCCATGGCGGGGGCTCCCAGAATCTTTCCGGCGGTGGCCATGACCGAGGCCTTTTCGGCCACCCTCGCCTTCTCAGAGGTCCAAAAACTTCCTCCCCAGAAAAGCCATCCCTTAAACCGGCTTTTTCCAGATTTTGTGGAACAGCTCAAGGGAATGACTGGGACCGGGTCGGGATAGAATTCTTTGACGATAAAGGAGCAAGGTATGCAACCAAAAGAGAGAGTTGAGCGTTTTTTCAAAAAAGAACCTGTGGATACGATGCCCTGTTTCAGTGGCATGGGCACGGTGACGGTACAGGCCATCGATAAGATGAGAATCCGTTTCGCCCAGGTACACAGTTCCCCTGAATACCTGGCCGCTTCGGCCCTGACCAGTGCAGAAATCTATGGCTTCGACGGAGCAGTAGTGCCCTATGACATGTGTACCGTCCCCGAGGCCCTGGGCAGGGGTGTGAGCCTTTACGAAGATGCAGAGGGTATCCTCTATCCTACGGTGCCCTCCAAGTGGGAGGCCCTGGAGGAGGTCGAGATCCCCAGTGATTTTCTGAAAAAGGGACGGATGCCCGTGGTGGATGAGGCCATCAGCATTATGAAGTCCCGGTCCAATGGCAACTTGGCCGTAGGCGGGTGGGTCTTGGGTCCATTTACCATGGCCGGTCAACTCATTGAATTGGCCGTGCTCCTCAAAGGGATCAAAAAGAACAAGGAGGGGGTGGAGTCCTTTCTTTCGGATATGACCGATCTGGTCATTGAGGTGGCCCGCCATTACCAGGAACTGGGGGTGGATTACATGACCATCCGGGAAATGGGTTCAGGCACGGATATCATCTCCCCCCGCATGTGGAAGACCTTGGTACAACCCAATCTTGAGAAGGTTTTTTCCTCCCTCAAATCCCCCAAGATCCTTCACATTTGCGGTTCCACGGACCTGATCATCGAAATGATGAATGAATGCGGGGCCGATGCCCTGAGCGTGGACCAAAAAAACAATGTGGCCGAGTCCCGGAAAAAACTGGGTGATGATGTGCTCATCCTGGGCAATTTCGACCCCTTCGGGACCCTGGTCCAAATCGATGCCTCTGAAGTGGAGCCGGTCATCAAAAAGTGCATTGATGACGGCGTTGATGCAGTCTGGCCCGGCTGCGACCTCTGGCCTGACGTGAAAAAGGAAAACGTGGAAGCCTGTGTACGAACCATTCGGGAATATGGTATAAAGGCCTCTCCAGCGGTGGGAAGAGTGTGAGAAAGGAGGAATCGATCATGGGAACGGAAGAGAGAAGACAGGAACTCTTGAAGGCCCTCAAAGAGGGAGTGGTGGAGTATGAAGAGGACCAGGTGGAAGAGGCGGCAAAGGCGGTTGTTGAGGAGGGTTTCAACGCCTATGACGCGGTGATGAACGGACTGGCGGCGGGCATGGAAGTTGTAGGGGATCTCTACGACAAGCAGGAGTATTTTGTCCCAGAACTCCTCATGTGCGCGGACGCCCTTTATGTGGGCTTGGACATTCTCAAACCCCATATTTCCCTGGAGGACCTGGGCGACAAACCCAAAGGTCAGGTGGTGATCGGGACCATTCAGGGCGATGTCCATGATATCGGCAAAAACATCATCAAAATGATGTTTGACGTGGCCGGCTTTACAGTCCACGACCTGGGTAGAGATGTGCCTCTGGAGAAATTTGTTGAGGAGCAGCTCCGTACAGACTCGGAGATTGTGGCCCTCTCCGCTATGATGACCACCACCATGATGGGCATGAAAAAGGTGGTGGAAATGATCAAGGAGAAAAACCCCAATGTGGCCATCATGCTGGGCGGGGCCCCTGTAACCAAGGAGACGGCAGACCTCTTTGGAGCGGACGGATACGCGGAATCTGCAGGAAATGCGGTCCAGGAGGCCATCAAGATGATCACCCGGTTGAGGGAAATGCAATAAGGCCTTTCCCCGCTTTTCTAAGCTGAAGCAGAAAAACGGGGTCGGCCAAGACCCCGCAGACCATTTACGGCTTATAAGGAGTGGTGAATGAACCAGGATGAAAAGGCAAGAATCATTTTTCAGCCCTCGGGACGGAGGGGACAGGTCCACAAGGGCCTTACCGTGACAGAGGCCTCCCGGCAGTTGGGTGTGGATATAGAAAGCCTGTGCGGAGAGAAAAAGGTCTGCGGTAAATGCAAGATACGCATCGAAGAGGGCTTTTTTGAGAAATTCGGCATCACCTCAAGCAAGGACCACGCGAGCCCATGGCAAAAAGAGGAAGAGAAATTCATCAATGAGGAACAAAGGGCGGCGGGTTACCGGTTGGGCTGCTGTGCCAAGGTGGAAGCAGACCTGCTCATCTTTGTGCCCGAGGAGTCGCGGGCGGGCAAACAGGTGGTGAGCAAGGCGGCCCGGGACATTCAGATCCAGTGGAATCCGGCCGTGAAGGTCTATTACGTGGAAGTGGTGCCTCCCACCTTTGAAAACCCCCTGGGCGACCTGGAGCGCATCCTGGACGAACTCAACCGGGAATACGGCCTTAAAGACCTGGATATCGACTATTTCGCCCTGCAAAAACTTCCCATGAGGCTCCGGGACAACAACCGCTGGAAACTGACCGTGGCCGTCTGGAACGACAAAGAAATCATCCGCGTCCTCCCCGGCAAGGTGGAGGCCTATTACGGCATGGCCATAGAC
This sequence comes from uncultured Desulfobacteraceae bacterium, assembly GCA_964573885.1. Classification (GTDB taxonomy): domain Bacteria; phylum Desulfobacterota; class DSM-4660; order Desulfatiglandales; family Desulfatiglandaceae; genus CAZNLL01. Next base: position 13,290 of record CAZNLL010000043.1, on the reverse strand, counting down.
GTGGGGACCACCACCGTGGCCGGCTACCTCTGCAACCTTGCCACCATGGAGGTCATCGATACCGTCTCCATGATGAACCCCCAGTGCAAATACGGTGAGGACGTCATGAGCCGCATCACCTACCATATGATGCACGAGGACGGCCTGCGAAAGATGAGCGCCGATATGATCGAGGGGCTGAATACACTGCTGGCCAAGGCCTGTGAAGCAACCCACCCCCCCAAAGAGAAAAAAAGGGGGAAGGACGAACAAGAAGCGGATATAGTCCCGGAGGCCGCCGAGGCGCTTGAGGAGGAAGAAAAGACCTGTTTACATCTTAATCCCAATGATATTGTAGACATGACTATTGTGGGAAATACGGCCATGCATCACATCCTCTTGCAGTTGAATCCCGAGTTTGTGGGCCTGGCCCCCTTCCCTCCCGTGATCCACAAGGGCCTGGACATCAAGGCCCGGGACCTGGGGCTCCATACCAATCAAAGCAGCTATGTCCATGTCCTGCCCAATGAGGCGGGGTTTGTGGGGGCCGACAATGTGGGGGTCCTTATCTCCGAGGAGCCATACAAGAAGGACGAAATCCAGCTCATCATCGATATCGGCACAAACGGAGAACTGGTTCTGGGAAACAAGGACAAGCTCATTTCTTCCTCCTGTGCCACAGGGCCGGCCCTGGAAGGGGCCCAGCTCTCTTACGGCATGCGGGCCGCCCCGGGCGCTATAGAGCGGATCAAGATAGACCCCGAGACCCACGAAGTGGATTACAAGGTCATCGGCCGGGATGCCTGGAAGCAGTATTCAAAGCCTGAAGAAATGAAGACAAAAGGGATTTGTGGCTCAGGGATCTTGGATGTGCTGGCGGAGCTATACCGCTCGGGTGTTCTTCTCAAGAGTGGCAAATTCAATCCCGAACAAAAATCCAGCCGGTATCGGAAAAACGCGAACAATGATCAACCCGAGTTTGTCATCGCCTGGGCCAATGAGACCAGCATAGGCCAGGATGTGGTGATCACTCAAAAGGACATCCGCCAGATCCAGTTGGCCAAGGGGGCCCTTTATTGCGGCTGCAAGCTCATGATGCGACGCATGGGAATCGATAAGGTGGACAAGGTCAAAATCGCCGGGGCCTTCGGTACCCATGTGGATCGGGAAAAGGCCCTCATCATGGGGCTCTTCCCGGACTGTGATGTGGAGAAGATCATTTCCGTGGGAAACGCCGCCGGTGACGGAGCCAGGGCCGCCCTCTTAAACCGCGAAAAGCGGGTTGAAGCCAACTGGGTGGCTCGAAATGTGGAGTACATCGAGCTTACCGTGGAAAAAGACTTTGAGAAGCAGTTCATGCAGGCTATGCACATCCCCCATATGAAAGACAAGTTTCCTCACCTTAAGGATCTGGTCCCGGAAGAGGTCCTGAACCAGAAATAGCCGTGACCTCGGGGTCCTCTTCCTCCCTTTTACTGATATGGACAGGGCAAGGCATGGTGAGGTAGAATAATAGTGTCTGCCAGGTCGAGAGACCTGATTGCGAAGTCGGCCCCACTGGGGCGCCACTGTTACAGAGGAGGGCAAAATGGCAGAGATGAGTCTGAAAGAGAGATTTTGGAATCAACTCACAGGCAAGGATGTCGATAAAACACCTGTGGGGAGCACCACCACTTACGGGGTAGTGGCGCTGATGAAGGCATGTGGATATGAGAGGCCCAATGCGGACGCAGATCCCGTGGCCATGACGGAGCTGGGTTATGCGGGCCACCAGCATGCGGGATTTGAATGGGTCAAATCCATGGGATGGGATATTGTAGGCCTCAGTGAGGCCATGGGGTGTGAACTGGGTACGCCTCAGATCGACATCCAATATTCCATTAAAGCCCACCCCTACGCAGAGAGCCTCGATAATATCGATTTCCCCCCCGACTTCCTGGAGAGGGGCCGGTTTCCGGTATTCAAGGAAAATATCCGCCTCCTCAGGGAAAAGGTGGGAGACGATTTCATCATCTTCGGAGAGACTGAAGGGGCCTTTACCTGCGCCGCCAACCTGGTGGGGACGGAACAGTTCATGAAGTGGTGCATGAAAAAACCCGAGCAGGTGGAAAAGGTCCTGGAGGTCACCAAAGAGGCGGCCGTGGCCGCTGCCAACATGGCCCTGGAGAACGGCGCCGACTACTACGTATTTGCCGAGCCCACGGCCGGACCCGCCCTGCTCAGCCCCAGGATCTTTAAAAAGCTGATTCTTGGAGTCCAGCAAGAGATCTATAAAAGGGTCAAGGGCCCGGTGGTGCTCCATGTATGTGGAAATACGGACCCTATCATTGAGATGATGTGCGATACCGGGGCCATAGGAATCAGTATCGAGGAAAAGGCGGACATGAAGAGGGCCGTGGAAATCGCCCACAGCAAGGGGGTCAAGGTCTTCGGAAATGTGTCTACCGCCACCACCCTCTTTAACGGGACCCCTGAGCAGGTCTACCAGGAGGCCACCCAGGCCCTGGAGAACGGGACGGATTTCCTCTGCCCCGGTTGCGGGATCGCCCCCCCCTCTCCTCTTGAGAACCTGGTTCAGCTCAAAAAGGCGAGGGACGACTATTTCAAATAGGCTCATTCCGCTCAAGGCCCTAAAAAACCCCTGGCCCGCCTCTCCGGGGATACGCCTGCCGGGGGATTTTCGTTACCGGCTATGCCCGCGTCAAGCATTCCAGACAAAAGAATGGTCTTTTTCGGATGTCCCCTGGATGTGGACGAGAGAGACGAATCCCTTCGGGAAAAGCATGCCCTCATGGAGGCCGGGGCCCCAGGACAAGATCCCTATGAGCCCATTATGGCATTGATCCGCAGGGAGGTGGATCCTTCCCTATGGGAGGAAAAAGGGACCCTTGACGTCCCTGAATGGCTCTGCCCTGTCCCCCCGGCGGCCGCAGGAGGGGATATCCTGGTGGAAAAATTCGTCTCTTTTATAGACCAGGACGGGTGCCGGGCCTATGCCGACAGAGTGGGCGATCTGGTGGCCGAGATCTTCCCCCACATCCCCTGCATGATCGCCATTGATCATTCCCTAAGCGGGGGGGCCTTTAAAAGGCTGGCCGAGTTATACAGCCCGGATGACCTGAGCTTTGTCGTCCTGGACAGCCACACGGACGCCATGCCCATGTCCGTTCTCTCCGGAGCCATAGGCTATGATATGGAGACCAACCCCAATTCCCCCTATGATCCGGAGGATCCCTTTATTTTCAACCGGCCGGAATCCTATAATGCCTCCTCCTTCCTCTACCACCTCTTGGAAGAAGGCGTGGTTGAACCTGAGAATCTTTATGTGTTGGGAATAAGCGACTACCCCCCCAAACGCTCCTTCCGGATCAAGGACCGGAGGATCCGGCGCTATGTGGGGCTCTATTCCGCTCTCAAAAGGCAGGGGGTCAAACTTATCACCAAAAAGGACATCCTTACCAGTCCCTCCAGACTCAGGACCCTCTTAAACCGAATAGGCACTCCCTATATGTATGTGTCCATCGACCTGGATATCGGGTCCAGAAACGCCCTAGAAGGGGTTAGGTTCCGGGACAGGCACGGCCTCAGCGAGAGGCAAATCTATACCCTGGTCGGCTACCTTGAGGAATGCCTTTCCCAGGGAGTGGGTCTCGCCGGACTCGACCTGAACGAAATCAATCCCAGGACCGTCTCCTCAGGCCCCGATCGCACTTACAGAATCGCTGCAAACCTGATCAGAAAACTGGGATTCTATCTCCCTGAAGTGGAATAAGGATTCCTTACCTCCTCAGTATTCAATCCCCTTTCGAGCCCTGGCACCTCTGTAATAAGGGTGTTTCACCTGCCTGAATTCCGTGACGTAATCCGCCAGCCGGATGAATTCGGGGGGCGCATCGGCGCCGGTCATGACCAGTTCGATCCTCCCCTTGCAACGCTCGGCAAGGTCCAAAATCTCTTCTTTCTCAAGGAGATCAAAGATAAGGGTGTTCAAGATTTCGTCACAGATCAGAATCTGGGTCCCTTGCTCAACCGCATCCCAGGCATACCCGAGGGCCTCTTGGGCGTGCTCGAAATGCACGGCCTCAGGCCCCCGGGAAAGAATAAAGGGATGTCTCCCGGGGCACCGGTAATAGATATTGGGGATATGGGCGAAGCTGAGCACTTCCCCGGAATTGCCCGACTTCATGAATTGGATAAAGTCTACCTTTATCCCTACCCCGGCCGCCCTGACAGCGACGCCTACCGCCCTGGTCGTCTTTCCCACGCCCTGGCCGTAATAGATGTGGATGTACCCAAAGCCGATGCTCTTTACCAGTCCCGATCGTTCCTGCGCATAGTAAGTCATGGTTACCTCTCTTTTCGGCCGTGAGAGCTTCTTATCCAACAATCCATTCCATTGTCAACCGTTTACTCCTTGACTTTGTCCTCGAAATCTGCATCTCTTCTCATAGCCCATACAAAGACCTAACTCCGGGATCTTTTATCATGTTGACCCACGGTCTGATACAGGTCTACACGACTGATTCTCATTACTTCAATTTCGCCCCCTTCGGCCTGGCCCTTAGGGCTGCGGGTTACGCCTTTCGCATCCTGATCACCTCATTTACCGCCCACGGACTGGAAAAAGATCGCGGCTGGGCCCGCGCCCTCGGTCCCAGCTTGGTGATCGACGAATCCGCCGTGCCAGCCACAGGTCCTCACCAAAAAATCCACGAGGCAGAGGTCCTTGGGGCCTTTAACCGGGCCCGAGCCGCTGTTATGGGGGGATATTTTGATCTTGTCATCCTGAGCGGCGTCTTTGAGGCCCTTGGGGAGATGATTCCCACCAAGGAGGTCCTGGCCATGATGGAACAGAAACCAGCCCATGTGGAACTTGTCTTGTCGGGTTCGAGGGCGGAGCCGGCTGTCTTGGACAGGGCCGATCTGGTGACGGAGATGGTTGTACAAGGTCCTCAAAAAAAAGAGGAAAAAAGGGAGGCTCCAACCGAAGCGGCCGGTAAGGTTGAAATCATTACCGGCGAGGGAAAGGGTAAAACCACCTACTGTCTGGGCAAGGCCATGCTCATAGCCTCGCAAGGGGTCCCTTCCCTGATCCTTCAGGTCATCAAATCGCCCAGGCCCTATGGAGAGGTCATGGCCATTGAAAGGCTCGAAAATCTTCAAATCAAGACCATGGGTCAGGGCTTCTTACACAGGGAGACGCCCCCCTTCGAGAAAAAACATGTGGAAGCGGCCAGACGGGCCTGGGAATTCTGGTTAAGAGAGATCTACTCCTTGAAATACGGCCTCTTGGTGCTGGATGAAATCAACATCGCCACCCACTATGGCTTGATCCGGCCCGAGAGGGTCAAAGAGATGCTCTTTTTAAAGCCCCCCCCATTACAGCTCCTTCTCAGTGGCCGAAACGCCCACCCGGAGGTATGCAAGGCGGCCACGCGGGTCCTGGAAATGAAGGAAATCAGGCATCCTTACAAGCAGGGGATTATGGCCAGACGGGGGATAGAATTCTGAGGTCTATCTCTTGATCTTGTTTTTTCTGTACTGGAAGTAGGCATCCCTCATGGATATGTAAGGATCCAGGGCGGCCTTTTTCATGGCTTCATACTCCCCCAGGCTCAAAGATACAATGTTGAGCCTGTCATAGCCTCTCACGGCCACGTTATAGACCACATCGTCCACAATGTAGTCCAGGGGATTCAGGAAGCCGTCTCCCACGTCGCCGATGGAATCCCGGAGACTGGAGGGTCCCTTAAAGGGCCAATTAATATAAATTCCCGGGCCCAAGCCGTATTTCCCAAGGGTCTGGCCGAAATCTTCCTCCTGCTTTTCCATACTAAAGACCACCTTGGCGAAATCCCCGAACCCAAATATCCCCACAGTGGAGTTCAGCACAAAACGAGCTATCTCTGTGCCAAAACCCTGGATTTTCCCTTGAAGCAGGCAGTTGATGGCACGCACGGGCATGCGGATGTTGGAGAAGAAATTGTCCACACTGACCCTCAGGGGCTCGGGGACCACCGTCTCGTACCCGGTGGCCACCGGTTTGAGGACCCAAAAATAAAGCTTGTCATTAAAGGCAAAAAAGGCGCGGTTCAGGGGCTCCAGGGGGTCTGAAATGGTCGCTTTCTGGGTTTCCTCCCCGCTCCAGTCCTCGGCTGGCCGGATTCTTATTGTATCAAGATCCTCATTCTGGCTCAGCCGGACGAGAGACCCCCCTATGCCCTCGGGTGAGGACCTTGTTCCCTGTTCCGCGGGATACCCCAGCTCGGTCAGGTCCTGGAAGGCCACGGCCGCGACCAGAAATCCCCCCCGGGGGCCAGAGGATTCCATGGGTGCGGTCATGCCTGCGGCCCAAGAAAGGGTCCCAAAGGGAAGTGACCCTAGCAGGGCAAAGATCAATATTCGACCGAAAAATTTCATCAAAGCCCCAATTATTATTTTTAAGCCAAAAAATTTTAAATATTAAAATATTAAAGACTTATTCTAAAGTCATTTATAGGCTTATTCTTCGCTCTTTTCCTCCCCTCCTTGGACCTTGGCCCTCAACATCTTAATGAGCTTGTCGTAAGAGGATCTCACGATAATATTGTTAAATTGGCTCCGGTAGTTGTTAATCAGACTCACCCCTTCAATGGAAATGTCATAGACCAGCCAGTCGTTGCCCTTTTTTTTGACCCGGTACAGGACGGGGATATCCCTCTGGTCCTGGCCTACCACCTTGACCTTGACCGCCCCATAGTCCCCGTCCACCCGTTCTCCCACAAAGACCACCTTCTCCCCGGAATAGCTGTCCACCTTATCCCGGTAAGTGCGCTCCAAGAGTTCTCCAAAGAGACGAATGAATTCCTCTTTTTCTTCCTCTGTCCTCTCCGCCCAGTGCCTGGCGAGGGTTCTTCTGGACATCTCTCTCCAGTCAAAGCGTTCGTCCACGACCTTGCGCAGGCGCCTGATCTTCTCCTCCTTTTTGTCAGGGGATTTCAGGCTGGGATCGCTGACAATGGCGAGGATCTTGTCTGTGGTCTCTTTGATCTGTTCCGTAGGTCCTTGGGCCTGAGAGGGTACGGTTATCAAAAGGGTCAAAAGGAAAAGGACGGTACTATACCATAAGCGGGCTGGCCCCATGTAAACCTCCCTTTATCGGAAATCCTCCGGGATACCCCATGTGCGGGGTTAGTCCCTCCCTTGCGGAGGTCGCCGAAAAACCAGACTATAGTTTTCCAAAGACGTACCTCGAAATAAGCTGCTCCAGGTCCACGGCGGGCTGGGTATCGCGAATACGTTCCCTGGGCTTAAGGACTTTTTCCGACCCCCCCGGCGTGATTTCCACATATTTTTCACCGATGAGCCCCTTGGTCTTGATCGACGCGATGGCGTCCTCTTGGATCTCCACGCCCGAGGGCAGGGTGAGGATCGTGTGGGCCCTGTATTCGTCCAGGTAGATCTTCTTCACCCGGCCCACCTCCACACCGGCAATCACCACCGAAGAGCCCTCCTTGAGCCCGCCGCTGTTGGAGAAAACGGCTTGAAGCTCATATCCCTCTCCCCCCAGGACCTCCATCTTTCCCAGTCTGATGGATAAGTAGCCCAAACAGAGGATCCCTGCAATCATAAACAGGCCCACGGCCAGTTCAAGATCAAACTTTCTCATCTCTTCCCCCTGAAACCTCCTCATGCATATCCATGTCTTTTCCAAAGAAGGCCTGGACAACGGAATCGTTAGACGAGGCCATTTCCTCAGGCCTCCCTTCCGCCCACACGACCCCTTTATGGAGCATGGCCACCCGATCCACGATTTGCAGGACCCTCGGTATTTCATGGGTGACAATCACCCCGGTAAAGGAAAGCCGCTTATGACAGTCATCAATGAGACGGAGGATTGAAAGCCCCATAACCGGATCCAGACCGGTGGTCGGTTCGTCAAAGAACATGATCTCCGGGTCTGTCACCAGGGCCCTTGCCAGGGCGGCCCGCTTGATCATGCCTCCGCTGAGCTGGGAGGTGTACTTGTGTTCTGATCCCGCCAGCCCCACATGTTCCAGTTCCTTAAAAACCCGCTCTTGAATAACCTCGTTACTCAATTTTGTCTTCTCCCTCAGGGGAAAGGCCACATTTTCAAAAACGGTCATGGAATCGAACAAGGCCCCTCCCTGGAAGAGAAAGCCGAGGCGGATCCTCAACCGGGCCAGGTCCTTTCCCCTGAGTTCGTTCATGTCCTTCCCTTCTACAAGCACACGGCCTTGGTCCGGCTTCAGGAGCCCGGCCAAATGCTTGAGAAGCACGCTCTTGCCGCTGCCGCTGCCGCCAATGAGGGCCAAAACCTGGCCCTTTCTAATATTCAGAGAGACCCCTCTTAAAACGGCGTTCCCGTCAAATGACTTATGGAGGTCTTCAATCCGAATCATCTTCTCCCTCAAAAGAGGATGGAGGTCATAAAGTAATCCCACACAAGGATCAACACCGATGAAAGCACCACCGCCTGGGTCGTAGCCCTGCTCACTCCTTCCGCACCGTACCCGGAAAAAACGCCCGTGTAGTATCCTTTGAAACAGCATACCCAGACGATCACAATGCCAAAGGTAAGGGACTTCCACACCCCTTCCATGATATCTGACATCTCCACATAATTGGCCATCTCGCCCATATACACCCCGGCGCCAACACCCAGGAGCTTTACGCCGATCAGATAACCCCCGAAAATGCCCACCACGTCAAATATGGCCGTCAAGAGGGGAAGACAAATCATGGCCGCCAGGAAGTTAGGGACCACCAGGTAGCGGTGGGGATTGAGACCCATCAACTCCAGGGCGTCGATTTGATCGCTGATGCGCATGATCCCAATTTCCGCGGTAATCGCCGAACCGGCCCTGCCCGTTACCATGAGGGCCGCTATAACAGGTCCCAGTTCTTTGATCAAGGCCAGGCCCACCGCCGGCCCGAGAAAGGCGTCCGAGCCAAAACGGCTCAGACTGTAAAAGCCCTGAAACCCCAAGACCATGCCGGCAAAACCACCGGTAAGGACCACCACAAGCATGGATTGAAGACCGATAAAGCGGATCTGTTTGAGAACCCTGGTGAGCTTGAGGGGTGGAGTGACCAGGTAAAAGGCGGTCCTCACCAGAAAGACGCCCATAAGGCCCATGGCCCCCAGGTAATCCAGTGACTTGGTGCCTAACTTTCTGACAATAAACATAAATCGAGTCTTACAGAACCCTGTTGATATGTCAAAATATTTTAGCCTCACCTCGCCCGGGACGCCGCCTAATCTTTTGCCGTAGGAGGGACGCTACAAACCCCCCAGTGGTGTCCGCGGCTACATCCCCCAGGCTCGCATCCCGACCCCATACAAACATCTGATGCCCTTCATCAAAAAGCCCATAAAGGGTCACCAACAGGGTTGAGAGGAGAACCCTTTTCCATGACCTTTGAGCCTCACGGGACTGGAATGACCCGGCGAACAAAAATCCAAGAATGCCGAAGAGGAGGGCATGAATAACCTTGTCCTCCCCCCAGAAAAGACATGGGGCAGGCAGATCGGACCGGCTGGAGAGCCAGAAGATGACCGCCATCCAAATCCCGGCAGATACTCGAAAAACCCGGTAATCTTCCCAAAACCGCATAAAAATGCCCCGACCTCTGCAAGGCGCTTAACCTCTTATTCCCCCGCGAAATACCGCTTTTTAATGGAAATAGACGGCTTATGTCAATTGTTCTTCTCAAAAATCGCCTCTCTACCCCGGGTCAGTTGCAGGGGCCTGGGCCATTGAAATTCACTCCGGATTGTAATACAAAAAATTGTAGGGCTAAAATGTGTCTGAGCACCCGTAAATACTGGGTCTCCCTTCCAGCACCCAGAAACGGGATGATTCCAAAAATCCGAACAAAGGAAAAAAGAAGTGAAAATCGACCAGTTTCCCGGCGACATTCGCCCCTATTTGCTGCCCCGGCCTCGCGGAAAGATGGTCTATGTCTGTCTGGGGTGCGGAGCGGAATTCGATATCACCACCCTCCTTTACACCTGCCCGGATTGCGGGAGCGTCCTTCTCCTTGAAACCCGGGACACGGGTTACATCCGAGAGACAGGAGGAGACACTTGGCGGAAGGTCTTTGACTATCGTAGGATGCTCAATGACAAGGCCCTTGGAGGCATCTTCCGCTACTATGAGTTTATTGCCCCCATCATCCCCCTGGAGCACATTGTCTGCCTGGGCGAGGGTCATACCCCCCTGGTTGAGGCCAACTCGGTACTCAAGGAACGGGTGGGCCTCGACTTTTATTTCAAAAACGACGGCCTCAACCCCAGCGCATCCTTTAAGGACCGAGGCATGGCCTGCGCCCTCAGTTATATCAACTTCCTTATCAAGGAGAAGGGCTTGAAAGACGTGTTGGCCATTTGCGCCTCCACAGGCGATACCTCGGCGTCCGCAGCTCTTTACGGCGCCTATTTCGGAGAAGATCTCCAGTCTGCCGTATTGCTCCCCAAGGGGAAGGTCACACCTCAACAACTCTGCCAGCCCCTTGGAAGTGGTGCCCGGGTCCTGGAGATACCCGGTGTGTTTGATGATTGTATGAAGGTGGTCGAGAGCCTGGCCGAGAACTATCATGTGGCCTTGTTGAATTCAAAAAACAGCTGGCGCATCCTGGGCCAGGAATCCTTCTCCTTTGAGATCGCCCAGGATTTTGACTATGACGTGGGTGATAAAGCCGTGGTGGTGCCCATCGGTAATGCCGGGAACATTACGGCCGTGATGAGCGGCTTTTTAAAATTCTTCAAGGCCGGTATCATAAACCGGCTTCCCAAGATCATCGGGGTCCAGTCAGAACACGCGGATCCCGTGTACCGCTATTATCTGGAGGAATATGAGGAAAAGAGGCGTTTCGTGCCCGTTGCGGTGCGTCCGAGCGTGGCCCAGGCAGCCATGATAGGCAATCCCGTATCCATGCCCCGGGTGACGAAGCTGGTCAAAGAATACAATCACACGGCCGGAGGAAAACGCTGCTTTGTGGTCCAGGTCAGCGAGCAGGCGATCATGGATGCCATGATCCTGGCCAACCGAAACGGCAATATCGCCTGCACCCAGGGGGGCGAGTCACTGGCCGGGCTTCAAAGGGCCGTGAACCTGGGCCATGTAGGGCCGGGAGAGATCGGGGTTCTGGACTCCACAGCCCATATGCTCAAGTTTGCCGTGTTCCAAGATATGTATTTCAATGACACCTTTGACCCTGCCTTTCAGGTGGTGCCCAAAAAGGAACTCCAAAACGCACCTTTGCAAGTCATGGCTCAGGGTCTCACCAAATATCCTGAACCTGGGAAACCCCTTCAAGGGGAAGATATGACCTCCTTTGTCCGTGAAACGGCCCGGGAGATAGCCAAACTTCTGGATCTCAAAAAAAATTAGGGCTATGGTGAAACTCAGGGTCATTGTGGTAGATCGCACCCGGTTTTCCTTTCTGAAACAAGGAGAATCCTTTTACCTGGACCGGTTGAAACGGTACGCCCCCTGCGAATGGGCCGAAGTCAAACCGGCCGGTATCAAGAAAGGAAGAGCTGAAAAAGAAATCCTGTCCCTGGAGGGCGAGGCCATTTCAAAAAAACTCCGTCCCGGGGACCGCATTATCGCCCTGGACCGAACCGGAAAGCCCTTTGACTCTGTTGGCCTGGCCGGTTGGATCCAGCAAATCGGCCTTGGAGATCACCCCCTTACTTTTGTCATCGGCGGTCCTTTGGGGCTTTCCCAGAACATCCTGGACAAGGCCCACCTTGTGTTATCCCTGTCCTCCCTGACCTTTACTCATGAAATGTGCCGGATGATCCTCCTTGAACAGCTCTACCGGGCCTTTACCATCCTCAACCATGGGAAATACCACAAATAAAAGGACCTGAAACCCAAGGCGTCCTCGCCCTGTTTTTCAAGTCCGGTAGTATCGGCGTTTCGTTTTTCCGGCAAAGGGGATGGAGGGCCGCTTCCCCCTGGGCCTCCAACCCCTAGTCTTCGCCGGAACTGGCCTGCAAGGCCATCTCAATCTTGTTCTTCAGCTCTGTGAGGTCAAAGGACTTGATCACATAAAAATCGGCGGCAATAGATTTCATATCTTCCTTAAAGGTGTCGTAAGCCGTACAGAGCACAACAGGTAAGTCATAGAACTTATTTCGAATATCCTGGAGCAAATCCAAACCGTTATAATCCACCATCTTGATGTCCAGGACCACAAGATCAGGTTTTTCTTCTTCGATCCTTTCCAGGAGCTTGTAGCCGCTGTCCGCCGTGATTACCTCATAGCCCGCCTCGCTCAGTTCCTCTGAATAGAGGTAGCGAATATGTTCCTCGTCGTCCACGATTAAGATCTTCTTTCCCATCACCACGTCTCCTCAGGCTCGGCCCTGTGTCAATCGCAACGGGTTGAAACAGACTACCCGGTTTATGTATGGGGCAGGCTAAATCCTTAATCTATTGTATACAACAAAGGGGTCAATTTTGCAAATCCCTGTAAAGACCCTGTGACACCGTTAAGAGGGGTATTTGTTCGGGCTTCACAGGGCACCCTTGAAATCTACATAGAAATCCGTAAGATAACATTTAGGAACCCGCAAAAAACAAACCGGCGGTATTGCCTCATGGATAACCATACTGTGACCGTTTACCGCCACCCGAACCCCGAGATAAGATCCTTTCTCACCACCATTGATCTCTCGGCCCCCAGGGTGGAGTATTTTAAGAGTCCCCTTACCCAGGAGGATGACGCCTCACTGAGGCCTCTAGGCCTGATCGGGGCCCAGATGGTCAGGGATATCCTGGCCGTGGAGGGGGTCTTGGAACTGCGGATCAAACCCAAGGAAATCCGCGTCAAAAAAGAGCTTTCTTCGTCCTGGGAGCAGATCGAGACACAGATCCTCGAAGTCGTTCAAAGGGCCATAAAGAAAAAAAAGTTTAAGGTAATCAAATAGAAGGCCCTTCAGCACTGTTACCAGCCTGACAACCGAATCCCCTCCTTCAGGTAAGACGGGGTATCCCTACACCAGCGTATCCGATCAGAATGTCTTGGATCTGAGACCCTTGCCGGCAAGGGGGTTGTAAAGCTTATTGATGGCAAACTTCATCACATCAGTGGTCTTGTTCTGGATAATGAAATCCATGAGGGTCTTTTCCGCATCCTCAGGCAGGACACAGGCGTTGCTGTCGTCAAAAGACGAATCAGGGAAACCTTTGCAGATCTTTTTCTGCTCCTTGTTGCTCATCTTAACCTGGATGGCCTTTTTGCCCTCGATTTCTTTTACTTCGTCCGCCAGATCCTTCCCAATGTTATCCAGGTTAT
>CAZNLL010000042.1:0-27020 GCA_964573885.1 uncultured Desulfobacteraceae bacterium | reverse complement strand
AGGTGGCCGCGGATACTTACCTGGTCAAGGATTGCCGGGTGACCACCTGTGACGGGGTCAATCCGGACTGGTCCATTACCGGGTCAGAGGTGAAGGTGACCGTTGAGGGCTACGGCACGGTGAAACACGCGGCCTTTCGGATTCGGGGAATCCCCTGTCTCTATTTGCCCTACTTGATTTTTCCGGCCAAGACCAAGCGGCAGACCGGACTGTTGCCGCCCAGGGCCGGTTATTCCAGCCGAAACGGGCTGGAAATAGAGGTCCCCTTTTTCTGGGCCCTCTCGGATCAAACCGACGCCACCCTTTACCAGCGCTATATGAGTGAGCGGGGATACATGCAGGGCATGGAATTCCGCTACCTTGCCGATGAGGATTCAAAGGGGACCCTGCTCTTTGATATCCTCTCCGACCAGAAAGACAAAGACATGAACGAGCCCGATGATGTGGCCCTGAGCCCCTTTGACCGGACCAACACCACCCGCTACTGGTTGCGGGGCATGGCGGATCAGGATCTTCCCCACGGGTGGGTGGCCCGTCTTGACGGGGACTTTGTCAGCGATCAGGACTACCTCAAGGAATTCGAGGGGGGGCTCTTTGGATTTGAGGCCAGGCAGGATCTCAACCAGGAATTGGGCCGGCCCGTAGACGAGAAACGTTCCCCCTTCAGAAGGTCGGCCCTGAGGCTCAGCCACGACCAGGACTCTTACAGCCTCCAGGTCCAGGGGAGCTACTACCAGCGCCCTGAAAACCCGCCCAATGATCCCACGGCCCAGCCCCTGGGCGGCATGGACTTTACCTTTCTCCCGGACCAGATAGGCGGTTTCCCGCTTTTTTTCAGCCTGGATTCAGATTACGACTATATCTGGCGTGAGGTGGGAGAAAGGGGCCACCGGGTTTCTATCACCCCCCGGCTTAATATCCCCCTGTGGATCGGCCCGTACGTCGAGTTTGAGCCCTTTTTCAAGTTCGACCAGGATCTTGCCTGGGTCAGTGACGATCCCCAAACGGACCATGACCGTCAGTACCGGAAGGCCTATGAAGGCGGAGCCAGGCTATCCACCAACCTGGAGCGCATCTATGACGTTCAGTGGCAGAGGGCCAAAAAACTGAAACACAAGATCTCGCCCGTCCTGAGTTACACCTACCGGGGTTACCATGATGACGAGCGGGCCACCCCCTGGTTTGACCCTATTGATGACGAAGGGGACAGGAACGGGGTTGCCTTTTCCCTGGAAAATTACCTGGACGCCAGGCTGGAGGACCAAAAGGGGGGAATAACCTACCGCCAGTGGGGCACCTTTACCCTGACCCAGGGCTACAATATCCATGAGGCCAGAAGGGATGAGAACCCGGCCCAAAAAAAGGAGCCCTTTGAACCCCTCACCGCTGACCTGACGGTGACACCCTTTCCCACCCTCGACCTTCGGGGTGAGGCGGGATGGGACCACTATGATAACGAGGTCTCCCACGCCACCCTCTCCCTGGAGGCGGCATTTCCAAGGCCGGCGGGCAGGCTGGACATCTACAAAGTGGATTATGGTTATGATAAAGACGGCCAGAAGAGCCTGAAATTCCTGGTGGATGTCAACCTGGATGAGCGGTTCTCCGTGGGCGCCGCCCTGGAACGGGAGTTTGACCTGGATGAAAACATCACCCAGAGCGGCTGGGTGGGTTACCGAAGCCAGTGCTGGGGGGTCAAGGTGGGCGCCAGCAGAGAAGATGACGATACCAGTGTCATGGTCATGTTCCAGCTGGTCGGGCTGGGAGACGTCAGGGCCCGGTAGACAAACGGTCCAGGATAAAAACCACCAGGAAGCCTGAAGCCGCGAGGCAGAGGGCCGCCAGCACTTCCCCGCTCCATTGCCCGGGCAAGACATTTGCCTGGACCAGGGGGATAACCCGGCCGTGCCCGTCCACAAGGGTTTCCAGGTTTTCTTTCCAAGGCCACACCTTTCTGAGCGACCCCACCATGAGCCCGGTCAGCCCGGCCACCATCAAGTCATGGTAATGCCTCAAAAGCCACCCCAACAGCCTGGAAAAGCTCGCCAGCCCTGCGCAGGCACCGGCCCCCACCAAGGCGAGGACCAGAAAATCCCTCTGGTTTACCGCTTCCAGGACATAATGGTATTTGCCCAGAAGGACCAGGATAAAAGAGCCGGATATACCCGGGAGGATCATGGCACAGATGGCCAGGGCACCCGAAAGAAAAACAAACCAGGGGTCATTGGGTGTGGCGACGGGAACAAGGCCCACCAGGAAATAGGTCCCGAGGCCTCCTCCCGCCAGGCACAGCCACGTGCCCGGGCCCCATCGCTGGATACGCCGGCTTACACTCAGTACAGAGGCAAGAATGAGGCCCAGGAAAAAAGACCATATGAGCACGGGTTCGTTCTCCAGGAGCCAGCTCAGGAGCTTGGCCAGGGTGAATATGGCGGTAAGAATGCCCGTGCCCAGGGCCAAGAGAAACTTCCATGATATCCGATCCAGGCACGGACCGAACTTAAGACTCAGGAGAAGCCTCAGACCCTTGAGATCAAAGGACTTGATCGCCTCGATGAGTTCCTCGTAAATGCCCAAAATAAAGGCCATGGTGCCTCCGGATACACCGGGGACCACATCCGAGGCGCCCATACAAAAGCCTTTCCCTGCCAACACCAGGTATTGAAAAAAGGACCTGGACCGGGGTTTAAACGTCTTGTCTCCGTTCATAAAGCGGTGGAAAACCCTCTGCTGTAATTATGTTATGGATAAAAGGATCACGATCAGCCCCACGACCCAGCAGTAAGGGGCAAAATAGAAAAGATGCCCTTTCTTGACCATGTCCATGAGTATCTTCAAGGCCGCGAGCCCTACCAGGGCGGAGACGGCAAACCCGAAAAAGAGGGGTCCGAAACCCACCCTTTGCAGAGCCTCCGGGTTGACCTGAAGGGCAAGGGCGCCGATAATGGCGGGGATAGACACCAGGAAAGAAAAACGGCCCGCCAGGTTCCGGTTAAGCCCGCATAGAAGGCCGCATACAATGGTGATACCGGACCTGGAGATGCCCGGAATGATGGCCAGGCCTTGGGCTGTGCCCACGGCGAGGGCCGCCCAGAGGCCCACACTGGTCCGCCTCTTCCAGGCCTCGGGTATGACCCGGGAGCCGGCGACAATCATACCCGTGACCACGAGCATAACCCCCACCACGGGAACGGAGCCAAAAAGCCTTTCAAGGGGGTTTTTAAAGACGAGACCGATAATCCCTGTAGGTACCGATCCCACCACCACCCAAAGGAGGAGGGAGCCGTGGGGATCGTGGCGATCAAAGTGCGGCACCGCCTTGATCATCTCCCGGAGGTCGGTGCGGAAGTAGATACAGACCGCCACCAAGGTCCCCAGGTGCAGGGCGGAATCCAGCAGGAGCTCCGGCTCCCTGAAGCCGAGCAGATTCTGAAAGAGCACCAAATGACCGGAACTGCTGATCGGTAAGAATTCGGTCAGCCCTTGAACAATGCCCAAAAAGACGGTTTGAAGGGTGTTCACCGGATGATATTCCCCTGAGCGGCCTCTTCAAGTGCCCTGGGGAGGAACCAGGACGACCGCCGTTCCCTTTCCATAAGCCCTTGTCAATTACCAGAAGATGCAACCCCTTGGCAAGTTGAAACTTGGCTGTCCCTTGCCTTGACACGGTACGTGTGTTCATCTATATCTATCCTTGTACTCTTTGTTCTTGACCGGCGGCACACATTTCTAAAATTCCTCCGGGGAGGCCCTAGATGAAGATAAAGGTGGGTGTTTTATCGGCAGGGGGAGACTGTGCAGGCATCAATAGCACCATTCACTGGTTGGTCTATTCCGCCCTTGAAAAGGACCTCGTCGCCAGGCGGGGTGTGATGTTCAATGTCCTGGGCATCATTGACGGCTGGCAAGGCCTTATTGAGGTCAAGCCCGGAAAAAAGGAGAGCCTCAGGCGGTGGACCTTGCCCCTGGACGGCAAGACGGTCCGCACCTGGGACAGATATGGAGGCACCCGGTTGGGAACGACCAGAATCAATCCCTTTGATCCCAAAGACGACAAGTCGGATCTCCTCATAGAGAATTACAAAAAACTGGGCCTGGACGCCCTGGTGGTTATTGGGGGATTTAACAATCTGGGAGCGGCCTACAACCTTTACCGGGAAGGGATCAAGGTGGTGGGCGTCCCCAAGACCATTGATCGGGACCTCTCTGAGACAGATTATACTTTGGGTTTTGACTCGGCCGTGAATTCGATCACGGAAGATATCGACAGGCTCCGCATCACCGCCGGGTCGCACAGCCGCATCTTTGTTGTGGAATGCATGGGCCGAAAGGCCGGGTGGCTGGCCCTGGAGGCCGGTGAGGCCTCAGGGGCTTCCATTATCTTGATCCCTGAACATGACTTTGTCCTGGACCGGGTCATAGAGATCCTTAAGGCACGAAAGAAGTCCTTTGAACGTTACAGCATCGTCCTGGTGGCGGAAGGCGCAAAACCTAGAGGTATGGAAGAAGTCCGCGAAAGGCGAGGCCGGGACGGTTTCGGGAACTTCTACCTGGGAGGCATCGGGGGCTTTATCGCGGAGCAGATCCAGAAACAGACCAACCTGGAAGTCCGTTACGTGGCCTTAAGGCATCTCCAGAGGGGTGGGGCCCCCACGGCCTATGACCGACGGATGGGGAGAAAGTTCGGGATCGCCGCCATCGACATGATTGTCAATGAGGATTTCGGCCGCATGGCCAGCTTCAGGCAAGGAGCAATTACCAGCGTCCCCATGAAAAAGGCCCTTGAGCGCTTGCGTCTGGTCGACGTGGAGAAGATGTATAACACCAGGGACTACAAGAGCCTGGACCAAATCCTTTGAGGTTCAAAAAAAGATCTTCCCCGGATTGAGAATCCCCGCGGGGTCAAAGGCCTTTTTGATCCGCCCCATGAGGGCCAGGCCGGCCCGGGAGATCTCCATCTCCAGATAAGGCGCCTTGGTAATCCCAATCCCGTGCTCCCCGGTGATGGTGCCCCCCATCCCAATGACCCCCTCAAAAAGCCTTTTTATGACAATCTGGGCATTTTCCATGGCCTCGGCATCATTTTTATCCAGCATGATATTGACGTGAATATTGCCGTCCCCTGCATGCCCAAAGGCGGCAATAGGAAGGCCGTATTCCAGGCTCAGTTCATCCAGGTATTCTGCCAATTCAGCCATGCGGCTCCGGGGAACCACGATATCCTCACTGATCTTGTGGGGGCTTAATTTGTAAAGGGAGGGTGACACACTTCTGCGCACCTCCCACAAGGCCTCCGCCTCCTCTTCGCCGGAGGCGGTCCGGAATTGAATGACCCCTTCATCCTCGCACACCCGGCGGACCCTTTTTGCCTCTTCCTCCACCCCCAGGGGATCTCCGTCCACTTCTATGAGAATCATGGCCTGGGCCTCTTCGGGTATAGGGAGGGACAAGTCACCCCTTACACAATCCAGGCAGAGCCCGTCCATAAATTCCAGGATGGTGGGGATGATCCGGTTCCGAATAATCTCAGACACAGTGTGGACCGCCGTGGGTACATCCCGAAAAAAGCTGATCATGGTCTTACGGGCCATAGGTTTGGGCAATAAACGAAGGATGACGGCGGTAATTACGGCCAGGGTCCCTTCAGATCCAATGATAAGACGGGTCAGGTCATACCCTGCCACGCCCTTCATGGTCTCCACTCCCGTCTTGAGTATTTCACCTGTGGGCAGGACCACCGTAAGGCCCAGGACGTAATCCCTTGTGACGCCATACTTAACCGCCCTGAGACCGCCTGCACACTCGGCCACGTTCCCACCGATGGTGGAGACATGGAGGCTTGCCGGATCCGGTGGATAAAAAAGGCCAACGGCTTCCACCGCTTCCTGAAGCCGGGCCGTAACCACCCCCGGCTCCGTCCTCACGATCAGGTTCTGCTGATCAATTTCAAGGATACGATCAAAGCGGTTCATGGCCAGGATGAGCCCCCCCTTCACGGGTAAGGCCCCTCCGCTCATTCCGCTTCCCGCCCCCCTTGGGATCACGGGAAATCCTTTGTCCGTGGCGAGGCGAAGAATCCGGGAGATCTCTTGGGTGTTCCCCGGGAGGGCTACCGCGTCGGGCATGAATTGGAGTTTGGTGGCATCCGAGGCATATTCCGCGAGGGCCTGTGCGCCGGTAATCAGGTTTTCCGCACCGATGATGTCTCCAATGGCATCAAGAGTGGCCTTGTCAATCATGAAAAGCCCCGGCTCAATAAGTCCCGGTTTAGGTATTTAAAGGCCTTCTTGCCGACAGGCTGCTAGGTCTTGGGTATCCTGCTTTTAAAGGCGTGCTCCAGGGTCATGCGGTCCATGTATTTCAAGTCCCCCCCTATGGGAACACCCAGGGCGATTCGGGTAATGCGCAGTTCCCTGTCCTTTTCCGATAGGACCTTTGCAAGAAAGGAGGCTGTGGCTTCTCCTTCCGTGGAGGGATTGGTTGCCAGAATGATTTCTTTGATCTCCTCCCGGTCGAGTCTGGTCAGGAGTTGACCGATCTTAAGGTCTTCCGGCCCGATCCCGTCCAAGGGAGAAAGATGCCCGTGAAGGACATGGTATCTTCCCTTAAAGGACCCCGACTCCTCTATGGCGAGCTGATCCCCTGGCCCCTCTACGACGCAGATAGTCCCGTTGGCACGGTTATCGTTACGGCAGAGGGCACAGGGTTCTTCATCAGTGATGTTGAAGCAGATGGGGCAAAATCTGATCTTTTCCTTGACCTCCATGAGGCTTTGGGCCAGGTTCCGGGCCAGCTCTTTGTCACTTCTCAGAATGTATAGGGCCATTCGGCTTGCGGATTTTTGTCCAATGCCCGGGAGCCTGGTGAATTGCTCGACCAGTCTCTCTAAGGATGGTGGATAGATTCCCATGACTTGCAGCCTAGAACATTCCGGGGAGGCCGGGGATATTGAGGCCCTTGGTCAACTTTCCCATTTCCTCGTTCATCATCTCCTTTGCCTTGGACAGGGCGTCGTTGGTCGCCGCCACCACAAGGTCTTGAAGCATTTCCGGATCATCAGGGTCAATCACTTCCTGGTCGATGCGAACGGAGAGGATCTCCTGCTTCCCATTGGCCACCACTGTCACCATTCCCCCTCCGGAAGAAGCCTCCACGGTCTTTTCCCCCACCTCTTCCTGGATTTTGGCCATTTTTGATTGAAACTGCTGTGCCTGTTTGACCAGTTGACCCATATTGGGCATGCCTTTCATGTCTATACCTCCTCTTTATAGGGGACCTTTAATCTCTCCCTCAAAAAGATCCAAGATATCTCGCACCGGCTTCGGGAGTTCTTCCTCATCGCTCTTTTTCTCGCTTGTCCCCTGGTTTGTGTCGTACTTGCTTCCTTTATGCAGGCCCTGTTCCCGGTTGTCAATAATCTTTACCTGGATGTCCCGCCCAAAAAAATCCCGCGTATAGTTAAGGAGCTGTTTGAATTTGTCGGGATCATCAAAATAGGTGGAAGAAAAAGACTGGGTGCTTTTCAGGATGTCTACACGTTCCTGTGTCAAGCTGAGGGACTGCCAGCCCTTGAGGACATTAAACATGGCCTTGTTCCTGGAAGAAAGATAGGCCAGAAACGCTTCCCATGTGTGCCCATCCTCTGCCTCTTTTACCCCTGAGGCGTCCTCCCTGGGGCGTGCATCCAGAGGAGGTTCTTCCCTATGGGGCCCCCCTTGCCGGGCCGATGTCCCCGCCATCCTTTCTTCCAGGACCTCGATCTTGCCTAAGAGGTCCTCAAAAGAGAGGAAGTCCCCGATGCGGCACAATTTAATGAGGGTTGTTTCCAGAATCAATCGGGGGTGGGAGGTAAACCTTAAGTCCTCCTCCCGCTTGATCAGGACGTTTAAGATCACCTGAAGCTTTTCCAAGCCTGCCTCTTCAGCCTGATCCCTTATTTTCCCCCCCTCGTTCTCAATCACATCCAGAAGACGGTCCTGGGGAACAATGAGGCTGATCAGGAGATCCCTGAATTGCCCCATAAGGGCCCGGTAAAACTCCTTGAGGTCATAGCCATAGTTGTAAATCCGGTCCACGATCTCCAGGCACTTCTTAGAATCCGCTTCTATCACAGCCCGTGACGAATCAAGGATAATCTCACGGTCAATAATGCCGAGGATTTCTGTCACGTGCTTGTCTTCCACCTCTTGGCCGGTAAAAGAAACCACCTGGTCCAGAAGGCCCTCGGCGTCCCGCATACTCCCGTCCGCCGCTCTGGCCATGAGGGCAAGGCCGGATCTTTTGATTTGAATTCCTTCCTTTTCAACCACCCTTTCCAGGTGGTCCACAATAAGGGATGCCGGAATCCTTTTGAAATCAAACCGCTGACAACGAGACAGGATGGTCACGGGGACCTTGTGGGATTCGGTGGTGGCAAAGATGAATTTCACATGATCCGGGGGTTCCTCAAGGGTCTTGAGGAGGGCATTGAAGGCCGGAAGGGTCAGCATATGCACTTCATCAATAATATAGATCCGGTACCTGCTTGATGAAGGCATATATTTGATATATTCTCTCAGTTCCCTGATCTCATCGATGCCCCTGTTGGAGGCGCCGTCGATTTCCTGAACATCTACTGAAGAGCCTTCGATGATCTCCACGCATGACCGGCACTCATTACAAGGTCTGCCAGGCTGTCCTTTCTCGCAGTTTATGGCTTTGGCCAGGATCCGGGCCACCGAGGTCTTACCCACTCCCCTGGGACCCCCGAAAAGATAGGCGTGAGCCAGCCTTCCCGACTTGATGGCATTCACCAAGGTACGGGTGACATGTTCCTGGCCGATAACATCTTCAAAAATCTGTGGACGCCATTTCCTGGCTATTACCTCATAGGGCATAGTAAATTTGAACAAACCTCATTCTAAAGGCTTTAAAAAGCGGCTTCTCGACGCCTGAGCCCCCGGGGTCAGGATAAAACCACCCGGGCCTAATGAACACAGGTAGGAAAACAAGCGGTTAAACGAAAAAGGCACGGAATCATAAGTGGCGGAGAGAGAGGGATTCGAACCCTCGGTGCCACTTTTTAGTAGCACACGCGATTTCCAGTCGCGCTCCTTCGGCCAACTCGGACATCTCTCCGTAATCGTCTATTTTCGCCTTAATGTCTGGTCCTCTGTTTTGGGGCGGCCCGGCGTAGCGGGCGTGGCGGAGAGGGTGGGATTCGAACCCACGTGCCCCGCTCTTCACGGGACAAGTCGATTTCGAGTCGACCCCGTTACGACCACTTCGGTACCTCTCCACAAAAACCCGCGTCATTTCCCCCGGCGAACCCGGAAAAAGGCCTGCATTAAGGCCCGGCATTCCTGCTCTCTGATTCCGGATTCCACCTCTATTGCATGGTTGAGGCGGCTGTCATGGGCAAGGTTTAAAAGGGACCCCGCTGCACCCGCCTTCGGGTCCCTGGCACCAAATACCAGTCTGGCCACCCTGGCATGGATGGCCGCGCCCATACACATGGCGCAGGGTTCAAGGGTCACCACCAGGAGGGCCTGGTTCAGCCGGTAGTTCTGGTAATAAGAACCGGCCATCCTCATGGCCAGGATTTCCGCATGGGCGGTAGGGTCATTAAGCGCCATGGGCCGGTTGTGGGCCCTGGCCACAATGCATCCTTCCGAATCGGCTAAAACCGCCCCCACAGGGACCTCCCCTTCCTGAAAGCCCTGTTCCGCCTCCTTTAAGGCCTCCCCCATCAGATGATAAAGATCCGCAGACATTTTAAATATTCTTACCACACTTGCTTTTCAACCGTCAACCTCATAGTTCTTTTGCATTTCCAAACTCTTACAGGCAATAACGGCCCCTTTTTCAGGTCCCCCTCCAGGGGTTGAAACCATATAAAATACCCTTGCCGTTTACGCCGAACCATTATAAAGTGCCCACCTAAACCCGGCTTTTTAGACAGGTATTAAACCGCACCTTCTAACAGGGTTTCAGAACCTATACCTCCCCGAGGGCTGAACGACAAATGGAATGGTGCCTCTTAGAAGATCAAGAAAAGCTCATCGCCGTCGCGAAACTTCTGGTTTCCAAAAAGACCCAAATCAAGGTCAAACTCAAGGGTGCAGGCCCTTCCTTCACTTCGAAGTTCATCCACCTGGTACCCCAACAGGCCGGTAAAGGGGGCTCCCCCTCCGGCCCGGAGGGATTTCGAATGGTCATGGAAGAGCTCGTCCCGGAATCGGGGAACAGCCTTATTCAATCGGCCCGGGATGTGACGGTGGAGGCGGATGTGGAAAACCGACTCCTGTACATGGAGGCCCGGTATGCGGGGGTAAATAAGACAGCGCCCTATGTGGGTCTTATCCTGGACTGCCCACCGCAGATGAAAATCAAGGATACAAGAAAAAATCGCCGGTTCGGTCCAAAGATGCCGGAGTTTATCTCTGTGGAATTCAAGCTTGGAGAGGAAGGTAAAGAGGAGAGGCTCTACGAACTGAATGTGCTCAACTATTCTAAACACGGCCTCGGCATCCTGGTTCCCGAGAAGGAGACGGAACTTCTGAGTGTGGTGGTACCAGGCTATGTGATTCGGGGCATGATCTTTTTTGCCTCATGGACCATGATCAAGGTGGACGCCGAAGTTATTCATGTGACCCAACTCAAATCAGAGAAATATCGGGGCTATCACCTGGTTGGCCTGGAACCCAGTGAAATCATCGAAAGCGCCAGGCCCCCGGAACAAGAGGACTTCTGAGCGCTCTTTTCCCGCAAATCCCATGTGTTTTGAGTTCACAACCGCCGATGAAGAGCATATCAAACGGGAAAAGGAGAAGGCCCGAAAGCTGCGACGGACCCACTGGTGGCAAAGAAAAATCCAACAAGGGGTCTGCTATTACTGCCGCCGCAAAGTAGGCCCTGACCAATTAACCATGGACCACGTGGTCCCCCTCAGCAGGGGAGGTAAAAGCAAAAAAGGAAATATCGTCCCCGCGTGCAAGGTGTGCAACAATAAGAAGAAGTCCCTGCTGCCCATCGAGTGGGAGGAGTACCTGGAGTCCTTGAACTCGCCCCCTTCCTGATGCCCTATCCAACAGCCCGCTTCACCTGAACGACCAGGCCTAGAGTTTCACCCGGATCTTTTCCCACGCGTTCCGAAGCCCGACCCAGGTTGACCGCAATTTCAAGAAAGCCGCTGCTACCGATCATGGCCAGGACCTCACCGGAGCCTGCCTCCGCATAAGTTGTGCAAAGGCCTTCAATCACCAGGTCCCCCATATTAATCACAGGCCGACGAGACCGTAAAAACCGTTCCAGATCCCTGCGGTGGATATTGGTGATCAGATTGCCGAAATGGTCCACCCGAATCACCTGTCCCCCAAGCACATCGTCTTTCTGACGAGGGCTCAAGGTCGGAAGCTTTACAGGATCGGCCAGGGGTTCCCCCATGTTGTGGGCGGCCACACCCCGAGAAAGATGGGCCGCCACCGGTGCAAAGATGTCCCGTCCATGGAAGGTGTGGGATACGTCCGGGAGGTAATACCGTGTTTGGGTTATTTCAATAAGTGTGGCTCGGGGATGATCCTTTATGACGGGCCAGAAGATGCCGTTATCCGGTCCTACAAACATATGGTTTTGGGTCACAAGAATCATAAGCCGCCTCTCAGTCCCCACCCCCGGGTCCACCACGGCCACGTGAACCGTACCCTGGGGGAAAAAGGGATAGGCCTCATTCAACAATGCGGATGCCTGCAACACACCCCCGGCCCCGATACCATGGCTGATATCAACAAACCTTGCCTTATTATTGATGGAAAGGATGACGCCCTTCATCATCCCTACATAGGGGTCGTCAAGGCCGAAATCGGTTGTCAGGGTAATAATACCGGACACCTTCATGACCCGTTCTCCAAGAGCTTGGGCACAATCTCACCGGCCTTCCCCTGGAAAGCGAAATCCATAAAATCGGAATGAGGGGTCTTCTCCATAAAAGCCACCTTACCCAAGCACCGCTCTCGAGTCAAGACAGGTAGGGGCACCTAAATCCACCATCAAAATTCTCGACAAACAATGATAATAAATGATTTTGGCCAATCCCTGGGCACCAGGCCTTTCGCCAACTTTTCCTTGCCACCCTGTGGCATTCTGCTAAATTAGGCCCCAGGGTCAAGTCGGGCCCACTTTTTCAAAAAAAGGAGGACACACATGGTGGCCCTTACGGATCGAGGGATTGAAGACCTCACAGGGTTTGCAAAAGATGTCATCCATCGTGCAGGGGAGAAGGCCCTTTCCCATTACGGGAGGGGAGGGACCCACATGAAATTTGATGAGGGCCTGGTCACCACAGCGGAATTGGAGCTTACAGAATTTTTTCAGGATCAACTCTACGCCCACTTTCCTGAGCACCAGATATTCAACAATAACCAGGAAGCCATCGGCTATACTCATGAAGAGCGGAGATATCTCTGGATCTATGACCCCCTGGAAGGGGTGGCCAATTTCCAGGCAGGCATTCCCATCTGGGGCATGTCCCTGGCCCTCCTTGAGAATTTCTGGCCCATTTTTGGGACCTTTTACATGCCCGCCACAGGCGATTTTTTTCATGCCAGGGCCGGATACAGGGCCTTTTGGGGGGAGGAACAAATCCGTGTTTCAGGGCAAGACAATATCGATGATGAAAGCCTGCTGCTCACCTACTCCCGCTTTCACCAGCACTACCGCTCCACCTTTCCCGGAAAAATCCGCGACCTGGGATGCACCACAGCACACATCTGTTATGTGGCCATGGGGCGGGCCGAGGCGGCCCTCGTGGCCCGGGAGACTTACCAGGATCTTGCCGCGGCCCGTGTGATCATAGAGGCGGCGGGGGGCAAAATCTTTAAAATGGACGGCAGTGAATTCTTTCTCAACGAGTATTTGAACGGGCAAAGAATCGAAAATCACCTCTTGGTGGGTCCGGCCAATATGTTCGCCCAGGTCCGTCCTTGTCTCCAGACAGTCGCTTAGCAGGCCGAGGAAAGCCGCCCACCTTTTGCGTCTCCCTCACTTGAAGGCCTTGTTTTTGGCACCCTGAAAGCCTACCGCTGTCGGCAAAGAAGACCCTGGCACGGAAAAAGGCCGTTGCACCCGGCCTCTAAAATCATTATGGTGTGTTCCAAGAATCAGGGGGGTGGTAACTGGACCCAGGGCCATTTGAAAAGCCGAAAATGTTACAAAGAATTTAAAAAGGCAGGTCATATCCATGAAACACACCATTCGCATGCGTGAGATGTCTAACAACCAGAAGGGAACCATAAAGAAAGTGTCGACCACCGGGGACATGGCCCGGAGGATGCGAGAAATGGGCCTTGTCCCCAACACACAGATCCAGATCCAGGGTCGGGCCCCCCTGAAAGACCCTGTGGCTGTCAAAATCAGGGATTATACCCTCACCCTTAGAAACAATGAGGCAAATCATATTCTGGTGGAAGTGGATGAACCCGAGGTAAGCTAGAGAGAAGATGGATAAGAAGATCACCATTGCCCTCTCAGGGAACCCCAATTCAGGGAAGACAACGGTTTTCAACGCCATTACAGGGGCCAGGCAGCATATTGCCAACTATCCCGGGGTGACAGTGGAAAAAAAGGTGGGCCGGGTCTTTCATAAGGGCCATGAAATAGAGGTGGTGGACCTGCCCGGGACATATTCTCTTACGGCCTATTCCCTTGAAGAGATCGTGGCCAGAAATTTCCTGATCAACGAGAGGCCGGATCTGGTGGTGGATATCATCGACGCCTCCAACCTGGACCGAAATCTTTATCTTGCCGTCCAGTTCATGGAATTGGGCATACCCATGGTCATTGCCCTTAATATGATAGATGTGGCGGAGGCCCGGGGAATTGTGGTGGATCCCAACCTCCTCTCTGAACTTCTTCAAGTGCCGGTGGTGCCTATGGTGGCCCGGTCAAACCGGGGCGTCCGGGAGCTCCTGGACAAGGTGATTGAAGTGGCCACCCTCGATCCCGTATGGTCCCCGGTGGTTATTTCCTATGGCATGGACATTGACCGGGCCATTCATGACATTGAGGGGCTGATTAAGAAATCCTCTATCTTTGACCCCAAGTATCCTTCCCGATGGCGGGCTCTCAAGTGCCTGGAGGGGGACCGGCAGATTGTTGACCTTTTGAAAAGAGACCCTGAGCTTGGTCAAAAGATTGATGCCATATGTCAGGATGTGTACAAACACATGATGGCCACCCTGGAAGAAGAACCCGAGGGGATTATAGCGGACTACCGTTATGGTTATATCACGGCCATTACCAAGAGGGCGGTGAAAAGAAAAATCGAGTTACGTCTCAATCTCTCCGACAAGATAGACAGGGTCCTGACAAACCGTGTCATCGGCCCCTTTATTATGATGCTTATCCTCTACGGAATCTATATTTTTACCTTCTCGGCCAGTGAAGCTCCGATCCAGTGGTTTGAGCTCTTCTTTGATAAACTCAAATGGCTGGTCTCCTTGCTTCTCCCCCCGGGACATGCGCGTTCCCTGATCGTCTCGGGCGTGATTGACGGTGTGGGGGGGGTGCTGGGCTTTGTTCCCCTTATCATGTTCATGTTCTTTTCCATCGCTGTTTTGGAAGACTCCGGTTATATGGCCAGGGTTGCCTATATGCTGGACAGGGTGCTTCGGTGGTTCGGTCTCCATGGCAACTCTGTCATGGCCCTCATTGTGAGTGGCGGAATATCAGGAGGATGTGCGGTCCCCGGGGTCATGGCCACGAGGACCCTCAGGGATCGGAGAGAAAGGATCGCCACCCTCTTGGTGGTCCCCTTCATGAACTGCGGGGCCAAGTTACCCGTGTATGCGGTGCTCATCGGGGCCTTTTTCACTCATAGCAAGCCCAGGGTCTTGTTCATTCTCACCTTGCTCTCTTGGGCCTTTGCCCTGTTTGCAGCCAAGGTCATTCGCTCTACGGTGCTCAAGGGACCCAGGACCCCTTTTGTGATGGAACTTCCCCCTTACCGGATGCCCACCCTTAAAGGGCTTCTCATCCACTCCTGGGAGAGAACCTGGGAATACCTCAAGAAGGCGGGTACCGTCATCCTGGGATTTTCTGTCCTGCTCTGGGCTATGATGAGCTTTCCCGGACTCTCAGACGAGAAGCGCCGGTCCTTTGAGGACCTCCGTCAGGACGTTACCGCCCATTTCCTTGCCTCCCCGGATGTGACCGGGTGGATTAAAGGTAAAGAGGAGCTGGCGGAGCTCAACGCCCTTTACAATCGATATGTCCAGGCCATCAACGACGGAAACCGGGATGCCCTCGGGGGTAGGGATCAAGGGCGTCTCTTGCCCCTTATAGAGGCACTCTTCTTTCTCAAACACGGCGATTCATTGAGGGGGGAGATGGACCCTTCCACGCTGAGTGCAGCGGCCCGTTACGCCAATTATCGTGAAGAAATGAACCAGGTGGACATGCTGGAACAGCAGGCCCATTTGAAAGGGACCATTGCCGGGCATATGGGCCGTAGCTTGGAGGTCATTACCAGGCCCTTGGGCTTCGACTATCGGACCAACATCGCCCTTGTGGGGGGTTTTGCCGCCAAAGAAGTGGTCCTCTCCACCCTGGGAACGGCTTATTCCCTGGGCGAATTGGAAACGGATGAGTCTGGCTCCCTTTCTCAAAGGCTCAAGAATGACCCGTCTTGGAATCCCTTGCTGGCCTTTACCCTTCTCATTTTCACCATGCTCTATGTACCATGCTTTGTCACCATCATCAGCATCCGCAGGGAAACCTCCTGGAAATGGGCAGGGTTTTCCATAGCCTTCAATCTGGTAACCGCCTACCTGGTGGCCCTGGCCATCAGGCAGGCAGGGCTCGCCCTGGGTATCGGCGTCTAGGAAAGAGGGTCATGTTCTTGGCGGGGCATATGGAGCTGGTTCGCCCTGCCGGGGTGGCAAAGATCACGGGAGGAAGAGGTCCTTTTTTGTAGAAAAAGCCGACTGAAAGTGCTATATAATAAATCATCGGCCCCTTTTCTATGGAAGGGGCGTAATTTTTTTATGGAGACTGGAGAATATGGATAAGATTCCCTTCACAAAAGATGGGCTGGATAAGGTGAAAACCCGGTTGGACCGACTGGTCAATGTGGATAGGCGAAATAATATTCGGGCCATAGAAGAGGCGCGGGGCCACGGAGATATCAGTGAAAACGCCGAGTACCATGCCGCCAAGGAGCGTCAGGCCTTTCTGGAGGGGAAAATCAATGAATTGAAAAGCGTCATAGGCCAGTCCGAGGTGATTGATCCCGGGGAGGGTCCTTTTGACCGTATGGCCTTTGGCAGGACTGCCGTCCTTTATAATCTGGGCACAGAAGAAGAGGTCACCTACCAACTCGTGGGGCCCTATGAGTCGGATCCTGAATCGGGGAAAATCTCGGTCACCTCTCCTTTGGGCCAGGCATTGATCGGGAGGGAAAAGGGTGACGAGGTGCGGGTCAAGACACCCCGAGGCATTCAGGAATTCGAAATCCTCGAGGTCCGTTAAGCGCTTCCTCTGGAGGCGCCCGGACGTCTAGGACTTCAACGAACACATGCCTACAAAGATATTCATACATGGCCTGGAGAGCAGCAACCAGGGGACCAAGGCGACCTATTTCCGGGAAAAATTCCCGGACATGCTCCTACCCAATTTTCCGGGCAGCCTGGAAGATCGCATGAAAAAGCTGGAAGGCCTCCTCTTAGGTGAGCCGGAGATCATCCTGGTGGGTTCAAGTTTTGGCGGGTTAATGGCCGCTCTCTTTGCCCTGTCTCACGAAACACGGGTCAAACGCATGATTCTGTTGGCCCCGGCGATCAATATGCACGATTTTTCTTCCTCCACCTCCCTTTCCGCGCCTGTAGTCCTTTATCATGGCAGGCAGGACGAAGTGATTCCTTTGGCGGAGGTGGAGCCTGTGGCCGGGAATCTCTTCCGCAACCTCAATTTTCATGCCGTGGAGGACGATCATTTCCTTCATAGGACCTTTAAAGCCATCGACTGGCCTTCTCTCCTGACCTAAAGACCTTCCGATTCGTCTTCTTTTTTGGGGGGATACCCTATCCTAAGCCCAGGCCTTTGCGAAAATCCTCTGGAGTGTTGACTTGATTGTAAAGATGGGAGAAAATAATTATTTTATGTGAAATTATCATCCCTTTTTGGGATGCAGAGAAGAGGATGAAGGACGCACCACGCCCATTTCAATCCCCGAAGGTGAGCCTGAGCACACGTCTCTTTCGAAGGCCCGATGCCCCTAGACGGGCCATTCAAAAGCTTTACGATTTCACGGCGGCACGGATCCAGAAAAGGCTCAATTTCGGGGGGCCGTACCGGTTTAAGGATCGGCAGAACGGCAAAAAAGGCCTCGTCACAGTGGTGGCAGGCTATAAGGAGCCCTTGTGGCCCGTCACTTTGGAGCGTATTGCCCGTTTTGTCCACCCGGACCTGGATGTCTGCGTCGTAACACCCGGGCGCCATGTGGCCCCCCTGGAAAGCTGGGCGGACCGCCATGGGTGGTCAGTCCTTGCGACCCGGGCCAACAAACTGGCCCTGGCACAAAACCTTGCTGTCCGATCCCACCCGAATGCCCGGTGGATCTTCAAGTTAGACGAGGATATTGTCATTCCCGAAGGATATTTCGAGTCCATGTTGGAGGGCTTCCTGAGGGCTCGAAGGGAAGGCCCTTTCAACCCCGGGTTCTGTGCTCCCCTGCTCAATGTGAATGGGTTCTCATACGTGCTTTTTCTGAGGGCCCTCGGCCTGGAGGAGGAATTCCGTTCCCGGTTCGGTGAACCCATAAGCGCCTGTATCGGTATTCCTGCCCACTATGACGGCAAGGCGGCCTGCTGGATTTGGGAACACAGCCTGCCATTTGACGAGCGGGCCGCCTATTTTTCGGCGCAACCCTTTAAGTGGTCTTCTGTCCCCCATCGCTTCAGCATTGGAGCCATTCTCTTGGAGCGTGGATTCTGGAAGGATATAGGCGGGTTCAAGGCCAGTTTCGCCAACGGCGTCCTGGGGATTGAGGAGTCACACCTTTGTGGGGCCTGTGTGGAGGGCTCCCGGCCTATGGTGGTGCTTCACAATGTCTTTGCCGGTCACCTGGGTTTTCGTCCCCAGGAACCGGCCCTGAGCCGTATGTGGCCCCGCCTGAAGGCTGATCTGATCTTGGCCCTGAAAAAGGATGAAGCTTTCGGCAGTTTGGAGACCTCATGATTGCAGCGGTGGAAAAGGCCTGTTGCGTGGAAACCCCCCTTTTCTTTGAGCACAAGGGGTCACGGCTCTTTGCCATGTTGTACGAACCCCCGAATGACACGGCTTTGGGGGGCCGGTGCGGGATGGTGTTTTGTGCCCCTTTCGCAGAGGAGGCCACCATCTCCCAGAAGGTATGCGTGGATTTTCTGCGGCACCTAGCCGAGCGGGGTTTTGTGACCCTGCGATTCGATTATCGCGGTTTCGGGGACAGCGAGGGCTCCTTTAGAGATCTGACGCCTTCAACCATGGTGGAGGACATTCACGGGGCGATGGCTCACCTCCGCCGACACAGGGTGGAACGCATCGGACTTTGTGGTCTGCGTTTCGGAGCCACATTGGCCGCAATAGTGGCTGGAGCACAACCTGAGGTAGACTTTCTCTTGCTCTGGGAGCCCGTCGTGGATATGCAAGGTTACCTGAAAAATTTTCTCAGGGCCCAGGTCATTGCCACAAACAGTCTTGCCGGCCGCCCCGTTGAAACCCGTGCGAACCTTATAACCAAGTTGAACAGGGGGGAACCCGTGGATATCCTCGGATACCCCTTGAGTCCGTCCTGTGCAGAGGAAATCGAAGAGATAGACGTCTTGACCAGGGCTGAAGGTTACCACGGTCCCGCGCTGGTGGCCTCTATCGGACGATCCAAACGGCGAAGGCAGGAACTTAAAGGGCTGATTAAACTCTATGAGAACCAAACCCATCCCTTTAAGCTCATGGAGGTAGAAGGAACGCCCTTCTGGGTGGATCCCAATAACCCCTGGCAAGAGATGGACTTCCTCCAGGGCCATGAAACCCTCTTCGTGTACACCGCCGATTGGTTGGAGACCGTCCTTTCTCATTCATAGGTTTTTGATGAACACCGCAACCCCTTGTATGGAGCAACATGTTACCTTTCCCTGCAACGGAAAACCGCTTTTCGGGATCCTACACCGCCCCGAAGACGGGATTGGACCGGGATCACGACTCGGCATGATTATGGTGAATGCCGGGATCCGCAGCCGGCGGGGCCCGAATCGCCTTTATGTCCGTTTTGCCCGGCGCCTCTCCAGGGCCGGTTACTATGTGCTCCGGTATGACCCCCCTGGCATCGGCGACAGCCCGGGGCAGATTACGAGCCTCTCAGCCTACAGGAAGGCCTTCCTGGATTGCTCTGATTCCACCACAGCGGCCATTGACTATTTCAAAGGCCACACCGACGTGACCACCATAGGCCTTACAGGGATATGTGGCGGGGCTTACAGCGCCATGGTGGCCGCCGCTGCCGACCATCGGGTGGAGTTGATGATCCTGGCCTCCCTCCCGGTGCAACAAATGGGGGAGATATCGGAGAAATCGACCCTGGGCATGACCTTGGGCTCTTTCTTGCGCAAGGCCGGGAAGCCTCAATCCTATTACAGGTTTCTCACGGGCAAGAGCCAATACCGGTGGATCCTGAAGGCCACTGGATATGTTCTCAGTGGGCATTATCGAAGCCCGGACCTGGACGTGGCCTTATGGGAGGCGAACAAGACCTTCTTATCTGCCGGCAGACCGATCCTTTACATTTACGGAACCGAGGATCCCCTTTATCAGGCCTTTAGGAAAGAATATCAGGGCCGGCTAAAAGACCTGGATCCCACACACCGCCTGTTCCGCATCCATCTCATCCAAGACGGGAACCACAGCTTTACCCAGATCCACTGGCAGGAACAACTGGTCGAGGCGTCCCTGAACTGGCTTCGTCATCACTCAGGACCTCAATAGCCTCCGTCCCCTTATTCCCTGTACCCTTGGGGGACAGGGCTTCCGTCCACATATACCGCTTGGTTTTCGTCCAGGGCAAAGCGGCCCCGGGCAATCATTTCAATGGTCCGGGGAAAAACCCGCCAGTCTCCCACTTCTTTTAGGCGGGCTTGATGTTCCGCCACCACCTGGGCGAGCCGGCTTGGGTCTTCTCCCAGGGCTTCAAGAGGCTCGGGGAGCCGTACAGGGACCGGGTCCGAGACCATGAGAAGGGGCCCTGTATCCACCCCCTCGTCCGTCCACAGGGTCGAGGCGCGGAGGATCTTCTCTCCCGCCACAATGGCGTCGCGCACCGCATTATCACCCACATACTTCCTCCGGCCCTCAGGGCCCGTAATGGAAAGGTCTGCAGGATGCACATTAACACAGCGCTTCAGGGTGATATAACTCATATACCCACCCAGGGCGATGACATCGACATGGAAGGCCTCCACCAGCTTTTGTGCCACCTGGTCGTATTCCTTCCTCACGGCCAGCCCCTGGGGTGTGTTGACGCCCCTTTTTAAAGACCTTCGGCGGTAGAAGGCCCGGATATCGTAGCTGAAGTAGGGAAGCCCCCTTTTTAGGGCGATCTTTTCCCCCCTGCAAGACCCGTCTGAGCGGTCGCTGAAGATAAAGACCACTTCAAAGGGTGCGGGGCCCTGTTCCCTAAGCTGTTCTTCCTGTTCCAGGAGCCTCATGACGTTGGTACCGGAACCGGACATGAAGGCCGCCACCCGCATGGGCCTTTCCGCCTTCTGGGGATCAAAAATGGGTTGAATCGCCATAAAACCAGCCTCAATTCTCTTCCATCAGCACTTCAACGGGCTTCATGCCGTAAGGGCTCCCCTGTTCGATGGCCGCCAGCACACTGCCCCCGCCGGTGAAGTAGTAGGTATCCTTGGCGTCCAGGCCGGACATATAAAGGCCGGGACAGAGGTTTCTCAGTTCCTGGAGGGTATCCCCGCCCCCAAAGAGTTTCATGGCCCCTTGATTGGAAAAGATCAGCCTATATAGGGCCTGGGAGCCTTCAAAGAAGTGGGGCATAAAGCCCATAACAGCATTCACAAAGAGGGTTTTTGCGGAGCCCACCACCTCTCTTATGCGGCCCTCTTCCAGGGATTGTGGCATAATATCCACGAGGTATTGGCATTCCCTTCCCCCCTGAAGGGCCTGGATACGGACCGGGCGGTGTCTCCCTTCCACTCTCCCTTCCAGGGTGTCGGATTCCATAAGGTGGGGCATCTCCATGATCTTGTGGTCCTCACGGTCCAGGGCCACCAGTACCTCTGCCAGGGCCCTGTCCTCTTCGGAAACCCCGGCCACAGGCACGCCGTATTTGGCGGAGAGATAGGTATTGTACATGAGGCCGCCCAGGATCAGGTGGTCAACCTTGCTGTAGAGGGCCTTGAGAGGCCCGATTTTCGTATCATACTTGGCACCGGCGACAACGGCCACAAAGGGCCTTTCAGGGGAGAGGACCCTGTGGAGATGCCGGATCTCCTTTTGAAGCAATACCCCCGCAAAGGAAGGCAGGTACTTGGCCACATCATAGGTCGAGGCATGGGCCCGGTGGGCGCCAAAGGCATCATTGACGAAAACGTCCCCCAAAGAAGCCAGTTCCCGGGCAAAGGCCTCCCTTTCCGGGCCCTTGGTCTCCTCCCCTGCAAACCAACGGATATTGGGAAGATAAATCATGCCCGTCTCACCCGCCCTGAGGGCGGTCAGGGCCGAGGCGATCTCCCCGTTCAAAACGGTGATGCCTTTTTCGCCTTCTACGGGACACTCATGTATATGGATCCTGGTGGCGAGTTTATCCTCCAGGTACCCGACAATGGGAACCACGGAGTCCCCTTCCTTACAGGTAATAGCGCCGGTCTTTTTGTCCCTGGGACGCCCTACGTGGGTCATGAGAATGGGTCTTCCCCCTCTTTCAGCAATGGTATACAGGGTGGCGAAAGTGGCGTCGATGCGATAGGGATCCTTGATGAGCCCCTTTTTCACCACATTATGATCCACTCTCAAGAGAACCACCTTGTCCCTCAAAGGGGCATCTTGTACAACCCTT
This sequence comes from uncultured Desulfobacteraceae bacterium, assembly GCA_964573885.1. Classification (GTDB taxonomy): domain Bacteria; phylum Desulfobacterota; class DSM-4660; order Desulfatiglandales; family Desulfatiglandaceae; genus CAZNLL01. The sequence continues at coordinate 4,945 of CAZNLL010000042.1, read as the reverse complement.
AATCGGGGATCCAATCCTTGCTTTTCCATTTGGCACCCTCCATAATCTGGTGTAAACATTGGGTCCAGGAACCAACTCGGGTCGGGAAATGATCCCTTTTTGATAAGTCCCTTTATAAGCCCTTTGCAGGGCTTGAATCAACATTAACCTGAGTGCCATCAGCAAATGACCCTTTTTCAAAAGATTACCAGGAATACCCGGTTTCAGTTAATCGAGCGATCTGTTAGGGTAACGATACCTTTTCTGGCGTGACTGGCGGGAGGCCTTCGTCATATCAAGGTGTTACGGATGGGGGACCCCCTGGCCCCGAGCCAAGGCGAGGGGAACAGGGAGGGGGTAGGCATCACACATTCGTAACGCCTTGATATGACCAGGCCGGGAGACTCGGAACAAAAGAAAAGGTGTCGTTACCCGGCGTTGGGAAACTCTTTTTCCTGGGATCTAAGTCACCACATACGATTTGGGAATTGGCACGAACCGACCACCGGGCTCAAGGAGGAACAGAGGCCATGAAAATCCTTGTCACGGGGGCCGCCGGTTTTATCGGCTCCTTTATTGCAGCAAGCCTCGCCCAAAGGGGGGACGAGGTTGTCGGTCTGGATAATATCAACGATTATTATGACGTCAATATCAAGTACGGCCGTCTGAAAAAAGACGGCATAGACCCGGAGGGTGCAGAGAAGGGTGATTGGGTTCAAAGCCTGAAATACCCTGGATACCGCTTCATAAAAATGGACATTCAGGAGGCGAAGCCCCTTGAAAGACTCTTCTCCCATGAGAAATTTGACGGCGTGTGCCACCTGGCGGCCCAGGCAGGGGTGCGTTATTCCCTCACCCATCCCCATGCCTATATCGATTCCAATATTGTGGGATTTCTGAATATTCTGGAATGCTGCAGGCATCACCCCATTACCCACCTTGTTTTTGCCTCCTCCAGTTCGGTCTATGGGTTGAACGAGGCCTATCCCTTCTCAACCCGCCACAATGTGGACCATCCCGTTTCCCTCTACGCGGCCACCAAAAAAACCAATGAACTGATGGCCCACACCTACAGCCATTTGTACGGACTCCCAGCCACAGGACTCCGCTTTTTCACCGTCTACGGCCCTTGGGGACGGCCGGACATGGCCCTCTTTATCTTTACCAAGGCCATTCTTGAGGGCCGGCCCATCGAGGTCTTTAATCACGGAAAAATGAAGCGGGACTTCACCTATATCGACGATATCGTCATTGGGGTCATCAAGGTCCTGGATACCCCGCCCTCGGGGGATCCTGCATGGAGCGGGAAAGATCCGGACCCTTCAACGTCTCGGGCCCCCTACCGGTTGTATAATATCGGGAACAACGCACCCGTGGGTCTCATGGATTTCATAAAGGCCATCGAACAATCTCTGGGGAAAGAGGCGGAAAAGCATTTCCTCCCCATGCAGCCCGGGGATGTAGCGGCTACCTGGGCCGATGTGGACGATCTGGTCAAGGACTTCGGGTATGCGCCCGGTGTTTCGGTGCCGGAAGGTGTGGCCCGGTTTGTCCAGTGGTACCGGGAATATTTCGGGATCCATGGGTAGGAAGCTTTATACCATTCTGGTTCCATGAAGCAGGATCATGACCTCTGAAAACGCCTAAAGTCTCACCAATATTTTGAGGGGGAAAAAAGGCCCCTTGAAGGCCCTTATTATCAAACCGGGAGCCCTGGGCGACACCCTCATGGTCTTGCCCTCCCTGGTGGATCTGGCAGGAAAGGCCGCCGTCACCTTTGTGGGGCGGGAGCCCGGCCTGTCCTTCATACGGGATCATGTAGACCGCACCATGGACCTGGAGGCCCGGGCTTGGACAGGACTTTTCATGGAAAGGCCTGAAGGGGAGTCCCCTCTCCGGTATGATGTCGACCTTGTTGCGGCCTTTTTTGAGGACCGGGACGGCAGTATCCGGCGGAATTTGAAGACCTATTTCCCAGGGGTTCCGGTCCATTGCTTCCCCTCCGTCCCGGCCCGGGAAGAGCCCATCCACGTAGCCCTGTATCTGGGCCATTGCCTCCGGTCAGCGGGTCTGCCTGTTGAGGCTGAAAAGGCCTTTCAGGCAGCCCGGAAAGTGGGTCTCCTTTGCCCCGGTGAATCCATAAGCGCGCGCGAAACCGTCATAATCCATCCAGGCTCGGGCAGCAAAGACAAAAACCTGGCCCCCCGGTTCTGGATCAGGGTCCTTGCCGGGCTCCGGCAAAAGCCCCCTTTTCAAGACATGGCCCCCGTGTTTCTGGTCGGCCCCGCCGAGATGGACCTGGCGCCTCACCTGGAGGAGAATCTCAAAGCCACTCAAGGACAAGTCCGTATTTGCCCGGAGAAAAGTGGGCTTCACACCCTGTTCAAGGAGGCGCGTCTGTTCCTTGGCCATGACAGTGGCATCACCCATGTCGCCGCCATGTTCGGGGTGCCCACGGTTTCACTTTTCAAGATGAGCGACCCTTTACAATGGAGGCCTTTGGGTCCACAGGTGGCGGTCATTCAAGGCCAAGAGGCCTCCATGGAGCTGGTTGAGAGGGTGGTTGAGGCATCAAGGTCCCTGGTTACCCGGGCTTTGGGCTTGTCATGAACAGAACGATCCTTTATAGTCTTTTTATCTCTCAAGGCCAATATCCAAGAGATGTGATTTGATCCTTGAAGAATCGGTTTATCAAGGTCGGGTAAGGATGCCTTTTCTTTTGTTCCGAGTCTCCCGGCCTGGTCATATCAGAAAAGGGACCCTTACCATGATGAATCGCCCGAACAGCTTTATTTCAAAAACGCAAAATGTTATCCAGGCATAACTCAAAGGAGGCAGGCATGGAGACCATAGAAATGATCATCGCCCGGGAGATCCTGGATTCAAGGGGGCACCCCAGTGTGGAGGTGGAGGTGATCCTGAGCGACGGCAGTTTTGGCCGGGCCGCCGTGCCCTCGGGGGCGTCCACGGGCAAACACGAAGCCCTGGAACTCCGGGATGGCAGAAAAAAGCGTTACGGCGGCAAAGGGGTGGAAACGGCTGTTCAGAACGTCAACAAGACCATCGCCCCTGCCCTTCTGGGCATGGACCCCATGGATCAGGGACTCATAGACAAGACCCTTATTGAACTGGACGGGACCCCCAACAAGGGAAAACTGGGGGCCAACGCCCTACTGGGGGTCTCTCTGGCGGTGGCGCGCTCTGCCGCGGATTGTCTGTGCATGCCCCTTTACCGGTACATGGGAGGGGTGAACGCCTGCAGGCTGCCCATGCCCATGATGAATATCCTCAACGGGGGTCTCCATGCCTCCAACAGTGTGGATCTCCAGGAATTCATGATCATGCCCGTGGGGGGGAAGACCTTTAAAGAGGCCTTGCGCATCGGCGCCGAGGTCTTTCATGCCCTGGCAGGGGTCTTAAAGGAAAAGGGTTTTTCCACGGCGGTGGGAGATGAAGGGGGATTCGCCCCCGATCTCAAGTCCAACGATGAGGCCGTTGAAATGGTCCTTGCCGGCATTGACAAGGCCGGATACCGACCGGGCAGGGATGTCGTGCTTGCCCTGGATCCGGCGTCTTCTTCCTTTTACAAAAACGGTAAATATGTGTTTTCCAAATCGGATCAATCCAAACGGACCTCGGCCCAGATGATTGACTTCTATGACGGCTGGGTGAAACGCTACCCCATTTACTCCATCGAAGACGGCCTTGACGAGAATGACTGGAAGGCGTGGAAAAGCATGACCGAGAGGATGGGAGACCGGATCCAGATTGTGGGTGACGATCTCTTTGTGACCAATACCAAACGCATCTCCAGGGGCATCAAGGAGAAGTCGGCCAATGCGGTCTTGATCAAGCTCAACCAGATAGGGACCCTTACGGAAACCATGGCGGCCATCAACATGACCCATCGGGCGGGATGGAAGGCCGTTGTTTCCCATCGCTCCGGTGAGACGGAGGACACCTTTATTTCAGATCTGGCTGTTGCCGCCGGAACCGGCCAGATTAAGACCGGATCACTTTGCCGCTCCGAGAGGATCTGTAAGTATAATCAGCTTCTGAGGATTGAAGAGGAACTGGGCGAGACGGCCGAGTTCGGCTGGGACCGCTGACCTTAAGACCGGATCATGAGCACTGAAAACACCTAAAGGGTTACGAAAATGGGAGGTTAAAAAAACCACATGGCCTACGATCCCACCAAGGATCATGTCTTAGAAACCTGGGAAAACGAGGAAACAGGTCTTTTGCTCTCCATCAACCGTTATGGGGACGGGGAGCCCAAACTGCAGATCGGGCCCAGGGCCTATACCAAACGGGACGGAAGCAAGGGGACCACAAAACCGGGGCGTTTGGCCGTAGACGACGTGCTCTGGCTCAGCGAGGTCCTGGAAGAAGTGAAAGAGAAAATCAATGAATGCTTTTTGGAGGAGGGCGAAGACTAAGGCCCTATCCGCTGCTTAGCCCCAGGTCCCCCCATTCATACTGGATAATGGTCACCATGGTTACGGCGGCGGTCTCTGAACGCAGAATCCTGTCTCCTAAAGAAGCGGAAATAAATCCCGCATTCCCGGCTAGTGCCACCTCTTTTTCGGCAAAACCGCCTTCCGGACCGACAATACCAACCACCCTTTCGACCTGAGGAACAGCGTGAAGCAAGGACTTGAGGTCCCTGGCTCCCTCCCCTTCCCATAGGATCACCTTTAAGGCAGGGCTGGATTTCCATCTCGCCACCAAATCCACAAAAGGGGACGGGCCTTCTATCCGGGCCGGGGCATGCCTGTCAGACTGCTTGGTGGCGGCCAGGGCTATTTTTTTCCAGTGATCCATTTTTTTTGGAATCCTGCTTTCATCCATCCTGATGACGGTCCTCTCAGAAAAAAACAGAGAAATGCTGGCCACACCCAGTTCGGATGTCTTCCGGATCAGGTCATCCATACCATAAGGAGGACGCGAAAATGAGACTAGTGTG
>CAZNLL010000041.1:0-27190 GCA_964573885.1 uncultured Desulfobacteraceae bacterium | reverse complement strand
CCTTCCGCGGCCAACCGTTTGAGCAGTTTATAGCTTCCCCCATCCAGTCCGACGACAAATATCTTGGCAATTCTATCCGCCTCTTTTTCCATCTCCACCGCTGTCCTTGCCCGCCTCTCCCCTGTGCATCAGAACCATCGTTTGAGGAAGCCCGGCATCCTCCTTTGTTCTTTGTTTAACACAATGCCCAAGAGCTTCCCTTCTGCTTGATGAATTTTTTCAATGGCCCCCATAATCGACCCTTTTCCGGTCCGTTCAGACTGGACAATCAAGAGACAACCCTCCACATGGGGCGCCAGGAAAAGGGGGTCATAGGCCTCTTCGAGGGCCGGCGAATCAATGATGATAAAGTCGAATGAGGACCGGGCCTGGGTTAAAATATCTTGCATCTTACTTGAATCAAGCACTTCAAAGGGCTCTATACGGCCGTTTCCCTTGCCCAGCAAATAGAGACGCCCTGCATCGTCCAGATTTTGAGCGCCTCCCGCGAGATCCTTTTCGCCCTTCACAATCTCCGCCAATCCAACGTTGCCATTGACACCCACACACGTTGACAGGGAATGACGGCGCAGGTCTGCATCGAGAAGGAGGACCCTCTTTCCCCTATGGGAAAGGCTAACCGCAATCCCCAGGGCGGCTGTGGTCTTGCCCTCTTTGGCCAGGGCACTGGTAATGAGCCACCGCTGGTGGTTGATGTTTTTTGTCGAGAAGAGGATACTGTCGACAACCCCTTCAAAAATCCCCGGTAGTAATCCGCTAATCGCCAGTCCTTTTTTCATACCCTTCCGATTGCTGCAGGAGCGCAGCCCCCAGCATGAAAAACCGCTCCCTGAAAAGGGGTCGCGCTAAGGAACAACCAAGATCCTGGCCCCGTCTTCCCCTTTCAGCACATCCCTGGCATCGGGATAAAAAATCAGCCCTCTTTCCAGATTTACAATTGTGGATAAAATGGGCGCAATATGCTGGAAGACGCGGTCAAGATTCGCCAAGAAAGTGGGAGGGATATATAAAATATCCCCGGACTCGAGCATGGGATTCTGGTCAACCATTCCGTCGTTCACTGCGGATTCCAAGTCCAGCCGAAAAACCTCCCGTTGTTGCTTTTGCCCCTGCCGGATGAGAAGCACATCCGTCTTCTTTGCATTGGTTGTAAAGTCTCCAGAGTGGGAAATGGCCTCCACCGCACAGATAGGGGAACCCAGATACAGCACTCCCGGCCGTCTGACTTCGCCCAGGACATAGACCCGCTTGCTTCTAAAATTGGTCACTTCCACGCTGACTTGGGGGTCATTCATGTATTTTTCAAGCCCCTGCATAATACGGTCACGCAGTTCCAGGGGGGTGAGCCCCGAGATCTGGAGATCACCCACCAAAAGAAAGGTTACCCAGCCGCTTGGGGGCACTGTGAAGGCCTTGTTCAAAGACTCCTGACGCCAAACCGTTACACGAACCTCATCGCCGGGTCCCAGTCGAAATGCTGACGATTGGGGACCGTCTTCTGAAAGGCCCCGAAGAGATACCTTCATCGGTGAAGGAGCCCCTGCCTTTTGAGGACTCGCGGCACAGCCGAGAATCAACCAAAGACAGGCCAAAACGGTTACTGGACCCTTCAAGCCCTTTTTCAAGACGCTCAGGAAATTATGTTCTTTCATCACACAAGATCGAGTAAAGAGACGTTTCACAAGCGACTCCCTCTGCTACCAGAGGAATAGCACAAAATCTTTTGTCCTTTCAAGCTCATAATCCACAAATAGTCATCCCCTCCGGATGGTACGTTTCGGCCCCTGGATCCAGGATCAACCCTGTCCAATAGGCCGGGTAAAATGTATCTATGAGATGTTCCCGAAGGTCGGATTGGACGCCACTTTCAACTTGGAAGGTCCAGAAGCAGTCAGGGCCTTTGTGATTGTCCAGGGTAAGGAGGACGCTTTTATGACCCTGACCCTTTAAAAACGGCCGGGATGGTTTTCAGTAGAATCTTGAAATCCAGATCAAGGGACCACTGATCAATGTACTGGAGGTCCAGATTCATCCACTCTTCGAAGCTCACCGCATGCCGGCCATTGACCTGCCACAGGCATGTGAGGCCCGGGGGCACCGAGAAACGCCGGCGGTGTTTGTCTTGATAGAACCTCCGGTAATCTCTTACAGGAAGAGGTCTTGGCCCCACCAGGCTCATGTCTCCCTTGAGCACGTTGAAAAGCTGGGGCAATTCATCCATACTGGTCTTTCTCAAAAATCGCCCGATCTTGGTAATTCGCGGGTCATTTTTGATCTTGAAAACCGGGCCCTCCACTTCATTGAGATGTTCTATCTGGGCCTGCTTTTGCTCTGCATCCGGTTCCATGGTCCTGAACTTAAACAGATGAAAACGCCTCCTGTTGAGACCGACTCTCTCTTGAATAAAGAAAACCGGTCCCCGGGAAGTGACCTTGATGAGCAAAGAGATGGACAAAAGAAGCGGTGCAAGGGAGAGCAAAACAATAGAGGCGATAGAAATATCCATAACGCGTTTTACGATAACCGGGGTGCCTATCATGGAGGCCGGATATTGGGTGAGAACGGGGTTTCCCTGAAAGGACTCTGCCTTCCATTGGGCCAGCTTTGGGCTAAAGCTCCCCGGCAGCAGCCGCGTTATGATCCCGATCTTTTGGCATAAGGCCACAATCTCGGAAATCTGCCGGCTGTAGGTCTTCATGGGCAAACCAATCCACACCTCGTCCACAGCCTCATCACGAACCACTGACGCGAACCCGTCAAAATCGGAAATCAGGGGGTACCCTGTCTTTCGAAATCTCGGCGAGCCGTGCCATTCCTCATCAACAAATCCCAAGAGCCGGTAACCAAGCCCCGGTTTTGTATCCACCTCTTTGGCGATCTGCACGGCACGGTGGTTGGTCCCCACAATGAGTATAAACCGGAGGTTGCGACCACCCGACCGAAGTCGTGACAGACCCAGTCTGAGGGTCAAACGGCTCAAAACGGTGATGAGGCTGCTCAAGGCCCAAAAGGCCAGGAGAAAAGACGGCGTAACCATACCGACGTCCATCACCTTGGCCATAACAAATAATAAGAAGGTGCCCACGGTCGTGGCCTTACACACGTCAAAGACTTCCTCCCATGGGCTTGAAAGGCGTCTGGAACGATACAGCATAAACAGGCTGAAAATAATATGCCACAGGGCCATGAAGGTGAGCACAAAGAGCACGCTCTGGACGCTGACCCGCATGGACAGAAGCTCAGCCAGGGAGGGAATTGCCTGGGGATAGGAAATGAGGGAAGCGGCCAGGAACAAGGAAAGAACCAACACCACCAGATCAAAGAGCTTGAAGGCCCTGATGAGGATTTGACGTCTTAGAGGTATCATCGCACCAAAAACCTGATTTTATGGTTAAGTTTTTTTAAAGCCATAGCGTGTCTAATTATAGCGCCTTTAAAAGGGCAAACAATGAAATAGCTCACATTTTACACGTAAAATCTGATACATGCAGTTCTAGGTTTCACCCCTGCCTTCCGTTGACAAGGTCCCGGTTATCTGTTAGATATTCCTGCTGAACAGCGTACCGTGGAAGAAAAAAAGGGGGCTGTTTAGATAAGACTATAGTTTGGCATAATTTTTATGCTTAAGCAACCTCAAACCCAGGGTCAAAATCCGCCATCAAAATTCCCGATAGACGATGCCGTTGAAGCAGATTCTTAAAAATATCCCTTTTTTCGCCTCCTTGGAGGAACAAGACTTGGAACGACTGGAAGCCTCCCTGGTCCATCGAAGGTATACGAAGGGCCAAACCGTCTTTCACATGGGAGATGAGGGCAAAAGCCTGTATATCATAAAAAAGGGGAGGATCAAGGTGACCATCCCTTCGGCGGAGGGAGACGAGCTGATTTTGACCATCCTCTCCGAAGGACAGATGTTTGGGGAACTCTCTTTTATAGACGGCAAGCAGCGTTCCGCCACGGTCCAAGCCATGGAAGAGACCGAGGTCCTTTGCCTCAACCGTGAGGATTTCCTCAGCCTCCTGCGCATCCGATTCGACCTGGTCCTAAAGGTCCTTGAATTGTTTGCTCAAAGGCTCCGCGACACGGACGTATTCCTGGCGGAAGCCCATTTTCTGGATATTACTTCCCGGCTGGCGAAAAAGCTTCTGGACCTGGAGCGCGTTTTTGGAAGCAAGGAGGAAGGGGGAATCCGCATTGGGGTTCCCGTGACCCAGAGAGACCTCGCCTCTATGGTGGGGGCCACCCGGGAGAGCATCAATAAGACCCTTAAGACCTTCAGAGAACAGGGCCTCTTGGAGGTCTCAAAGGGTTATATTAAGATTCTTGATCCCCCAGGGTTGGCCAGGAAGGCTCAAATGGAGGACTGGCTCGCCATCTAGCACCAACCTACTTCATCTTTTCAAGCTTGGCCTTGGCGATTTTTGCCTCACTGGATTCCGGGTATTTCTTGATGATCTTTTTTAAGAGGAGCCTGGAACTGGTCTTGTCGTTGATTTCATAAAAGGCCAAGGCCTGTCTGAGCAAGGCGTTGGGGACCTTGTTGGCCTTGGGATACTTTTTGATCACTTCTTGATAGGCCAGTATGGCCTTTTCATACTGCTTGAGGGCCATGTAACACTCGCCGATCCAGAATTGGGCATTATCGGCGAGATCGGATTTGGGGTGCTTTTTGAGGAAACCTTCAAAACCGGCGATGGCCGCCTCGTACTTACCTTGCTGATACGCCTTGAGGGTGGCCTCGTATTGGGCCTTTTCCGGGGAAACGGGTTTTTCCTCCGCCACCACCGGTTTGGGTTCGGGCGTTTCAGGCTCTTTGGCCGGTGCCGGTGCGGCCTCCACAGGCTTTTTAATCCCCTCCCCTGAAGATTCAAGGCCCACATAGGCGGAGATCTGGCTGACCCTGGTCTCCAGTCGGGCCACCCGCTCTTTGAGCTCCGTGAAACCCGCCTTCATGAGATCCTGTTCCGTCGTATCCCGCTCAATGGCCCGCTTGGTGAGGTGCAGATTTTCTTCCACCCGGCCGGATAACACCTGCACTTCTCCCTTGACGTTATTCATGTCGTTTACCAGGTCGGCCTGGTTCTCCCGGATGCCCTTGAGACGCGATTCAAGGTCCTTGGACAGCTTGGCATCCATGGTTTCCTCAAGCCTGCCCACCCGCTCATTAAGGGCCTTGACCTGGTCATTCAGGTAGAGCAAGTCCTGCTCCATGGTCACACAGGAGGATAGCAAGAGGGCAAAAACAGATAAGAGCACCACCCTGCCTTTGTTGTACAGTAAAGTCCCCATCAGCTCCTTAATCCTCCACAAAAGGAGGTCATGATCCTCACAGGCACTGAAAAAACCTAAAGTCTTGCGACAAAACAAGGGAGCCGACCCCTGTTCAGCGGGTCGGCTCAGTATAATCCCATCAAGAAGGAATAAACTACCACCGCTTGGTCAATTTGAACTCGTCCCGCCTGTTGAGCGCCCAGGCCCTCTCATTATGTCCGGGGTCTGCAGGTCTTTCTTCACCATAGCTGATGGTGCCGATGCGGTGTTCCGCCACGCCCAGGGCCATCAAGAACTTTTTGGCGGCGTCCGCCCTCCTCTGACCCAGGGCCAGGTTGTATTCCTGGGTGCCTCGTTCATCGCAATTGCCTTCAACGCGCACCGTATAGGCGGGATGTTTGAGCAGCCACTCGGCCTTTTGTTTTAATGTCTCCTGGGCCTCGGGCTTCAGATCCGATTTATCAAAATCAAAATAGATGTTTGTGGTTTCAAAGGCCCTGATTTCGTCGGCAAGCCTTTGGGCCGCAGCAAGTTCCCGGAGTCTGGCCTGCCTTTGGGCCTCTCTGGCGGCCGTGTCTTCATCTTTTTCTACCTCGACCACCTCCACTTTTTCCACCTTTTCTTCCACTTCAACAGCCGGTTTTTTTTCTTCCGAAACCTTGACCTGCTTTTTGGCGCAAGATACCAGCAAAAAGGATGAGCATACAAAGGCCAGGGCTACCAAAACGGTCATCATTTTTTTACTCATACTCTCTTTACCTCCTCCCGAACTTTTGGATTGATATACAAAACTCAATATATGCTAATAAAGGATAGGCCGTCAAAGTCTATCTATACTCTTAAAGTTTCGGGTTTTGCAAGAAAAAAACGGCTTCATCCCTGCTGATTACCAGAATCCTTACCATTTCTTTTTCATAATATCAAGATATGAGACCATCCGCATTTCGGCTTACCGGGCCCAGGATGGAGAGGTCTGATCGCCCCTTTCATGGGTAATCCTCCTCTGATGCCGCCCATTGGCGCTCATGAGATAAATATGATAGGGGCCTTCCCTGTTGGAGCTGAAAACCATATACCGGCCGTCAGGGGACCAGCAAGGATCCTCATTATTGCCGTTGTTCGCCGTCACCCGTCGAACCTGCCCGCCCTCGGGATCCAGGGTGTAAATATCAAATCTCCCGTCCTGCATGGATACATAGGCTATTTTGTTGAGAACGGACCAACAGGGGGAGGTATTATAGTTCCCTTCAAAGGTGAGACGCTGCTCACTCCCGGTAATTAAGTCCAGGACATAGATCTGGGGTGATCCGGAGCGGTTGGAAACAAAAGCGATCCTTTTCCCGTCCGGGGAGAAGGTGGGAGACACGTCAATCCCCCAGTGGGAGGTGAGCCGCTTGAGGATCTTTCCATTCAAATCGATGAGGAAGATGTCCGGATTGTCTTCCAGGCTAAGGGTCAAGGCCACCTTTTTGCCGTCAGGGGCCCAGGCGGCACCGATATTCAGGCCTGCCCGGGCCGACACCCGTGTTACACGGCCTGAATCAAGGTCCTCCAAATAGAGCATGGGTCCCCCATCCCTGTAAGAATTGTACATGATCCTTTCGCCGTCCGGAGACCACCGGGGCAAAAGGCAGATACTCCTGTCCTCGGTCAATTGTTTTACATTGTGGCCGTCGTAATCACAGCGGTAGATCTCCTTTTGTCCAGTGCCGTTTCCCACAAAGGCCAGCTTGGTCAAAAACATGCCGGGATGCCCCGTGAGTTTCTCAATAATCTCGTTCCCCACCCTGTGCATGAGGCGGCGATAGCGGCGGACATCTCCCAGCACCCTTTTACCCATGATCTGCCGGCCCCAAAAGACGTCAAAGAGACGCACTTCGACTTCCATGCTGTTGCCGACGCAGGTATACCCCCCTTTTATGAGAAGCTCCGCACCGATAACGGACCAGTCCTTAAAGCGGATATCCTCAAGGGTGATGCCTCCGCCCTTTTCCTCCAGAAAGGCCTCTTTCTCCAAGGGGATGAAATACCCGCTCAGATCCAGGTCGCTCGCCAGCACCTCAGAGAGCTTGGCTGAAAGCTCCGGATGCTCCACCGGCGTGCCGAGGGGCTTGAAATCCGGGATGGCCACCTTGAACTTCTGTACAGAAGGGGCATTGATATCAATGTAAATCCTGCCAAGGGCCGACCCTGAGAATAAAAAAAAGGTGAGGGGGAAGAGGATGGCAAGAAGCCAGCCCGCCCCCGCCCGGATTCTTGAACGTTTGCGCATAAAAAGAGGCCTCCAAAAACCTAATAATTATCCAGTTCACTCAGGTTAAAGTTGATTTCTATCTCGTCATAGGTCCGCCTGTACCCTTCCGGGAAAGGCGGTAAGGGGTCCGACCTCTCGATGGCCTTCCTTACGGACCGGTCAAACATGGCACTGGAGGACTTCTGGGCAAAAGAAAAGTCCAGGATAGAACCGTCGCTCCTGACCTTGACAAGGACCACAGCCACCAGATCCTTCTTTCCCTGGTTGCTGTCCAGGGCCACAGGGTAGGCCCAGTTGCCTTTAATCTTGTTTTCCACCATCATTTGGTACATCCGCATGGAGATCCCGTGGGCGGCCCCTCCTGGGGTTGCCTCCTTTTCCGCGTCCTCTTGTATCTGGTGCTCCAATTTGGACAGGGCCTGAGCAATAGGATCTTCCTCTTTGGTCTTTATGTCCCTCTCCACCCTGGCCACGGCCCGATCAATCAGCTTGGAAGGCGAAACCTTCGGCCTTTCCGGCTTCTTCGTCTTTTTCTCCACCACCCTCTTGGCTACCGTCAGTGGCCTTTCCTTTTTTCTAGGGGGGGAGATTCGCTTGGCAGGTGCGGCCTTTTTGGGCGCGATGGTACGGGTTTTCCGAGGTTTTGCAGGGGCCGTGCGGGGGGCCTTTGTCAACCGCTTTTGGGGCATCTCCACCAAATCGACCTCGTACACCGTTCCCCCTATCTTTCTGGCAGGCATGTCCTGGGGGATAAAGAAAACCACGGAAAAGACCGCCACGTGAATAAACAGGGACAGGAGAACCACCCGCCACCATTTTGGCTCCGGGTAGTTATTGAAACGAGATTCAGACCACAAGCCTTGCATACATTAATCCAGAGGTTCGGTAACCATGCCCAGTTTGTCAATACCTGCGTGTTTGACCTTGGCCACCACCTCGATGACAAACCCGTAAGGGACATCCTTGTCCGCCCTGAGCAAAATTTCCTTATCCCTGCGGTTCTCAAAAATCTTTTTGATCTTTACATCCAGGCCTTTGAGTTCCATTCGGTGATTTTCCAGAAAGATCTCTTTTTTCTTGTTCACCGTTAATACCAAAGGATCCTCCCGGGTCTTCATAGGTCTGGCCTTGGTCTGGGGGAGGCTCACATCCACCCCCTGCATCATCATGGGTGCGGTGACCATAAAGATGATGAGAAGCACCAGCATCACGTCCACCAGGGGCGTGACATTGATATCCGACATAAACCGCCTGTTATTCCTGCCGTAATTCGTGGCCATCCTCTATCCCTGCCGAAGGGTCCCCTTAACCTAGTGGCCGGTCTTTGTAAACATCTGCTTTTTAAAAAACTGCCGCTCCACCATGCTCAAAAAATCCGAGGTAAAGATATCCATCTCCGCGCTTAGAGCGGAGGCCTTGTTGGAGAAGTAATTAAAGGCCACCACGGCGGGGATGGCCGCAGCCAGGCCCGCAGCCGTGGCGATAAGGGCCTCGGAGATCCCCGGGGCCACCACGGCCAGGTTGGCGGAACCCTTAAGGCCTATCCCGCGAAAAGACTCCATGATCCCCCACACAGTGCCGAAAAGACCGATAAAGGGCGCCGTGTTCCCGGTGGTGGCCAGAAAGCTCACCGCCTTCTCCAGCCGGTTGATCTGACCAATGGTGGCCCTCCTGAGCGACCTCTCCAGATTGTCCATAACGGCCTTTTGAGACCGCATGGGTTGTTCCTCGCCCTCGGGCCCGGGTGGTTCTGGCTCTGAATCCAGAGAACTTTGTATGCGCCAAATGCGATTGACTTCACTATATCCAGTCCTAAAAAGGAGGGCCACAGGGCTGTATTTCAGGTCTTCGCAGAGCTGGTAGATCCTTTTTAAGTCCCTCTTTTCCCAAAATAACTTCAAAAATCTGGCCGTCTCCTGTTTGGCCTTATAAAGCTGCCTGAACTTGAAGAATATGATGGCCCAGGAGATGACCGAAAAGAGGAAAAGGATCCACAACACGAACTTGACCATAAGCCCTGCCTGGAGGACCATTTGGACGATATCGTGTCCGAAGGCCCCCATAGTGGACGCGCCCACAGGGATCTGAGAAATAAGAGGAATGCTTGTCATCACCACCTCATGATGCGCTCAGGGTTAGTTTTGATGCTCATTGAGCCCCGGGCCTTTTAGGGGCGCCCGGACACCCTCAGGGAGGAGGGCCCGGGAATGAGGTTGAAATGTCTTATCACATATTCAACCAGGCCCCCTGGATCGTTCATGGAAAACCGGGGCACACCCATGTCCACAGGCTCATCCGTGACAATGGCCAACAAATACCGATCCCCTTTACAGGCCGGCTCCCTCTCTTTTCCGGCCCTGAAAACCTCGATCTTTGGATGGGCCTCCCTTTTGTACCCCTCGGTGAGGATGATGTCCACCCCCCCCAGGAAGGAAATGAGCTCGCGCGGGGAATGGTCGTGATCCACATCCATGACCAACCCCACTTGCAGAGGAGAGGAAAGGACCGTCACCGCGGCACCGGCTTTCTTGTGGCGCCAGCTGTCCTTGCCCGGGCGGTCCAGGTCAAACCCGTGGCTGTCATGCTTGATGGTCCCCACCCTGAATCCGCGATGCCCCAGCTCAGGGATTATCTTCTCCAACAGGGTGGTTTTGCCCTCATCTGACCAGCCCACAATGGAGAGGATGGGGGGAGGGTTTGTGGCATTCATGGTTCTCCTTCGAGGCCCCCAAGAGTCTAATCTACTCAAATATCAAATATGCTGCTGAAAATCTTATTGTCTTCCCTGACACAGTCTTCCTTTAGGCGCTTGTATCTATCCAGAAGGGCCCTGCCCTCGTCGGTGAGGCGGGTTCCGCTTTTCCTGTCCGCATCCACGATCTTGGCATTCAGGGACTTCTCGGAGGCCTTGATCTTGCCCCACACGCCTTTATAAGACATCTTCATAATCTTCGCCGTTTGGTTGATGGAGCCTGTCCTCTGGATGGTCTCCAGGATCTGTCTTCTCCCTTCACCCATAATGATGCGATCCCGTTCATCCACGATCCACTGCCTGGATTTGAGTCTAAGATGCACCATGTCCCTCCCTCCCCGTCTGGACCCGGAGCTCTCCGCTCCTTGAGGGCTCATATCCGCCCATGGCTCGGACCCGCCCTCTAAAATGTTGGGAGCGGACCGCCTCTAACACGGCCTGGATGCCGGGCATTTCCAGGAAAGCCGTGGGGACCACCAGGTCATACTGTTCCTGTTCCACAGGGATGAAGTTAAGATCCAGGGCCTTGGCGGCTGCATGGATCCCCATACCGCAATGGGCTGCACCGCTCAACACATCCACCGCCACGGCCATGTGCGTGGTTTCTTCGTGGTCATAGCCCTTAATGGATTCCGGCGCAATGCCCAGTTGACCCAACTTGTAGTCCAAAAGCACCCGGGTCCCCGACCCGGCCTGACGATTGACAAAAACGATATCTTCCCTCTGCAGGTCTTCCAGGCCCTGGATGCCCTTGGGATTATCCCTGGCCACAATGAGCCCCTGTTCCCTCAAGAGCATGTGAAAAACGCTCACCGGCATCCCCCCAAGATACCTCTTGATGTAAGAGAGGTTGTATTCCCCGGTCTCCGTGTCCAGGAGGTGGGAACCGGACATGTGGCAGGTCCCTTTTCGAAGGGCTATCAGCCCGCCCAGGCTGCCCACGTTTCCTGAGGATATCCGGATATTGCGACCCCCTTTACGAATCTCGTCCGCCAGGATATCGATGCTCATGTCATGACTGCCGATGATGACCACCGTGTTGAGGAGATCCTCCCGATCAACCAGCAATTCCGCATCGATTTCCTCCTTCTGAGAAATCCCCTCTGAGAGAGGGGGGATGCGGATGATGCCCTCTGCCTTGGTCAGGGTGGTAATGGAGCCCGCCGCCCTTGCCAGGGGTGTGGCCACATAGGTTTCGCCCACCTTGCCGATATTGACCCGCAAGAACTCCTCAATGCCCAGTTTGGAGGGGATATCCCGGGTGGGTTTCACCCGCAGGGTCTTTCGCTCCGGGGCCTGCAGGCCTTGAAGGCCGTAGAGCAGGGGTTTTACAAACTGATCAAAGGAGAGCATGGAGGAGACCGCATAGCCGGGGTTACCCACTACGGGCTTGTCCTTCACCACACCCAGCACCGTGGGTTTGCCCGGCATCATGGCCACCCCATGGACCAGGACCTCGCCCAAGGCCTCCACCACGTGCATGGTATAGTCCTTGCTCCCTGCAGAGGACCCGGCATTGAGGATGATCACATGGGCCTCCGAGTCCACCGCCTGTTCCAAGGCCGTCTGGATCTCCCGGGGTTCATCCGGGACAATATCATAGA
This sequence comes from uncultured Desulfobacteraceae bacterium, assembly GCA_964573885.1. Lineage (GTDB taxonomy): Bacteria > Desulfobacterota > DSM-4660 > Desulfatiglandales > Desulfatiglandaceae > CAZNLL01. Next base: position 15,309 of record CAZNLL010000041.1, on the reverse strand, counting down.
CCATGGGGACACCGCCGGACTCCCGAACCAGGCCGGCCAGGACCAGGGAATTGTATTCCAAAAGCGCACCAGCCTCAAGGGGCTCCGTCTCCTCAATGGATTTGTGGTTTACCAGCTCCGAGCCTGTGGGGATGATGGCCACGCAAGGCCTCTTCCAGACCGGAAGGGAAAACAGGCCGGCACTGATGAGGGCCCCTATATCATAGGGCCGGATCCGATGATTCTGGGGGAGAATCAACGCGGTGGCCACGATATCCTCCCCCACCTTGCGTACATGTTGCCATGGGTAGGCGGGCGCCCGGATCTCCAAACGGCCTTCATCCATCTGGTGGATCTTTTCCACCATGATCACCGCGTTAAACCCCTGGGGGAGGGGCTGTCCCGTATTAACCCAAAGGGCGTCCCGGCCGAGTTCCAGAATTCGAGGGTTCCTCTCCGTGGTGCCGTAGGTCTCCTCGGCCCTCACCACGATACCGTCCATGGCCGCGGAATGAAAGGACGGGGAAGAGCGCTTGGCAAAAACAGGCTCGGCCGTGACCCGGGCCAGGGCATCCTCGCTTTTGATCACGGTCGCACCGCTCCGCCGCCCAGGGCCGAATCGCGCGAAAAAGAGCGCTTTAGCCTCTTCAAGGCTTTTCATGGAGAGATAAACTTGTCTTTTCAAGAGAGGCCTCCCTTGCCGTCATTAAAGCGCATGACCTTGACCTTCTGGCCCTTATAAAGGCCTTCCGTATTCATCTCGATGGCCACCAGGCCGTCCGCCTCCACCAGGGTGGAGATAAGGCCCGACTTTCCGAAGACGGGATCTGCCACCAGGCCCTCCTTGGCTTCAAAGAGCCTGACCCGCACATAATCGACCCGGCCGCTGGCGGACTCAATATTCCGGTTCAAGACAGCCTCTGCCACGCTCTGCCCCGGCCCGGTCCCTTGTTTGTGGCCCGAAAGCCTCCACAGCAAAGGCATTAAAAAAACCTCCGCCACTACCATGGCCGAGGCCACGTGACCGGGAAGGCCGACCAGGGGCTTGGGCCCCGCCCTCCCGATAATGGTCGGTTTGCCGGGACTGATGGATATCCCGTGAACCAGGAGTTCAAAACCGGGCAAGGTTTCCAAGACCCCGAGGGTGAGGTCCCTGGTCCCCACAGAACTCCCACCGGATATCCATACCGTATCGGCCCGGGCCAGGCCCTCCTGGACCATGTCTTTAAGGGGATCGAACCGGTCCGGACAGAGGCCCAAATACAGGGGCTCTGCGCCGTTTCTCCGGCAGAAGGCCCCCAGGGTATAACGGTTGATGTCCCGGACCTGTCCGGGACCGGGCCTCTGGGTGATGTCCACGATCTCGTCTCCCGTGGATATGAGGGCCACCCTGGGCCGCTTAAAAACAGGCACTTCCCCCAACCCCAGGCCGGCCAGGGACCCCAGGTCTTGGGTGCGCAGGCCCTGTCCTTTCATAAGCACCACCGCGCCCTCCCTGAAATCGTCTCCCGGCTGTATGACATTTTCCAGGGGCGATACGGCCCGGCTCACCTCCAGGGCCTGTTCATCCAGGAGCTGGCAGTACTCCAGCATGGAAACGGCATCGGCCCCTTTGGGGATCATCCCCCCGGTGGAGATCTTGACCGCCTGACCCTGACTCACCTCCACCATGGGGGCCTCCCCCATCAACACCTCCCCACAGACTTCCAAGAGGGCCGGAAGACTCTCACCGGCCCCAAAGGTATCTTTGGCCCGCACCGCATAGCCGTCCACGGTGGAGCGGGCAAAAGGGGGCAGGTTTTCAGGGGCCACCAGGTCCCGGCTCAAGACCCGGCCCAGGGCGTCCTCCAACGGGCGCTTTTCTTCCCCGGACGGACCAAAGCCGCTTAATAACTCCAAGACCTCAGTGGGTTCTTTGACCTTAAAAAAAAACTCCATTAAACCCTTATCTGTTGTAAGGACCCCCACGCTTTTCAAGGGCCCAAAAATGCCCGTCAATCCCTTCCTCCAGGAGGGCCCGGGCCGCTTATTAAATATGTCATAGATGGCATAACACTTCAATAATATCAATGAGAAAAATCTCTCCAGCGTCCAGGCCGGGAGCCTTGGAACCGGAGAAACTGGGATCCGACCCGAAAGGCCTGCAAGGATATCGAGTTCCAGGAGTTTACTTCGGCCTCTGGACCAGGAGGTAGCGGTCCGGCCTAAGTCGGGCAAAGATGGCACCCCCCGGGCAAGGGGCCACCAGTTTCTTCCTGTGTTCTCCTCCCACGACCTGGAAGAGTTCCACACAGCAGGAACAGAGGTGGGCGGTGGCATCAATGGAATAGGGGATGACCTCTTCTTGTTCCCGGATAAAAAAACGGGGGGTAATAAAATTGAGGTGGTTGGCGGTGTGGCTCAGAAACAGGAAGTCGTAGTCCTCCGCCTGGGATCCGAAGCGCCTGGCCCAGCGCAGATAGATCCGTTTCTCCGTCTCCCCCACATGATACCAGTCCGGGGGAACCTGGATGTCCGGGGGTCTTTCCTCGCACAGGCGCCTTTTCTCTTCCACGGACGCCAAGCGGGGCGGGACAAAGCCGGATTCCCTGATCACGGCGGCTTTCTTGTCCTCATATTCCCCCAGGTCAAAAGAGCTCACAATGAGGTATAAGCCGTTTTTCTCGGAGCCCCGGTACCAGCTGCCCTGCCGGTTACAGGTCTCATCCCACACCTCGGGGCCCACGCTCGTAATCTTATTAATCCGGTCAAGGGGCGTGCACACGATCCCCTTGGCGGATTTCAAGCGCACCTTCCTGCGGGCCAGCTCCTCCCGGAGAAGGCCTTCCTCCTCCCGGGTCAGCCAGTAGACATGTTTTTCATAGGGGCGGTCCGATTTCATGGTGTAAACCTTGTCTGATCCTCACAAACACCTAAACTCTTGCCAAAATGGCATGAATCATGACATAGGCTGTGGGCGAAATCAAAGGGGAATTGTTTCCATACATAAATGGTCCTTCCCCTCAAGGAACCGGATCCCCTCCACGGTCATGGTCAGGGCACCCCATTCTTCCTCCACCTTGCCCTTGAGAATGTAGGGGCGGTCGCTACGGAGCATGTGGCAGCATTGGTGATAGATTTTGGGAAAGAAGACCGCCTCATAAAGGCCGGTGGGGTCTTCAAAGGAGACAAACTTCATGGGCTCCCCCTCTCTGGTGTGGACGGTCTTGCCGGTCACCTGCCACCCGAGGGTGGTGACCCTTTTCCCCACAAAAGAGGGGAGGTCCCTGGCCCGCACATAATCCAGGCCTTTCAGACGATCCCGGTAGAAATCAAGGGGGTGGGCCGAAAGGAGAAGACCCAGGGCCTCCTTTTCGTGTCTCACCCTAAGGTCCCTGCCCGTTTTCCCCGATCCCGGGGCCGGTCCGGCCCCGGGATCAAGGGGAAAAAGCGTTTGTGCTTGGGTCTCTTGGGAAAAGAATCTCAGGGCCTGCCACAGGAGATCCGCCCTGGAGCGGGACCGGGCCGGCCCGTCAAAACAGCCCGCCTTGATCAAGACCCTGACATCCTGAAGCTGGACAGCGGATCCGGTCCGGTTCAAGAAATCATCCAGGGATAAAAAGGGACCGTTTTTTTCCCGCTCGTAGATTACGGCCTCCCGGGTCTCCCGGGAGAGACCCCGCAACTGCATGAGCCCCACCTGGATGGTGCGGCCCTTGCCCGTATAGGAAATGTCACTTTGGTTGATGTGGGGAGGCAGGACCTTCAATCCCATCCGTCTCGCCTCGGAAAGATACCCGAAGGGGGTGTAATAGCCCCCGCCGTTTGAAATCACCGCGGCCATGAACTCGGCCGGATAGTGGGCCCGGAGAAAGGCGGATTTATAGGCCACCATGGTGTAGCTGGCCGAATGGGGTTTACAAAAACTGTACCCCTCAAAGCCCATCATCATCTCCCAGAGCTCTTGAATGACCTTTTCTTCCACGTCCCTTTCCCGGGCCCCCTGGACAAAACGGTCATGGAAATCCCGGAGTTTTTTCCCCTTGTGCTTTTTACTCACCACCTTTCTGAGGGTGTCCGCCTCGGAAGGATCAAAGCCCGCCAGGTGCATGGCCGCCTGGCTGAGTTGTTCCTGAAACACCATCACCCCCAGGGTCTCCTGGAGGACCGGCCTTAAAAGGGGATGGGGCGGATCCCAGGGCTCTCCATGGAGCCGGGAGATCCAGGTGCGGATATGCTTATTGGAGGCGGGTCTGATGATGGAAGTGACCACCACATTGAGGTGAAAGTGGTCCATACGGAGATAGGCCTCAAAGGGGATCCGGGAACTCACCTTGGTCAGGACCTGCCTGGTGGCCGGGCTTTCAAAGTAGAAGACCCCGAAGGTATCGCCCTGATAAAAAATCCGTACCGTCCGGGGATCATGGAGGGGATTGAGGCGGGCATAGTCTATCCGGCGGCCATGGTTTTTTTTGACCAGTTCCAGGGCATCCCGGATCACCCCCAGGCTCCGGTTGCCCAGGATATCCATTTTGACCAGGCCCGCCTCCTCCACCGCCTCTTTTTCCCACTGGAGCACCTGGAGGCCCCGGGGAGAGACCTCTACCGGGCAGTACCGGCGTATTTCGTCGGGGACCACCACCAGCCCGCCGCAGTGGGTGGAGAGGTGGTTGAAGTGGTGTTCAAGCTGGAGCGCAGAGGACAAGATGGCATCCCAGGGCCGCTTGAATTCAATCCCCCGCATCCTGGGGTGGCCGAACAGGTCCTCTGAAAGGCGCCAACCGAAACCGATCCGGTCCGTGACCCGCCCGATCTCCCGCTCCGTCAACCCGAAGACCTTCGCCACCTCCCGGACGGCGGCCCTGGCCCCAAAGGTGTTGTGGTTCGCCACCATGGCGGCCCGGCGGTTGCCGTACTTGGCAAAGACATAGTCCACCACCTGGTCCCGTTCATCCCAGGCAAAGTCTACATCAATATCCGGCGGGTCCTGGCGGCCCGGGTTTAAAAAGCGCTCAAAAAAGAGCCGGTGGGCCACAGGGTCCACGTGGGTGATGCCCAGGGCATAGGAGACAATGGATGCGGCCGCACTTCCCCGCCCGCACGACCAGCGGGCCTGTCTGGTCATATCGGCCACCACCAGGAAATAATGGGCGAAATTTTTCTCCCGGATCACCTGCATCTCCCGGTCCACCCGCTCCCGCACGGCCCGGGTTATCCTGCCGTACCGCCGCCGGCATCCCTCCAGGGTGGCCCTGTAGAGGTGATCAAAGGCCTCCTGGTCGTTCATGTCCCCGAAACGGGGAAAGACGATCCGCCCGAAATCCCAGCGGGTGAGGCAGGCCTCCGCGATTGTCAGGGTGTTGGAGACCGCCGCCGGCGCGTGGGGGTAGTGGTCCATCATGGCGGAGGCGGACTTGAGGAAATTGTGCTCCCGGCAGGTCTCTTCCCGGGTCAAGCGGGAAAGTTTGGTGTTGAGGGAGACCGCCCGCAGGATGCGGTGGAGCGGGAACTGCTCCCCCCGGACAAGAAAGACCCGGTTGGTGGCCACGGGGGGGATGCCGCTCCGGCGGGAAAAGGCATAGCAGCGGGCCATCTGGTAGCCGGGGGACATCTCCACAAAGAGGCCCTCTCTGCCATCCCCTTTGAGGGCCTTGAGGAGGCTGAAATCGTCTGAGAGGATGATGAGCCCCTCGCGCCGCTCTCTGAGGCCCCGGACGAGGTCGAAATCCTCCCGGCACCGCCGCTCGGAGACGATCCGGGAGAGATTCTCATACCCCTGCCGGCTCCTGACCAGCACCACGGCCCGCCGGCCTTGGGAGAGGAGTTCGCTCCCCACAATGGGTTCAATGCCTGTCTGTGCGGCGGTCCGGACAAATGGGATCAGGCCGTAGAGCCCGTTGGTATCGGTGAGGGCCAGCTTTTGCATGCCCCGTTCTTTTGCGGCCCGGCAGAGTTCCTGGATGGTGCCCACACCCCAGCCCCGGGAGTAGTGGGAATGGACGTTGAGGTGGATAAAGTTCATGCAGTCCCGGCGTAGTAAATGGCGGTCTTGCCGTGCCGCTCCCTGATGCGGTCCGTGGCCTGAATCGCCCGGGCCCTCTTTTCTTGGGGGGGCCCGGGAAAAAGGGACAGTTGGGGTCCGGCACAGGAAAAATCCTGGAACCAGACCCGCATATACCGGACCCGCACCCGACGGGTACAGGCCTTGAAAAAAAGGCCTTCCACAGGTTCGTAGAGGTCAAAATCCCACGGGCTGCCCCGGGCAAGGGCGACCCGGCGCGTGACCTCCACCTGGTCGGCATACCGGATCACGAGCCCCGCCTTTCGGGGAAAAAGGCCCCGCTTCCGGAGCCGGCGGCCGCACGCCTCCACCAGGGTGTAAAGGGCCCCCAGGAGCCTTTGGTCGTCCTCTTCATCCTCCGGAAAAGGCGCCCCCTCGCTCACCACGGGCCTGGCGGCCCCGGGATAGACCGGGGTGAAATCCACGCCCAAGGCCCTTTGATGGATGACCGGGGCCTGCCGGCCGAAGATGAGCTTGAGGCGGCCCATATCCAGGGCGGCCAGTTCCCGGACCCGGGTGATATGGAGCTCTTCTAAAAGGGGTCGTTGACCGAAACGGCCGATGCCGGGCACCACCCCGACCTTCAAGGGAGCCATAAAGGAGGCCTCCTCCCCATGAACCACATCCACCACCTCTTGGGAGGACCCAAACTTGGAGGCGATGCCGGACACCATCTTGTTGCCGGCCATCCCCACGGTTCCGGACAGGTAAAGCCGGTTCTTGATCTCCTGCCTGAGGCGAAAGGCCGTGTCCTTGGCCCGGCCCCAGAGGCGGCCGGTCCCGGTCATATCCAGCCAGATATGTCCCGGCCCCAGGGGCTCCCACAGGGGCGTATACCGGGCCGCCGTCTCCACCAGGGCCCGGCCGGCCCTTTCCGTAAGCAGGGGATCGGGGGAAAGCAGGGTGAGCTCCGGACACCGCTTGACGGCCTTTGAAAGGGACATGCCCTTGTAAAGCCCCTCTTTTCGGGCCTCCGGAGAGACGGACAGGACCAGGGCCCGCTCGGAGCGGGGGGCGACCACCACGGGCCGGTCCCTTAAGGCCGGCTGGGAGACCCGGGCCACGGCAATGGAAAAGGCGGGGATATGGATGTGGAGAATCGTGCGCACAGGCCACCTCCATCCAGGCCGTCAGGCCCTTATGGATAATACCTCATGACCCCCACCACCCGGCCTTCAATCCGCAGGTCCCCGGTCTTGACCCGGATGGATTCCATGCCCTTATGGGCCGGCCGGAGCTCCACGTGATCGCCTCTCTGGTAATACTTCTTAACCGTGGCCTCGTTGTTGATAAGGGCCACCACGGTTTGGCCGTTCTCGGCGGTGGGCTGCTTTCTCACCACCACGTAATCGCCGTCCAGGATCCCCTCCTCTTCCATGGAATCCCCGGTGACCTGGAGCACAAAGCAGTCCCCTCTCTCGGCCATGGCGGGAGGGGCCTCGACCACCCGCACATCTTCCACCGCCTCAATCGGCTTTCCCGCAGCCACCCGGCCCAAGAGGGGGAATTCAAAGCGCCTGGTCTCTACGGGACTGATGACCTCTATGGCCCGTTTTCGATTCTTTTCCTTGGGCAGGCGGATATACCCCTTCCGTTCCAGGATCTTGAGATAGGTGGTGACCGTGTTATACGAGGCAAAGCCGAAGTGGGCGCAGATCTCATCAAAGCTGGGCGCCCTCCCCCAGGCATCCATATACCCGGAGACATAGGACAAAAACGCCTTTTGTTTATTCGTCAACTTCATGGGCAGGCTCCTGTGAATGAGGGCAAAAAACTTACACCTAAATTTATACTGTAAATTTATAGGTAAGTCAAACCTTTTTAATAGATCCTAAATCCACCATCAAAATTCTCGATAGACAATGATAATCAATGATTTTGGGAACTCCCTGGGCACCAGCAAGGTGTTAGATGCAAGGCATCGAGGAGCGCCGATTGAGGCGTATATACAATACGCCGCAATGAGAAGCGACCGAAGGCAACGCAGCAGATGACATCTTGATGGTGGATCAGGGATAGGCTTGTGATCCCCTGCGCCCTGTGCTATACCTGCCTTAAAAGGCGTATTACTGAAAACACCTAAGGTGTTATTAAAAGGCTAACGGGCACAGGCCTCAACCTCCTGGAGGGAGGTCAAAATGGCCATTATTGCCATTTCAAGAGGCTCCTACGGCCGGGGTAAAGAGGTGGCCGAGAAGGTGGCCCGGAAGTTGGGCTACACCTGTATTTCTCGAGAAGTCATCCTGGAGGCCTCCAAGGAATTCAATATCCCCGAAATAAAGCTCATCCACGCCTTTGGGGACGCCCCTTCCATCCTGGACCGCTTTACCCACGGAAAAGAAAGGTATATTGCCTACGTCCGGGCCGCACTCCTGAGGCACCTGGAAAAAGGCGATATGGTCTACCATGGGTTCTCCTGCCACTTTTTTGCCAAAGAAATCCCCAGGGTCCTGAGGGTGAGGGTCATATCCAACCTGGAGGACCGCATAAAGCTCCTCATGGCCCGGGACCGGGTCTCCCGAAAGGAGGCCCTGAAGCTCCTCAAAAGGATTGATGACCAACGGATCAAGTGGGGTAAAAGGCTCTACGGGATAGACATCTGGGATCCCAATCTCTACGACCTGGTCTTGAGGATAGACAGGATCACCGTAGAGGATGCCGCAGACACCATTTGTGGGCTCGCCGGGCTGGAGCCGTTTCGAACCACCCCTGAATCCCAGAGGATGGTCAACGATATGGTGCTCGCAGCCGAGGTCAAGATCGCCCTTATAGATGTCAAACCCAACCTCGAGGTCTCTGCAGAAGAGGGGATTGTCTACATAAAAACAGAGGCCCCTTTAGGGAAGGACTCGGATTTGCTCCAAAGGGTGGGAGAGGTGGCCCAGGAGGTGAAGGGCCTCAAGGGGATCAAGCTCATCTCTGAAAAATCCTTTCCTGAAAAGCGCCCGGGCCGACCGGAACACAAGGGCAAATCCACCCGAGACGTGGCCTCCACCTTTTTCTCCGAGCTCTGAGACCCGTCACTTCCAGTGCCTGAGCCCCGCATCCTTGATCATGGCCCTGGCCCCCAAACGCAGATCCGTGCCCGCGGATAAAAAGAGGTCCCGGACCCTGGAGGCGTAAAGGGAGGGGAGGGGCTGATGGTGCCTGCCGGGGAAAATCTGGCCCATCACTTCTTTTCTGGGAAACATATTCTCCCGGATGAACCGGACTCTTTGAAGGGCGCCCTTTATCTGGAAAAGATAGAGGAGTTGAGAAAGCCGCCCCATGGGTTCGTTTGCCGCCCGCATGCCCAGGAGGACCTTTTCCAAAAAAGAGAGTTTTCCCTGGCCCAGGCCCTGAAGGGCCTCTTCCGGCACGGGGAGGCCCAGGAGCCTCCGGGTCAAGAGGAGGGCATAGAGCACACACCGTCCGGCCCCCGCCCGGGTGCAATAGTCGACAAAAGGCATCCACTCAAGATCCGGCCCCCATGCCTTCAGGGTTTCTTGGATATCCACAAACCAGATGAGGCGGCAAAACCCGTGCTTTAAAAGGTGAAAGGCCAGGGCGATGAGGCCGTCATACGGGGCGAGCCGGTAGACGGGCACGGTTTCATCAAAAAAAGGCAGGGCCCCCCGCCATAAGGTCTCCGGATCCAGTTTCAAGAGGGCCTTCCTGCTCTTAATACGGTGGGCCGAGACCAGGTCCGTGTGAAGGTCCACCATGACCGTTCCCCGGTTGAAGGTGGTCTGATAGACCCTGTCTTGGGCAAAGCCCATGTCCCCCAATATGGCCTTGAATGGATCCAGGTCTCTCGGGCGAAGGAGGAGGTCGATATCCTCCATGGGCCGGAGGCCCACATCCCTGTAAGCGGTATTGAGCAGGGAGACCCCCTTGAGGACCATCACCGGGAGATCCCGTTGCCTTAAGGCTTCTCCCATCTCTTCCACAAACCGGAGGAGGCAGAGATTTTGAAAGGCCGTATGGCGGTATTCCTGGTGTAAAAGCGCTTCGGCCCAGGGCGGCACAGAAATGGCTTGGCTGCGGGCGTAATGGTAGAGGAACCCCAGGAGCCCCTCATTGGAGGCGTGATAGATGAGGGCATGCCAGTCCACGCCCCCGGCCCCCTCCAAGGACACCCTGTCTCCCTGGGCCGCGATTCGTAAAAGCAGGTTTTCTTCTCTGCTCCAGGTCATGCTATACGCATCGAGTTATGAAAGTTTGGAGACCAGGCCCTTTTCCTCCATATGAGACAGGAGCTGGAACATGTCCCTTTCCAGGGCCTCCTTTTCCACCTCATAGACCTCTTCCAGGGCCTCTCCTATCTCTCCCAGGGTGGTCTTTCCATCCAGCCGCTCCCACACCGCCCTCGCCACCTCGTTCAAGGTGTAGTAGGTGATGTGTTCTTCACCAGGGGCTTCCAGGGCGGGAACAATTACAAACTCCCCATCCAGTTCCCGGCAGGCGAGCCGGGTGGCTCGGGCATAGACACTGGTGAAATCAGGTCCCATGGATCCACCGTTTTCTCATGTGAATGATCCCCCGCCTGGGATAGGACAGGGCCCATGACACCCACTCCCGGAACCGGGTAAAGGGGATAAACCTCTCACCTCTCACCACCCCTGCGGCCCGTCCTATAATAACCTCCTCTTTCACCCACTGGGACGAGAGACCGTACCCGTCCCCCCTCACCAGGACAAGGCCCCCTTTTTCCCTTTTAATGAACCGGTGGACCGTATAATGCCCTTTTTCCCCCTCTCTGAAAACGACGAGGCACCCCGGGCGCAACCCTTCAAAGGGCCCTTTTTTGACCACCACGAGATCATCCCTTTGGAGAAAGGGATACATGGAAATCCCTTCAACCCTGTACAATCTCATGTAACATCCCTTCAAAGACCCGGGGCTCTTCCCTGATCTCCGGTCCCCAGCCCAGTTCATAGGCCGGATACGCACAAAGTCTTTCCAGGAAAAGGGCCTGGGCATGGGAGATCTCCTTCCTGGAAGACCACAGGAATTGGGGCACCAGATTTTGCATGAGATCCGACCCCCTCTCCAGCCTTTTCACACAGGTCCCATCCCGTGTGAGGCGGGGCAGGAGAAAGGCACGCACCAACCCCGGCCTGAAGCATTCCGCCTCGGGCGTCACGGTCTCGTCCCTCAGGGAAATGGTGGAGAAAAAGGGAAGGGCCTCTATCCCCTCCTGATTCTCCCTTAAAAGAATAATATCATCGCCCAGCACATAAAGGCCCCTTTTCAGGGCTTCATAGGTGAGGGTGGATTTTCCACACTCCGAAGGACCTACCGTGAGGATAACCCCGTTTTTGTGAAAGCCCCCGGCATGAACGGCCCATATGCCTATCTCGGCAAGGCAGGGAAAAAGAAGACTCCCGATTTCCCGGGCCACGGCCTTTTTTTTGAAACCAAGATCCACATCCACCCGGTCGATATCTTTTTTCAGAAAAAACCGCAGGAGTTGGGCCACCTCCCCTTCATCCTCCTCCCGGAGAAAGCGTATTCGGGTCTTTAGCCCGTAGATGTCACATGCAAGCATCTTGACCACGGAGACTCGGGGTGGTGTTTCAGCCACCCCATTTTTCCAAACTGGAGGAAACACCAGTTGCACAAGGAGAGGGGGGACCCTTTGATGGCCTCCTTCCTTTCAAACCGCCACTTCAGGATTTCCGGGAGGAGGTCAAGATGCCTCACAATGAGTTCCCTCAAAGGCGTCTCCTGGACACGGCCCAGGCATTCAGGGCCCTTGTAATTGGCGTCTTCCCCCACATTGCTGAGGTTGTTACAGAGGAGATAGTTTCCCATCTCATCCACCCCGAACTTGTAAAAGGCATTACAGGTGAAGAGATCATTTCCCGGGTTAAAGGCTTCCAGTTTCAACCTGGGAAACAAACGTTTCCAGCCACTCAGGCCTTTAAAGACCTGGTAGAGCTCTTGGGGATCCGGGAGAAGACCCTCTCTCATGAGTTGTTCCGTGGGTTGGACAAAGATAAAGGACTGGGACAGGGCACCCAGGCCCGAGGTCAAAAAAATCATGTCCCTTAGCTCATGGATATTGAGGTTGGTCACCGCGGTCTTGACATAAAAGGGGATCCCCATCAAACGGCACAACCCCATGGCCTCCACCACCCGCCTGAAGCTCCCTTGCTTCCTGTTTTTATCATGGGCCTCCGCTCTGGGGCTGTCCAGGCTGAATCCCGCCAGCCGGACCCGTTTCCGGATCACCGGCTGCCGGAGCAGCGGAAAAAGGCGCTCCTTGAAGAGATAGCCGTTGGTAAGGAGCTCGAAATCCATATTATGCCCTGCCAGGCTCAAAAGGATATCTTCCAGCTGCGGGTGGAGGGAGATCTCCCCGGAGCCGGTGATCCCGGCATAGTGAAACCCCAAGTGCCTCAGTTCTCCCATGAGATGGGCAAAGAGGGCCTTGTCCATATAGGCGGGGGCCTCCGCCTTGTTCACCAGGCAATGGCGGCAGGAGAAATTGCAGAAATTAACGATGTCAATGGTCGGGGCTTTCATAGGCCTTCATCCAGTCCAGCTTGCCGAAAAGCCGGAAACAGTCTGTGCAATTCCTGATCCCCCTGGCCCCACTCATCACCTTTTCCATGAACCAGGCCAGCATCCGGTAATGCCTCAGGATCCCTTCTTCAATCCCGATCTCTGTGATGTTGCCCAGACACTCCTTGCCCAAAGTGTTAGGGACATCTCCGGCCGTGGGATGGGACAGGTTGCAGCAAAAGATAAAGTTTCCTTCATGATCCACGGAAAGGCCGTGAGCGGGGTTGCAGAAACGGGGCTTGTAATCCGGGTCTGAATACCCTTCAATCTCTATGCGCATGCCAAATGCCGGGATCATCCTCCCCTTGATAAAATGAACCGCCTCTTCATAGGCCGGGGCCGAGGGCATGAGTCCCTCCGAGATCAGCCGGGGCGTGGGGGTAAGAATTACGAACCCCAGGCTCTGGACCCCCAGGGAGGCGCACAAAAAGGCCACCTTCTGGATTTCTCCCAAGTTCTCGTTGTGGAGAATACTCTTGACAGAGACAGGAATCCCTTTTTTTACACAGGCCTTGATGGCCTCGATAACCCGTTCATAACTGCCCTCTTTCCGGATCCTGTCGTGGGACTGGGCCGTGGCCCCGTCAAGGCTGAAGCAGGCCCCGGTAAAGCAGGGCCTTATGGCGTCATCCAAAAGGGGCATAATCTTTTCCAGAAACAGGAAGCCGTTACTCACCAGGCTGAAGGCGATCTCGTGGTCTTTGAGGAGCGCAAAGACCCGGTCCAGCTGGGGGTGGAGGGCCGCCTCGCCCCCGGTGAGGCATGCGCTTTCTATCCCCACCGAGCCCATCTGTTTAAGGATATATTCCAGCAGATCAGGCCCCATATGGGCCCTGGGTCCCAATTTATCCCTGAGGCAGTGGACACAGTCAAAATTGCAGTGGTTGGTGATGTCTATGGCGATGGTATTGATCATGGGGTGGGTTTACCGCGGCACGAGACCGGCCTTGGCTCGCACTAGGCCCTTCCCCGGCTGAAGATACGGGCAATCAACTGCTGGGACCAGTAGCTGGTCTCGCTGAGGACCTCCTGGCTGGACTGGGTGGTCTGGCTCACGTTTTCCGTAAAGGTCTGGAGGGCGAGGCTCGTCTCGGTGGTGGGTTCCGTTAAAAGATATTGGGTGGTGGTGACCCAGGCCCTGACGGTCAGGATCTGGGACTCTTCCCTTATCTCCGGCTTGATGTATGGCTTTTTGCCCATGGTATGGCCTTTTGCTTGAGGACATCCTGGAATTCACGGATATCCTGTTCCACGTCCTCTTCGCTTGCCTCATATTCTTTCAAAAGGCGGGCCTTGATTTCCTCTTCCCCCTCCCCCTCTTTAAGCATCTTGTAGATGAGCACGCCCGTCTCGTTGAGGAAATAGCTCACCCCCCTCTCCATATCAATGAGCATGGCCTCGCCCTCGACTTCTGCCAGGATGGGTTCATCTGTCATGGGTCGCGCTCTTTTTATTATGATTATCCGGCATCCTTACCCGGACTTTCAGAGACCGGCTTTTCAAGGTGCTATTCTAAATCAACTTTACGGGTTTGGATCTGAAATGTCAACAACACCCCATCACCCCTTCTGGGCCTTGCGGCCCGCGTGCTCCAGGAAGGAGAAAAGGATCACCATTAAGGCGGCCTGGCACACCAGGATAACGGCGTCTGTCATCTGGGCGTTCCTCAGGGCCAGGCTCCCCAGGCCCAGGGCCGCCGCAAAAAGGAATATGGTCAGGACCGCCTTTCGTTTATCATCCAGGAGCGCATAAAGGCGGTGGTGGAGGTGATCCGTGCCCACATAATCGATCCACTCTTTTAAGGTCCTCACCTTCCCGGTAATAACACGCTCCACCGTGATATAGGCCATATCAAAGATGAGGATCCAGAAGATCAAGAGGGGAGTCGCAAAGGATACAATAGGCTGGTCATCCGCCCAATAGCCCTTCACGGCCAGGGCGGCCAGCACAAACCCCAGAAAGGTGCTCCCTGCATCCCCCAAAAAGATGGCCGCCGGCTTCCGGGGCCTGAAATTAAAGGGCAAGAAACCCAGGCAGCTGCCCAATACGGCTATGGCGATCCAGCCCATAAAGGGCTGATGGGTTTGAAAGGAAACAATGCCCATCAATAGGGAGATAATGGCCCCAAGCCCCGTGGCCAGGCCGTCCATGCCGTCAAAAAAATTCATGGCATTGGTAATCCCCACGATCCAGATGACCGTCAAGACCGCGTTTCCCGCCATTCCCCAGGTCGTTTTCGGCGGCAGCAAATCCAATAGGATCCCATTGAAAATGAGTATCACCACCACCCCCACCTGGATACCCAGCTTGAGCCTTGCCGAAAGGCCCCGCCAGTCATCCAAGAGTCCCACAAGGCCCACCAGCACGGCCCCGCACAAAAGGACCACCATCTGCCGCTCCAGGACCATATTGCTCATGAGAGAGGCACAAAAAGAGGTCATAATGGCCATCCCCCCCAAAAGGGGAGTGCTCTTGGCATGGATCTTTCTCTGATCCGGGACATCCAGGATGTGGACCTTCCGGGCGAACCACCCGGCGATGGGCGTTAAGATATAGGAAAGGGACAGGGAAAAGAGCAGGATATAGAGCCACCTCAGGCCCATCTCCCTGAGGTAATCCCGGAAAAAGGGGATGAGAAGCAGCAAAAAAAGGACCGCTGAGACAAGATACCCTATCTTGAGAGGAGAGCTTTTTTCTTGATTAAACATTCTTTCCCACCGCCCTTACTACCCTGATCACTG
>CAZNLL010000040.1:26111-27577 GCA_964573885.1 uncultured Desulfobacteraceae bacterium | reverse complement strand
CCAAACCCGGTCACCCCGAGCCAGATGATATCCGGTTTCAGGGCCCTGAGGCTCTCATAGTCAATTCCCAGTTTTTCGTAATTTCTGGGGAGTTGATTGGTGGCGAACACATCTACCTGTAACTCCCTGATAAGAGAGGAAAAAAGCTTCTGGCCTTCCGGATCGGCCAGGTTGAGGGTCAGGGCCTTTTTCCCCGCATTGATGCACAGGTAATAGGCGTTCATCCTTTCCTCCCCCAGCACGTTTTCGCCGATCTGACGGTTAGGATCCCCGTAAACAGGATGCTCCATGCGGACGACCTCCATCCCGTCATGGGCCAGCCTGTACGTCAAGTAGGGCAAAACCGTGGCTTGTTCAAGGGACAGGACAGTGATTTTGTTAAAGAGATCCATAAGGTGCCTCCAAATGAGCGATGGGGTTACGAGGGAAGGGTAGTCCTGGGTGAATACCTTAAGAATCGAGGCCTATACATCGTAGGACTAAGTTGGAATATTTGTGTACTGTATACAATATCCTCTGTCAAGAGGTTTTTCCCCGTCTTTTCTTCTGATAGATCTCTACGGCCTTATTGTGTTGAGAGAGGGTTTCGGAGAAATGGTGGGTGCCGTCATTCTTGGAGACAAAGTAGAGAACCTCGCCATCGGCCGGGTAAAGGACCGCCTTGATCGCCTCCACGCCGGGGTTGGCGATGGGGCCTGGGGGAAGGCCGCGGATAAGATAGGTATTGTAAGGGGTATGCGGGGCCAAATCCTTTTTGGTCAGGTTGCCGTCAAAGGAGCGAAGACCGTAGATAACGGTGGGGTCGCTCTCCAGGCGCATGCCCTTTTTGAGACGGTTCAGGAAGACCCGGGCAATGAGAGGCCGCTCCTTGGCACAAGCGGTCTCCTTTTCCACGATGGAAGCGAGTGTTACCACCTCTGCCGTGCTCAGAGGGATCTGCTTGATCCTCTCCTCCAAGGGGCCCACCACCTCCCAAAAGCGCCGGACCATGACCTTGATGATGGAGAGCGGGGGAAGGCTCCGGGAGAAATGATAGGTGTCAGGATAAAGATACCCCTCCAGACCCGGTCCGGGGACACCCACAGCCTCGGCCACCGCAGGATCCCGCGCCAGTGAAAGAAAAGGGGCCTTGTCGACCAGGCCTTTGTCCTCGAGCGCTTCGGCCACCTGCTCAACCGTATACCCTTCGGGAATGGTCACCGGGTGGGCGATCACCGCCCCTCGGCTCAGGGTGTTTAAAATGGCCACAGGACTCATGGCCGGGTTAAGGCGGTACTCTCCCGCCTTGATGTCTCGGCTGTAGCCCATGAGACGGGCCCAGAGGAGAAAAAGGTCCTTTGCCCTCACCAGCCCCCTGCTCTCAAGTTCTGTCGCCACGGCATTCATGGTGGCCCCTTCCCGGACCAGGAAGACCTGGTCAGGGGCTTTCTCCTTGCAGGGGCTTATGAGATAATACCCAAAACCCA
>CAZNLL010000040.1:0-26011 GCA_964573885.1 uncultured Desulfobacteraceae bacterium | reverse complement strand
ACCTGGTCAGGGGCTTTCTCCTTGCAGGGGCTTATGAGATAATACCCAAAACCCACCGTCAAAGAGACCCCCAGCAAAAAGAGTAGGCCCAGGACCAAAAATACGACGCTCTTTCGTGTTCCTAAAAGGGCCATTATGCTTCACACACCCAACGGCGTTCCACCCGGTTCAATAAGTTCTTAAGGGTAACGATGCCTTTTCTTTGCCTTCGCTTCGCTCGGCGCAGGCCCTTCGGGCCGGGTTCCCGGTCTCGGAGGTGACTGTCGGCCCGCGACGAGCTCAGTCGAGTCGGAGGCCTTCCGGCCGGAAGACTCGGAACCTGAGAAAAGGCATCGTTACCTGACTTTCGAGACCACTTTTTCAAGAGACTCAATCCATGCACCAGGAGCCCCTTATCCCTCTCTCACTGAACAGACCTCTTATAATGCACCATCCCCGTTTTGATCAAGGAGAAGTTCGCCCGGCCCGATTCTGATTGACCCTCATACACCCTTATCAGTATAATCCCGCCCCACGGCTCTCCGGCCTTTTTTTGTTTCCCCACCAAGGAGGATAATCCTTGACCACAACTTTGATCATTCTGGGGCTCCTGGTCTCATTGCTCGGCCTGGCGGGCTGCATCCTGCCCATCCTGCCCGGGCCTCCCATTAGCTTCCTGGCCTTGATCCTCCTCTCATGGGTAAAGGACTGGGAGCCCTTCGGGGTCTTTTTCTTGGTCATTTCAGGTGCCTTGATGGCGCTGGTGACCCTTCTGGACGTCATCGCCCCCGGCAGATACGCCAAGAAATATGGGGCCTCAAAACTGGGCATGTGGGGCTCCATCACGGGTCTCATTGTGGGCGTATTCTTTTTCCCTCCCTGGGGCATGGTTATCGGGGCCTTTGTAGGGGCCCTTGCCGGGGAACTGGTGGCCAGAAAAGGGGGAAGGTCCGCCTTGCGTGCCGGATGGGGCGCCTTTGTAGGCCTTATGGTCAGCACCGGGCTCAAGGTGGCCTATTCGGGCTCCATGCTCTTCTTTTACATCAAGGAGATGTTTTAAGGTCTATGGATAAGAATCCTGGATATGCAGGGGTTGAGAGATCTCTCCGAGAGAGGGGCCCGCCTTGGCTTGTAGGGGCCGTCAATTTTTGCTCATGAGGTGGGTGACGGCCTGCTCGAGCCCGTCTATGGTCAGTTCAAACATGGGAAAGATCTCCCGGATGATATTGATGGTGCG
This sequence comes from uncultured Desulfobacteraceae bacterium, assembly GCA_964573885.1. GTDB lineage: Bacteria > Desulfobacterota > DSM-4660 > Desulfatiglandales > Desulfatiglandaceae > CAZNLL01. The sequence goes on along the minus strand of CAZNLL010000040.1, from coordinate 24,795 downwards.
CGTATAGGGCCACTCATGGGATAATTTGGGATTCAACCAGGCACAATGGGGGAAGGTTTCAGCGATGAACTGGAGCCGTTCATAACTGGGTCTCCTAGACCGCTCCTCGATGTGAATGGAACCGTCTGTGGCCATGAGTTCGTAAGGGGCCATACTCCCATCACCCACAATAACAAAGCGTGTCTCGGGATCAAGACGAACCAGTTCATCCACCTTAAAGGGCTTTCTCATCCTGGGCGGATCTTCCCAGAGCAGGTCGTAGATGGTGTTGTGGAAAAAGAAGGTCTTGACCTCTTTAAACTGGGCCCTGGCGTAGTTGAACAGGGTTTGGACCATTTCAATGTAAGGATCCATGGACCAGCCGCCGTTGTCTATGGCCAGGATCACCTTGAGGCGGTCTTTGAGGCGTCTGTCAAAGACGATTTCGATTTCACCGCCGTTTTTCATGGTCTGATAAATGGTCTCGTCCACATTGACCACATCCTTGGGCCCTACAGGCACCATGTTTCTGAGCCTTTTGAGGGCCTCCCCGATCTGGGCCTGCGTAAGGGGACCCTCCTGAGAGTAGTCACGGTACCTGCGATCCATGGCCACCTTCACGGCCGACTTATTTCTTGAGATACCCCCGACCCGCATCCCGCCGGGATGGTAGCCGGAATGGCCCACAGGGGATGTCCCGCCCGTGCCGATCCACTTGTTGCCTCCGTGGTGTTCCTCGGTCTGCTCCTTGAGGCGGTCCAGGAAATACTGGAGCAACTCATCGGGACTCAAGGTGTTCAGGGACTCCTCATCCACACCCAGGGCGTCCGCCACGGCCTTCGGATCCCTTAACCATTGTTCCAACATGGCCTGAGCCACCTCGGAAAGCTCAAACTCATCCGGTTCCTTGAGTTCTGCCCCTTCAAAGTGGTGGGCGAAGACCTGGTCATAGAGATCGAAATACCGCTCGCTCTTCACCAGGATGGAGCGGGCGGCCGTGTAGAAATCGCCCACAGAGGTGATCAGACCCATGCTCAGGGCCTTTTGAAGCCTCAAAAAGGAGGTGGGGGTTGCCGGGATACCCACCTGCCTCAAAAGGTAGAAGAAGCGCGTAAACATGGCTTCACACCCTCATCCTTGCCGCGCTGTTCCGTGCGACGGCATAATCAGGGCTCTTTTTGAAAAGGACTCCCAGATAGGGAAGATCCCCTTTGATGAGATTCTTTACGTTGAAATCCGGATCGGCCTTAAGGGCTCGAATCCAATTGATCAATTCCCTGGTCGCGGGTTTTTTCTCAATGCCCCGGAACTCCCTCACCTTGTAAAAGGCCCTTACCGTGTTATCCAGCAGGTCCATGCTAATATCGGGGAAATGGACCTGCACAATCTTTCTCATCATATCCGGTTCGGGAAAGGCGATATGGTGAAAATTGCACCGGCCCAAAAAAGGATCGGAGAGGTCCTTTTTGGCATTGGAGGTGATGACGATCACAGGCCTGTTTTTGGCCTTGATGGTCTTATCGATTTCGATGATATCAAATTCCATCTGATCCAGGACGTCCAGCATATCATCCTGAAAATCCGTATCCGCCTTGTCGATTTCATCTATGAGCAACACCGCCCTTTCTTCAGAAGTAAAGGCCTGGCCTATCTTGCCCATGGTGATGTAGTCTTCGATGTTGCTCACATCCCTTTGGGAATCACCAAACCGGCTGTCGTTGAGCCTGGTCAGGGTATCGTACTGATAAAGGGCGTCCACCAGCTTCATGCTGGATTTGACGTTGAGCACGATTAAGGGCATGTTAATGGACTCGGCAATGGCATGGGCCAACATGGTCTTCCCCGTGCCAGGCTCTCCTTTGAGAAGAAGGGGCATTTCCAGGGCCATTGAAATATTAACGATTTCAGCCAGTTCTTCGTCAAGGACGTATTTGGAAGCCCCATCAAAGACATGATTCGAACCTCTTTCATGCATGTTTTCACTCCTTTTTAAAAAGGGAATTCGGCGGTTCAGGGTATGAAAAATGGTCATCTTTAAAAATCCTAATCATTGACACGGAAAATTCAACTCCGGCCTGTAAGGGCCAAGATCCCTGTAACCAAACGCCCGACCTGATAGGCCGGGCCGCTTAATTTTGGCATATTATCATAAAACATGGAGGCGTTTCTGTCAAACCATGGCCTCGTGGCCGCACTTTTGGGGTTGCCCCCGGCACCCCTCTCTTTTACCCTGGAAAAAGGGCCTTTTTCTCCTACGGGCCCTTGTGAAAAAAGCACGCAGGAGGTCCAGACCATGCCTTTGGCCTTTGAATCCATCAGCCACGGTACCATAGCCTTTGGGTTTTTCAATAAGGGACAAGGAACTACTCTGATAAGTTCCGCCAAACAGCCTCCGCCTCTCTTTTACCCCGGTCCTGGGCCGACTGCGATGGCGTATTATCCCTTTTCGCCCCTCTCAATCTGGCCACCCTTTCCTCAAGAGGGGGGTGGGTGGAAAAGAGGCGGACCAGACTCCCCGCCGACAGGGGGTTTACAATAAACATATGGGCGGTAGAAGGTTTGGCCTGTAAAGGGACTTTTCGTGAATAGGCGCCCAACTTTTCCAGGGCCCGGGCCAACCCCTCCGAATGGCCGGCAAAGCCGGCGCCCGTGGCATCGGCTTGGTATTCCCTTGACCTGGATATGGCCATCTGAATGAGCATGGCCGCCAGGGGGGCCAAAATAGACATGACGATCAGGCCTATGGCGCCAAGACCCCCCTCTTCATCGTCTGAACCCCCTCCCAGGAAAGCGGTCCACCGGGCCATACTTGCAAGGATCATAATGGCTCCCGCCATGGTGGCTGCAATAGAACCGATGAGGATGTCCCTGTTTCTCACGTGGGCCATCTCATGGGCAAGCACCCCTTTAAGCTCTTCTCTGTCCATTAACTTCAGGAGACCTTCCGTTACCGCCACCACGGCATGATCCGGGTTCCTGCCCGTGGCAAAGGCATTGGGGGATGCCTCGGGGATAATATAAACCCTGGGCATGGGAATCTGCGCCTTTTGAGAAACTTCCTTTACCGTTTCATGGAGCCCGGGATATTCCCCAGGGTCCACCTCCCTTGCGCGATACATTTTCAGAACCAACTTGTCGGAATACCAGTAGCTGAAAAAATTCATGCCCATAGCCAGCATAAAGGCCAGGATCATGCCCTGCCGGCCGCCGAAAAGATGGCCTATCCAAACAATGAGCGCCGTGAGGGCACCCAAGAGGAGTGTCGTCTTGAACCAGTTTCCCATTTTCTTGCCTCTCCCTGTCGTACCAGCTGCACAAACATTTATAAAAAAATAATAATCCCTTGGGCCGCGTCAAGGGCAAAAAAACGCCCCTCAAGCCGGTTTCATGGCCAACACTTCGCTTGAGAGGCGGAAATCAAAAAGGGGTGAAATGGGCAAAGGCTCAAGGGGTGAGTACCACCAAGGCATCCACGGCCACCGGTGCCCCTCCTTTCAGGATGACAGGATTGATATCGATTTCCTTGACCTTTTCCTGTTCAAGGCCGATCCTGCCCACCGTGATCAGGATCTGGGAAAGGGCATCAAGATCCGCTTCAGGCATACCACGGACGGCCTCCAGGATCTTTCGGCCTTTGATCTCTTGCATCATTTCCAGGGCATCTCTTTTTTCTATGGGGGCGACGCGAAAGGAAATATCTTTTAGGATTTCCGTAAAAATCCCCCCCAGGCCGAACATCACACAGGGCCCGAACTGCGGGTCCCGGGTCAGGCCCACCACCAGCTCTCTCTGCCCTTTCACCATTTCCTGGACCAGGGTCGCGCCCTCTTCCGCCTTGACCTTGCTCATAATCTCATGAAAGGCGGCCAAGGCCTCTTCCTCATTCCTCACATCTACATAGACCAGGCCGCTTTCCGTTTTATGGCTCAGCGCCGGGCCGCAGGCCTTGATGACCAGGGGGAAGCCCATCTCCTGAATGGCTTCCCTGAAGCCCTGTTCGTCACCCGCTTCCTTCTCCCGGGTAACCGGAATATCATAGGCCCTTAAAAGCGCCTTTGATTCATGCTCCGAAAGTGTACTGCGTCCCTCTTTTAAAGCCTTTTCAATAACGTCCACTTTTACCTCCCGGTTTCATTTTTAACATCTTCTTGTACCGCCAAAGACAGGCCATCACCTTCGCCGCCCTCTCAGGGGTGGGCAGATTAACAATAGCCCGGGCCTCCCCCAGTTTTTCCACCACCCCATCCCAGATGCCGGGCGGAGAAACGAGGCAGGTAACCACAGGCTTTTTCTGACGTCGTTCATAAAGCACATCAGAGAGGTCTGAAACAGCCGTTCTGTTGGCAGAAGCGAACATCATGAGAAGAATGATCCCGTCCACCTCCTCAGCGTCCATAACGGTCTCTACAATACCCCGGATGGCGAAAGAACTGTACCAGGCGGGGCCCATATCCACGGGGTTTGTTCGTATGGCCAAAGGCGGTAAAAGGGCGTCTATAGACGCCTGGCTCTCCGCCCTGAAAGGGACCACATGTAAGCCTTCAGCCTCGCATACATCACAGGCCGCCATGCCCGGTCCCGCCTGGGCCGTCAGGATCGCCACCCCGGGCCCTTGGGGCAGGGGGCAGACGGAAAGGGCCTGGGCCACATCCAACATGTCTTCCGAATCCCTGACACATATGGCTCCGGCCTGTCTGAGGGCCCCCTCGTAAATCTCTTGTTTTCCTGCAATGGAGCCTGTATGGGATAGAGAGGCCCGGTCCCCGGACGTTGAGGCCCCCGTCTTCAAAACCACAATGGGCTTTTTCCCCCGGCCCGCCTCCACCGCGTCCATCAGGGCCCGGGGATGGTCAAGGCCTTCAATATAGAGGACGATCACCTGAGTATCTGCGTCTTCAATCAAATAGGGCACCATCTCGGCAAAGTCCACATTGAGCCGATTTCCCAGGCCCACAACTTTAGCGAGGCGCACCCCCTGCCCCATAGCCATAAAGGCCAGCAGATGGGAAAAGCCACCACTCTGGCTGACCACAGCAATGGACCCCTTTTCCGCCCGTGAGAACTCAGGGGTAAAAGAGGCATTGAGGTTCTTATGGAGGTTCACCATGCCAAAGGTGTTGGGGCCGATGACGGGAACGCCTGCAGCCCGCACCAGTTCGGCCAGCCGCGATTGCAGCGCCCCCCCTTCTGGATCATCAATCTCCTTGAACCCGGCCGTAATGAGGACCATACCTTTGACCCCTTTTTGAATGCATCCCTCCAGGACAGGGGCCACCTGCCCGGCGGGGAGAACAATGACCGCAAGATCGATTTCACCTCCATATGCGGTTACCGAAGGAAATGTGGGGAGCCCCAGGATCTCCCCCGACCCGGGATTCACCGGGATAATGGGACCTTGAAATCCCCCCTGAATCAGGCTGTTCAAGACATGGTATCCGAGCTTGCCCGGATTGCCGGACGCCCCTACCACCGCCACGGCACGGGGATCAAAAAGGCCCTGCAGATTGTCTTGAAAACGCCCATCACCCATCAAAGCTCATCCACCCCCTCGTCCGATCCCCCAGGCTCCGGGAAAGGACCGAATCTGTCGATGTTTATATCCCATAGGGCGCATTCGTCAACAGAAATCCTCAACTCCCAAGGACAAAGGGGGGCATTCGGTGCAGGGGCCCCTTTGTCCCTCGCCCCGTCAACCCGGGCGGCATCAGATAAAAAGCCCCGGAATGCCGAAGGGCAAATCATTTCAGGCGGCATTGAGTTTGCCCGCAAGCCATGCTATTTTGCCCCCGTAAAGGCGTCCTCAAGGGCGGCGAGGCCCGTGGAAATCCTCCCGGAACCCGGCTTGGAGGAAAGCCTTGAAGGCTGAGGTCGATCCCGGAGATCTCTCATCTGGAGCATGGACAAGGCAACGCAGACCATAAGGAAGGTAAACGCCACCCTGACCCGTCACCACATGGTCAGCAAGGGAGACAGGGTGGTTGTGGCCGTATCCGGAGGCCCTGACTCCGTTTGTCTCCTCCACATCCTCTTTGAACTCAAAGGAGACCTGGAGATCGACTTAATCGTGGCCCATTTCGACCACGGCCTGAGACCTGGAGAGGATGAGGCCGAGACGGATTTTGTCGTCTCCCTGGCCCAAAGTCTGGGCCTTCCTTTTGAGGTCCAAAAGGTCCATCCTCCTTTGAAGGCCCAAGGGCCCTCTGTGGAAGAAAAGGCAAGGGCTGCCAGGTATCACTTCCTGGACCGTACCAGAGACAGGCACCACGCCCAAAAGATCGCCGTCGGTCATAACCTCAATGATCAGGCCGAAACCGTCCTCATGAGGCTCTTGCGGGGCAGCGGTCCTTCGGGGCTCACGGGAATTCCTCCTTGCAGGGACGACACAATCATCAGGCCCCTCATTCAAACCTCCCGCCACGAGGTGGAGGCCTATATGGCGGCCAGGGGATACCCCGCCATGACGGATTCCTCCAACCTCGAGACCGGCCATTTGAGGAATAAAATCCGCTTGGAGCTGATGCCTCGGCTTCAGCAATACCAGCCCCGGATTGCGGAGATTCTAGCCCGGACCGCTGATATTTTCAGACAGGATGAGGCGTGGCTGGGCCAGGAGGCCCAGGCCTGGGTGGAAAAAACCGCTGCCACCGGGGATCATGGGGGGGTCCAGGTGCCCCTGCCCCCCTTTCTCCGGCTCGCCGACGCCCTGAAGGCCAGGGCGGTTCGCGCCCTTTTTAAAAGGACCGCTGGAGACCTGCGTCATTTCAACCGTCGTCATATAGAGGCCGTCCTGAAAATGGCCACCGGGTCTAAACCCCAGTCGCGGGTTGTCCTCCCCAAGGCCCTGACCGTCAAAAGGGTTTACGACCGCTTGGTCTTTAAAACGGCGGGGAATGAAAATCCCAAAGCCTTCTCCTATACCCTGCAAGGACCCGGCAGGTTCAGGCTGCAGACCCCGGGTTACACCCTTTCGTTGGAAGAGCTGGATAGAAGCGCTCTCCCGAACCTTGAGGCACCCCCGCACACGGCGTTTTTAGATGCAGGCCGCATAACTTACCCCCTGGAAATCAGGAGTTTCCGTGCCGGAGACCGGTTTGTCCCTCTCGGCGTGGGGGGGCATAAAAAGGTGAAGGATTTCTTCCAGGACCTCAAGGTCCCTTCAGAGGTGAGGAGGACTGTTCCCATTTTGACCTGCCGGGGGACACTTCTCTGGGTGGGCGGCTTCAGAATCGACGAGCGATTCAAGATTACACCAGACACCCAAAAAGTCTTGAAGGCGTCCTTGTTTAAAAATCAGGGAGGGGATCTGAAAAAAGGAAAGGGCTGCGGGGAGAGGAGCCAAGGATAAACCTCCCCTTTGGCCCGCCAGGCGATTTCTACCAGGGCAATGGGGTGTGAAAACGATGAAGGCTTGTCAACCGGATTAACGCGGTCCAAGGGGAAAGGGCCTCAGCCAACGACTTGCTTGTAGTCCACATGGGCACCCGCAAAATCCATAAAGCCTCTCTTCTGATAAGTGACTTTCGGGTCCTTGGCACGGAAAAAACGGACCAGATACTCATAAGCCCTCTTATGATCCATACAGTCTCCACAGGTCTCAAAGGTCACGGCCACGAAATCATATTCGGGCCACGTGTGCACCGCGAGGTGGGATTCTGCAATGGTCACCGTGCCGCTCACACCCCAAGGGCTGAAGGTATGAAATGATTCACCAACCACTTCAGCCCCCATCACCTCAGCCGCCTTCAGCATGCCTTCTCTAATCAAACCGGCATCCAGAAGCCTCTCGTGATCACACTGGTAGAGGTCAATGAGAACAAGGTTCAAAAGCGAGGTCAATGTCCTAATCTCTCTTTCTCCATCTATCCTGAAGTTCCCAACCCCCTTCAATGAGCCGCTTCAGCGGTCTGCCCGGAAACCCGGGGAATTTCCAAGGCCTAAGCCCGGAAAAGTGTGAGTATAGGTGAATGTCCATCATAGGTCAACCCATAAAACCGGCTTCTCTAACGAATTTCTAACACCTTCCTAATCGCTTTCCTGTAGGGGGGCCTAATAATTCCCTTCTCCGTAATAATCGCCCCTATGTACCGGGCCGGGGTAATATCAAAGGCAGGGTTCAACGCCCCCACCTGGGGAGGGCCCAATTTCTGGTTTCCCACCCGCCAAATCTCCTCAGGCCCTCGTTCTTCCACGGGAATCAGGTCACCGTTTTTGAGGGTGAGATCAATGGTGGAAAGGGGTGCCGCCACATAAAAGGGGATCCCGTTTGCCTTGGCCAGTACAGCCACCTGGTAGGTCCCGATTTTATTGGCCACATCTCCGTTCGCAGCGATTCTATCCGCCCCTGTGACGACCAGGTCGACCTTTTTCCGCCGCATGAGGAAGCCCGCCGCGTTGTCAGCGATAACAGAGACAGGGATCCCCTCCTCCATCATTTCAAAGGCGGTGAGTCTCAAGCCCTGTAGCCATGGTCTGGTCTCATCGGCAATGACTTTGATCTGCTTGCCCTTTTCGTGGGCCGCCCTGATCACCCCCAACGCCGTACCGTAGCCCCCTGTAGCCAGGGACCCGGCGTTGCAATGGGTCAAGACCGTGGAACCGTCCGGCACCAGGGTTTGACCATGGCGGCCCATGCGCCGGTTGATCTCGATGTCTTCGGCCAGGATCTTGTCAGATTCCAGTCTCAGCGCGCTTTGAATTTCCTCCACGGGCCGATCTCCCATTTCCTCCACCAGCCGGCCCATCCGCTCGACCGCCCACCTGAGGTTTACGGCCGTAGGACGGGCCCGAAGCATCTCTTCGGCCATCTGCCGGTACCCCTGTAAAAAGGCGGATCGAGACCTTGCCTTAATCGACCGGGCGCCCAAGGCCAGGCCCATGGCCGCTGCCACCCCGATGGCCGGAGCCCCCCGTATGACCATGTTCTGAATGGCTTTGATGACATCCTTATGCCCCCTGCAGGTGTACCACTCCTTCTTGCGGGGCAGTTTTCGCTGATCAATCATGCGGACATGGTCCTCCACCCATTCTATCGTGGGAATCATCCCCTTACCTCCTGTGAATAAATTGGCTCATCACCTGGAAAGTTCCTGTTTCAGGATCTCGTTGACCAGGCTCGGGTTGGCCTTTCCTTGGGTCATTTTCATCACCTGGCCCACGAAAAAGCCCAAAAGCTTACCCTTTCCGGCCCGGTAACCGTCCACCAGATCGGGGCTCTCCTCAAGGATCCTCTTGACCACCGCCCTGATCTCACCCTCATCCACCAACTGAGTCCCCCGGGCGCGAACGAGCTCTTCCACACTGCCCCGTCCCTCATAGAGCTCCTTAAATATCTCCTTGGCCATCCTCCGGCTCAGGGTCCCCTCATTGACCAACCCAAGGATCCGGGCCAGCTCCTCCGGGGTCACGGGTAAAGTGCATACCCGGCCCTCCTTACCCTTCACTTGTCCGAGGAGCTCATTGATCATCCATTTGGCGATCACCTTTGCATTGTCAAACCCCTTTTCACAGGCCTCCAGAAAATCGGCCAGATGCCTGTCTGACGTAATGATCCCCGCCTCCTCCGGGGTAAGGTCCTTTTCCCCGATAAAGCGGGCCCTTTTCTCGTCCGGCAATTCAGGGAGGCCTCCTCGGATTCGATCCACCCATTCTTGGTCAATGCGCAGTGGCGTGAGATCGGGTTCCGGCAAATAGCGGTAGTCCTTGGAGGCCTCTTTACTCCTCATTGGGCGCGTCCTGCCTTCTCCCTCATCCCACAACCTCGTCTCCCGAACCACCCGCCCCTTTCCCTCGAGCACGCGCCTCTGCCTTTCAATCTCGTAGCTCAGGGCCCGGTGAAGCCCCCTGAAGGAGTTCATGTTCTTTATTTCCGTCCGGGGGCCGAAAGCCTCCTGTCCCTTCAGGTTAGCGTCAACCTTCGGCTTTAGGCTCAGGTTGGCATCACAGCGCAGGCTTCCCTCCTCCATGTTCCCGTCGCAGATCTCGAGGTATCGGAGGATGGTCCTCAGTTTTCTCAGGTAAGCCACCGCTTCATCCGGGGAGGACATCTCCGGTTCACTCACGATCTCAATGAGAGGGACACCGCAACGATTGAAATCGATTAGGGTTTGATGTTCCTCATGGAAAGACTTGCCCGCATCTTCCTCCAGGTGCAACCTCGTGATTCCGATCCTCTTGACCCTGTCCCTGAGCTCGATGACGATATATCCGGATCGGGCCAGGGGCAGATCATACTGGGTTATTTGATACCCCTTGGGAAGATCAGGGTAGAAATAATGCTTTCTGGAAAACCGGCTAAGGGGTGCAATGGTGCAGTGGACGGCCAGGGCCATAATGATGGCAAAATCCACGGCCTTCCTGTTGAGCACAGGCAGGGCACCCGGCATGCCCAGACACACGGGGCAGGTGAAGGTGTTTGGTTTTGCTCCGGATGCGGTGGAACAACCGCAGAAGATCTTGGTCTCGGTCAGAAGCTGTGCATGGACCTCCAGACCTATGACCGGCTCATATTCCATCAATCAATACGTTCCACCCACCCGTGGGGGTCCGGTTTGACCCCGTACTGAATATCAACGATCTCCTGGTAAAGTTTCTGTGAGAGCTCTCCCATCTTTCCTCCGGCCACGGTATGATCCTTCCCCCGGTAACTGACCTGGCCCACAGGAGAAATGACCGCCGCCGTTCCCGTGCCAAAGGCCTCTTTTAATGAGCCGTCGTTGGCCGCCTCAATGACCTGGTCAATAGGCAAAGAGCGCTCGGAAACCTTAAGGCCCCAGTCCTTGAGGATTTGAATCACCGAAGCCCTGGTGATGCCGGGCAGGATACTGCCCGTGAGAGGGGCGGTGATCACTTCACCACCAATGACAAAGAACATGTTCATGGTGCCCACTTCTTCCACATATTTCCTCTCGGCCGCATCCAGCCATAATACTTGGGTAAAGCCCCTTTTCTTGGCCTCTTCCGCCGCCAGGAGGCTGGCCGCGTAATTGCCCGCTGTCTTGGCTTCCCCTGTCCCTCCCACTGCGGCACGGATGTACTTATCCTCCACATAGATCTTTACTGGATTAAGGCCTTCCTTATAGTAAGCCCCCACCGGGCCGATAATGATATAAAAGAGATATTCATTGGCCGGACGGACACCCAGATGGGGCTCGGTGGCCAGCATGGTGGGCCTGATGTACAGGGAAGTCCCTTCGCTCCTGGGGACCCAGTCCTGGTCGAGCAAAATGAGCTTTTTCATCCCTTCCATGGCCAGGTCAATATCCACCTCGGGCATGCAGACTCTCGCCGCTGAACGGTTGAACCTCTCGTAATTGTCCCTGGCACGGAAAAGATTTAGCCCCCCGTCCTTTCCGCGGTAGCATTTGAGCCCTTCAAATATCTCCTGACCATAGTGGATGGCTATGGCAGCGGGGTCAAGAGAGAGATTCCCATAGGGCTCAATACGGGCATCAAACCATCCCTTATCCACGTGGTAATCCATCAAGAACATGTGGTCTGTGAAGAGGTCACCAAACCCGAGTCGGGATTCATCACCGGGCTTGGACTTCAACTGGTTTGGATCACCTTTGGCCACTTTGATTTCCATGTTCTGTCTCCTTGTCCGTGATCTTTGAAACGTACCGTGTCTTCATAACACATATATATTGCAAAGACAATCACCTATACCTCCCCTGATCCACCCCGGGTTCCCGGTCGGGAAGGCCCCTCTCTCAGGGACCCAGGTGTCCCGCCTGGGAAGTCGTGTCAAATGGTGATGAGCTTGTACTTGCGGCTGCCCAGGCCTATCTTTTCCCCGTGTTCCAGTTGTATGGTCCAGTCCACCCTGGGATAAAGGGCCTTGAACTTGTCGGACACGGTCTCCTCCCCTTTCTCCAGGCATGAGCCCCGGGAAACGGCCTGGGCGTTGACCAAGTCCACCGAGGCCTGATCGATGGCCACGGGGTCCCGGGAGGCGACGACCCCGATATCCTGCACTATGGGGGCATCAGAGTAATCATGGCAATCGCAACCTGGAGAGATGTGGGTGAGGAAATTCAAGAAGAGGCACTTCTCCTCCTTGCCCATGAGCGCCGCGGCGCTGTATTCCACCATCTTTTGCTGAAACAAGTCCAGGTCCTTGTTCCACCTCACGTTGATGGCACCCCTCTCGCAGATGATGATACATTCCCCGCATCCCACACACCGTTTCGCATCAATGGTCGCCCTGTCCTGGACCAGTTCAATGGCATTCTGGGCGCAGTGTTCGATACACTCTCCGCAGCCGATACATTTCTTGCGCTTTACCTTCGGGGCCAGACCGGAGTGCTGTTCTAGCTTTCCCTTTCTGGAGGCACAACCCATCCCCAGGTTCTTGAGGGTCCCCCCGAACCCTGTCAATTCATGTCCCTTAAAATGGGCCACACCGAGGAGCACGTCCGCTTCAACAATCTCCTTGCCCAGATAGGCCGTGTCCACATGCTCATGGCCGACCTTGACCTCGGAAAAAGAGGCCCCTCTGAGCCCGTCACCGATGATAAGAGGGGCATGTACCACTGAATAGGCAAACCCGTTCCGGAAGGCCGTGTGAAGGTGGGAAACGCTGTTCCCCCTGGTGCCGGCATACAGGGTGTTTGTATCCGCAAGAAACGGCAGTGCCCCCAGACCTTTGACCCGGTCCACAATAGACTGGACAAAAACCGGTCGAATGAACCCGCTACTGCCCTGTTCTCCGAAATGGAGCTTGACGGCCACGAGGTTCCGGGGCCGGATGACTTTTTCAAGACCGCAGGTGTCCAAGAGCCTCACCAGCTTGCCCAGAAAATTCTCCTTGAAAGAGGTCCTCAGATTTGAAAAATATACTTCACTGCAGGGCATTAAGTCCTCCTTCAACCAAAAACAGAGGGAGGCGCAAAAAAGGGACAAGAGCGCTATAAGTGACCATAGAAATTAAATATTCATCATTTATCTGTCAAGGCGTTTCTTGGAAACAGCCATCTTTTTCATTGACAAATGAAAAGGGGATGGATTATTAATTTATATTTGAATCTGAGGGTGTTGCTAAAGACGTTTACGCGGCACGCGGCAGCCAAGTGAGGTTTTTGAATTATTTTCGTCTGGAATCCCCACCACGCGGCCCAGGATTTTCGGGCCCAGCCCTTCGGAAAAAAGGCCATGACCAGGAAAACGCTGTTTCTTGTTTTTGTCTTTATTGCGGTCGGGACCCTTTTTGTTTTCCCCCGGCAGTCTCCGGCCCAGGAACCCAAAGGCATTCTCAGTATTGAAGCCTATGATATGCTCAATACCGTCCCAGACACCTATCTCATTGACGTCAGGACCCGGGCCGAATACCAATTCACAGGCCATCCCATAAATGCCTATTTGTTTCCTTATACCTTTTTGACCAACGAGTTCGGCAAAAGGGACGAGCGGTACGTCTATCGCTTTAATCTAAAAAACAAGGCCTTTATTGAGGAGATAAGTAAGGTGTTCAAAAAGACCGACAACCTCCTCATCATCTCCCGGGAAGGGACCCGAAGTGCTCAGGCGGCCAAGGACCTCCTGGAGGCGGGTTTCAAAAATGTGTTTAATGTGGAAGACGGGTTTGAGGGTTCCAAGTTTCCCACCTTTAAAGACAGCAACAAGGATAAATTTTACCGGCAGCTGGCCAAGAGAAACAAGATCTTCGGCTTCAACCACAGGCGACACTATGGTTGGCAGTGGTGGGGCCTGCCCTGGACCTATGAAATAGACCCAAAGTACGTCTATCCTCCCGACAAGGGCCCACCCCCTAAATAGGGCGGACCCGGGCCCCTTTCAGGCATCCCGGTACCATCTTGCAAGCCTGCACACCACACCCTAAATCCACCATCAAAATTCTCGACAAACAATGATAATAAATGATTTTGGCCAATCCCTGGGCACCAGCAAAATGTTAGATGCAAGGCGCTGAGGAGCGCCGACTGAGGCGTATAAACAATACGCCGCAAGGAGAAGCGACCGAAGGCAACGCAGCAGATGACATCTTGATGGTGGATCAGGGCACACCCCTTTGAGTTGACAAAGGCCCCGGCCCGTGCTAGCTTTTGAATTAAAAATGCGGAGCGAGGAAAGGAGAAAATGGCATGTCCCAAGTGCTGCAAGTTTCCGATGCAACCTTTGAAACTGAAATCCTTCAATCCGAGATTCCGGCCCTGGTGGACTTCTGGGCCGAATGGTGTGGCCCATGTAAGATGGTAGGCCCGGTGGTGGAGGAACTGGCCAAACAATATGAAGGCAAGATGAAGTTTGCTAAAATGGATGTGGACGAAAACCGTCAGACTCCGGCCAAATTCGGCATAAGAAACATCCCGACCCTCATCCTTTTCAAAGGGGGACAAGTGGCACAGACCATTGTCGGGGCTTATCCCAAGAGCCACATCGATGAAGAGGTAAAAAAGCTCCTTTAGGCCCATATTCAATAAACTGCGACCCTGCCGGGGAATGAAATGGCGGGGTTTTATTCGTTTAGGACCGGTGAAAATCCCCATGCAAGATCTTATCATTATCGGCGGAGGACCTGCCGGACTCACCGCGGGACTCTATGCTGCAAGGGCCCGGCTCGAGGCCGTTCTCCTGGAGAGACTGATCCCCGGCGGCCAAATCCTGACCACCGATTGGGTGGAGAATTACCCCGGCTTTCCGGACGGCATTTCAGGGTTCGAACTGGTGGACCGAATGAAGAAACAGGCCGAGAAATTCGGCCTGCCTATTGAGGCCCAAGAAGTCCTGGCGTTGCAACTATCCTCGGAGCGCAAGGTGGTGGTCACCGACAAGGGAGAAATCGAGGCCAAGGCCTTGATTTTGACCTGTGGCGCCACCCCTGCAAAACTGGGCATAGAAGGTGAGGACCTACTCACGGGAAAAGGGGTCTCTTACTGCGCCACCTGCGACGGCCCCTTTTACAGGGACCAGGAAGTTGCCGTAGTCGGGGGGGGGGATACGGCGGTAGAAGAAGCCCTCTTTCTGACCCGCTTTGCGGCCCGGGTCCATCTTATCCACCGGAGAGACGCCCTCAGGGCCACCAAATTGCTTCAGGAGCGGGCCCTGGCCGAAAAAAAGATTGAGATCCTATGGGATACTGTTGCCACACGCATCCTGGGCGATATGGGTGTGGCTGAAGTGGAAATCAAAAACGTCAAGAGCGGCGAAATCAACCGCCTTCCGGTGGAGGGCGTCTTTATCTTTGTGGGTTACAGTCCCAATAACGACCTGGTGAAAAACCACCTGGATCTGGATGAATCCGGTTTTGTGATCACCGATAACAATATGCAGACCTCTGTGCCCGGCGTGTTTGCCGCAGGAGACATCAGGTCCAAGTTGCTGCGCCAGGTCTCCACTGCAGTGGGAGAAGGTGCCACCGCCCTTTTTGCGGCGGCGAGGTACCTGGAAGAACTCGAATAGCCCCTCCCGGAAGGCTTTTCTATGGTGACCATGATACCCAAGCTTTATTCCACCCTGAGGTGGTGCCTATTGTTGGTCTTTTGTGTGGCCTCTCTTAACGGCTGCTTTTTGTGGCAGTGGTTCACATCAGAGCCGGAAGAAAAGCCTCCGGCCCAACTCCTCGAGGAAGGCATGGAGAATATGAACAGGGGGCTTTTCGAGTCAGCGACCCAGTCCTTCCAAAGGATCAAGGACCGATACCCGTACAGCCGGTTTGCGGTCACGGCTGAACTCAAGATGGCCGATGCCCTTTACAAAGGCGCACGCTATCAAGAGGCCTATGAAGCCTACAATGATTTTGAAAAGCTTCATCCCAAGAACCCGAACATCCCTTATGTGATCTATCAAAAGGGCATGTGCCACTTTAATCAGGTGAAGAGCATCGATAGGGATCAGAGCCACACCCTTCAGGCCAAAGAGGAATTTGAGCGCTTGATCAAGCTGTTCCCCAAATCCCAATACACCAACAGCGCCCGGAGGAAACTAAGGGAGTGCTATATTTACCTGGCGGAGTATGAATTATACGTGGGCCACTTCTACTATAAGATGGGCAAATATGAAACCGCCATGGACCGCTATCGCTACCTGATTGAAAACTACCCGGATCTGGGGCAGTATCACGAGGCCCTGGCCTATCTGAGGAAATGCAAAGAGAAGCAGGGTGAAGAGCCCGAGCCGAAGCGGTGGTGGTGGCTACCCGACTATTTCACCCACTAGTTCGTAGAGGGTCTCAAAGGCATTTTCCAGCTTTTCCGGGCGGTTGCCCCCACCCTGGGCCATATCCGGCCTCCCCCCGCCTTTTCCCCCCACAACCGCGGACAGGGTTTTGATGATATCTCCGGCCTTGAAACGGGATGTCAGGTCCTTACTCACCACGCAGGTAAGCATGACCCGGTCATCCCCCCTGGCCCCCAGGAGGATAATGCCCGAGCCCATCCTGTCCTTGATCCGGTCCCCCGATTCCCTGAGCTCCTTCGGGGACTCGGCCTCCACTTCATGGGTTAAGACCCTGACGCCCGCAACCTCCCTGACCTTGGAGAGGATGTCCTCGGATTTCTTGCTCAGGACCTGGGCCCTCAGGGATTCGATCTCCCGGTCCTTTTCCCTGATCTCTTTCAAAAGCCGTTCCAGGCGCTCACAGACCTGATCCGGAGATGTCTTCAAGAGAAGGGCCGCCTGTCTCAAATCTGCGTCCGCTCTCTGGTCAAAACGCAGGGCGGCCTCTCCGGTCAAGGCCTCAATCCGGCGCAAATTGGCCCCAACAGCGCCTTCACTGATGATGCGAAAAAGACCAATGTCCCCGGTGCGTGTCGTGTGGGTTCCTCCGCACAGTTCCATGCTCACCCCGTCCCCCACCTTGACAAGACGAACCCTTCGACCATAACGCTCTTCAAAGATGGCCATGGCCCCGGTTTGCATGGCCTCTTCCTTGGACATCTCAGTGGTGTGAACGGGCAAATTTTGTCGAATCATATGGTTGACCAGGTCCTCCACCTCCTGCAATTGTTCGGGGGTCACCCGGGTAAAATGGCTGAAATCAAATCGAAGCCTTTCCGGCGAGACCAGGGAACCCGCCTGTTTGACATGGTCCCCCAGCACCTCCCGCAAGGCCGCGTGCAGGAGATGAGTGGCGGAGTGGTTAAGGGCGGTGGCCTGCCTTTTTTCCGCATCCACCCGGGCCTCTACTGTGGCCCCCACCGGGAGGGTTCCTGATTCCAAGGCCCCTTTGTGGACAATGAAATTTTGTGCCACTTTGACCGTGTCCGTGACCCGGAATCTGGCCTGCCCGTCCAGGATCCAGCCTACATCCCCCACCTGGCCCCCGGCCCGGCCGTAAAAAGGGGTCTGTTCCAGCACGACCTCCGCCTCGCGACCTGCTTCCACCGCGGGCTGTTCCCTGCCGTCGATCAGAATGGCCGCTACTTTGGTCTCCGACTCAAGGGTGTCATATCCCACGAACCGGGTCTCAATCCCCCGGCCCAAGAGGCTGGTGTAGGCCTCGGGGATCTCTTCCTCACCACTCCCCCTCCACGACTCCTGAGACAGGGCCCTCCGTTTGGACATGGCTTCCTCATATCCCGCCATATCCAGATTGAAATTCTCGTCCCTCGCCACGTCCGCCACAATATCCACGGACAGGCCGTAGGTGTCATACAGCTTGAATGCCAGTTCCCCGGGGATAGTGTTTTGGCCCTTGGCTTTGATCTCCTCGATCCCCTCATTAAGGACCTTCATGCTGTAGTGAAGGGTTTCGGCAAAACGCCTCTCCTCGTTTTGGACCACCCCTTCTATAAAACTGCGGGACCGCACCAGTTCCCCGTAGTCAGGCCCCATGGTCTCAATCACCCTGCTGCAGATGGCATGAAGGAAAGGGCCTTCCATGCCCAGGACCTGGCCGAAGCGAAGTGCCCTGCGGATGATCCGCCTCAAAACATAGCCCCGTCCCTCATTGGAAGGCAAAATGCCGTCGCCGATCAGAAAGGCCGTAGCCCGGGCATGGTCAGCCACCACCCGGAAGGCCACATCCTGTTTTCCATCTTCTCCATATCTCCTTTCCGAAAGGGACTCTATCCCCTGGATAAGGCCAGTAAAAATGTCTGTGGCGTAATTGGACGTCACCCCCTGGGCCACGGCAGCCAGCCTTTCCAGGCCCATACCCGTATCGATGTTCGGTCTGGGGAGGGGGACCAGCTTTCCGTCCGGCTGTCGATCGAATTGGGTGAAGACCAGGTTCCATATCTCGAGATAGCGATCACAGTCACAGCCGGGTGCACACTCAGGCCTCCCGCACCCCACGGAGGGACCCTGGTCTATGTGGATCTCGGAACAAGGTCCGCAGGGCCCTGTATCGCCCATGGCCCAGAAGTTGTCCTTTTCACCCAGCCGCACGATCTTCTCGGAAGGAATTCCTATCTCCTGCTCCCATATGCGGCAGGCTTCGTCATCCTCCCTAAAGATCGATATATAAAGCGGCTCTGGAGGCAGCTTATAGATCTCTGTGAGCAATTCCCAGGCCCACACAATGGCCTCTTCCTTGAAATAGTCGCCAAAGGAGAAATTACCCAACATCTCAAAAAAGGTATGGTGCCGGGGAGTATACCCTACATTCTCCAGATCATTGTGTTTTCCCCCCGCCCGCACACACTTCTGGGAAGAGGCTGCCCGGGAGTAGCCCCGCTTTTCCTCACCCAGAAAGAGCCTCTTGAACTGGACCATGCCTGCATTGGTAAAAAGCAGAGTGGGATCGTCTTGGGGTATCAGGGAGGCACTTTCCACGATTTCATGACCGTGGTCCTTAAAGAAATCTAGGAACCTGCTTCTGATTTCTCTGAATTCCATATGTCTATCCCAACCTTATGCGCTGCTGTTATGCTTGTTCATCCCTATTTTTCCTTGCCCTTTTCCTGGTTCTGGTCGCCTTTTTTCTCTTGGTCTTTTTTCAGACCGGTCTTTTCCATGATCAACCCGGCGATCTTCTCTGTGATGTCTTTGTTTTCCCCCAGAAACCGCCTCACATTCTCCCGGCCTTGCCCGATTCGCTCGTCCCCAAAAGAATACCAGGCACCGCTCTTCTCCACCACACCCAGGGAAACCCCCAAATCAAGAATGTCCCCCTCTCTGGAGATCCCCTGGCCATATATAATATCAAATTCGGCTTCTTTAAAAGGCGGGGCGACCTTGTTTTTTACCACCCGGACCCGGGTCCTGTTTCCCACAGTCTGATCGCCCTCCTTAATGGCGCCGATTCTGCGTATATCCAGGCGCTGACTGGCGTAAAATTTGAGCGCGTTCCCTCCCGTGGTGGTCTCAGGATTTCCAAACATAACGCCGATCTTCATCCTGATCTGGTTGATGAAAATCACACAGGTCCTGGATTTACTGATGGTTGAAGTGAGCTTCCGCAGGGCCTGGGACATGAGCCTGGCCTGCAACCCCACATGGTGATCCCCCATCTCTCCCTCAATCTCGGCCCTGGGCACCAGGGCGGCCACGGAGTCTATAACCATGGCGTCAATGGCCCCGCTTCTCACCAGGATCTCTGCGATATCCAGGGCCTGCTCGCCTGTGTCAGGCTGAGAGACCAGGAGGCTGTCCACATCCACCCCCAACCGTCTCGCATAACCCACATCAAGGGCATGCTCTGCGTCTATAAAGGCGACCATTCCCCCTTTTTTTTGGGCCTCCGCCACAATGTGAAGGGCCAGGGTGGTCTTTCCGGAGGACTCGGGACCAAAGATCTCCAAAACCCTTCCACGAGGCACACCACCGACTCCAAGGGCCAGATCCAGGGCAAGCGACCCCGTGGAGATGGTGGGCACGTCAATGGCCTTCCCTTCGCCCATCTTCATGATGGATCCACGGCCGAATTGCTTCTCTATCTGAGAGATGGCCTGATCCACCGCCTTTTCTCTGTCCATAAAAACCCCTCCCCTCATAACCGTTTAGCACCGTGACCCGCAGGTCGCCCCACCTTACTCGGCCTTCAGGGATCCCGGTCATTGATGTGTCCCCAAGGGCCATGCCTTCAGCCTTGTATAAACCGCTCCATCGCGTTTCAGCTCACTCTTGAATAAAGCCAGTTCGCTCAGGGTCTCGCGGGGACTCGTGAGACCCTCGAATCGGTCCAAGGCCTGAACCAAAGCGCGGTCTCCCTTCCCCCCCTTCTTGAATCTGCCCAGGGTCAAATGGGGCCTGAAGGGCCGTCTTTCCTCCTTGACCCCAAAGGGAACCAGGCCTTCTTGGAGGGCATCCCTGAATTCCCCCAACCGCTCAATATCCCCTTCCACACCGATCCAGAGGACCCGGGGCTTTCTCATGCCCGGGAAAAGGCCCACCCCCTTCAACCAGATATGGAAAGGACCGGAGGCCTGGCATACTCGGCTCACTGTCTCCTCAATGGATTCCAACTGTTCAGAGGGGACCTCCCCCATGAACACCACGGTGAGGTGAATATTGGTCTCCCTCACCCAGCGCACATTCAGGGGAAAAGGCCTCAGCCCCTGGGACACCTGGGAGACGATGCTCTTCATCTCACCGGGCAGTTCAAAGGCCAGGAAGGAACGGATCTTCATTGAGGTATCTTCTAATCCAGTCTAAGGCCATTGATGATGTATTGGATTTAACCTGATCCCGGCTCCCCCAGAACCGATACCGTCTTGAAAAGAGGCGTTCCCCCGTGGACAAGCCGATATAGACCGTGCCCACCGGTTTTTCCTCGGTCCCGCCCTCCGGGCCGGCGATTCCCGTAATGCCGAGCCCCAGGTCTGTGGCGAGCCGCTCCTTTACCCCTTGGGCCATCTCCCGGACCGATTCACCACTGACCGCACCGTATTGGCCCAGGGTCCCTTGGCGTACGCCCAGGAGCTCTTTCTTGGCTTCATTGCTGTATACGATCACACCACCCTCAAAATACTTGGAACTCCCCGGCACACGGGTCAACCGATGGCCGACAAGCCCGCCGGTACAGGACTCAGCCACCGAAAGGGTCAAATCCCTTTCCACGAGTTTCCGCCCCACCACCTGCTCCATGGTCTCATTGCCTACCGCGAAGATGTGGGGGCCTACAAGGCGCGTGATCTCCTCTTTCACCCTGTCCAATTCCCTGGTGACCGTGGGCTCGTCCTCCCCCCGAAGGCTGATGGTAATGTGATTCTCCGGAAAATGAGGATAAAAGCCAAAAACCACTTCCCCTTGGCGGTCCTTGAGTTCCTTAAAAATCTCGGCGATACTGGGCTCATTGAGACCGTAAAGTTTCAGGATTCTCTGCCTCATCACGGGGAGGGTCTTAAAAAGGCCCAGAATATCGGGGAGCACGAATTTATCCATCAAGTACCGCATCTGGTCCGGCACACCCGGCAAGAAATAGAGCCGCACCTGCCCCTCCTTGAGGCTGAACCCGCAGGCCGTTCCAGCGGGGTTGATGATCTTGGATCCCTCGGGCATCCATGCCATCTTCACCAGAGAAGGGGTCATTTCAAGGCCTCGGGCCTCCACATGACTCTGGATCTGGGAATACATCTGTTCGTTCAGGCAAAGGGGCCTGTCCAGGACCTTGGCCACAATCTCATTGGTGATATCATCCTCCGTAGACCCCAGCCCACCCGTGACAATCACAAAGCGGGATACGTCCCTTGCCTTGCATAGGGCGTCGGCGACCATGCCGTAATCGTCTCCAACAGAGGTAATACGGGTGACGTGTATCCCCGCTGCCGTAAGCCTGCCCGCAGCATACCAGGCATTCAGATCCAGGGTCCTGCCGGAAATAAGCTCATTCCCAATGGTGATAATCTCGCCGTACATGGATGATCCCAGGCCTCTAAACCGTCAACAAAAAAATTCTCGCGGCTCCTTGGGAGGTTTCTTTTCCAATCCCTTAAGAAAAAAGAGAGAGGACCATACGGCCGCTCACGAGGGCATACAGACCCGCCACCAGGTCATCCGCGACAATACCGTAGCCTCCTCTTAGACGCTCCACGCGCCTTATGGGAAAAGGCTTTACGATATCGAAAAACCGGAACAATACGAAGCCTAAAGCCAGTCCGGGCCCTGTGGGGGGCAACAAAAACATGGCCACTGAAAGGCCTGCCACTTCGTCAATGACCACTGCGGAGGGATCTTTCTCTCTTGATAATTCACGGTAGCAGTGGGCACTCCAAATGGCCAACCCCACCAGCAGCACCAGCAAGAGGGCCCGGAAAACAACCCCGACTTCATGCATGACCAAAATGAGGGGGATTGCGCCCAGGGTCCCACAGGTGCCGGGCGCAATGGGAGCAAACCCGAGGCCGAACCAGGTGGACAGGGCAAAAACCGTCTTCCCTGAGAGACCGGATTGTCTAAAGGCCTTCCGGGGTTCAAAACTATCAGATTGAGATTTTGACATCAAGCAGGTATTCACTCCAACCAGGGTTTCCCCTGTCTCCTGGCAAGTCCTCCAGACCCCCGGCCCCCTGGGGAAAGACAAAAGCAGGGGCTGTTCAACCCTCACCGGACGGAGGGCCTCAAGCCCTTCCGCCCCGTTTGCATATATAATGGAAACAGGGAGGTGTCAAATCCTTAGCCTCCTCACGGCCCTGCAAGGCAACCGTCACACCCCGGGAAGACCATCTCCTATTTTATGCTTGTATTTTCGACTCTTTTAGGTTAAATCCTACCAAAATCGTTTGATTGAGACAAATACTTCCCCTTTTTGGGCCCTGAACCCCCAATTATTCACCCGGATCGACGTTATGGAGCAAGTCCTCCTCCTCAATATCACCTATGAACCCTTGAGGATCATTGACTGGAAGCGGGCCATCTCCCTCCTCCTCCTGGGCAAGGTGGAGGTCCTCGAAGAATACAGCCGGGAAATCCATTCCGTGAGCTTTAAACTCAAGCTCCCTTCAGTGGTTCGCCTTCTCAGAATGGTGAAGCGGCCCAAGAGCCCGGTCAAGTTCTCTCGGCAGAATATCTATGCCAGGGACAAATACGAATGTCAGTATTGCGGGAACCGGTTTTCGCCGGAAGAACTCACCTATGACCATGTCATCCCCAAATCCCGGGGCGGCAAAACCAGGTGGGACAATATCGTCACCTGTTGCATTCCTTGCAACCGGCGGAAGGGGGGACGCACCCCGGGTGAAGCCCGCATGAGCCTTATCCGCAAGCCCACCCGCCCCACGTGGCTGCCGGCCTTGAGGATTACCATCGGCTTCAGGGAAGTGCCCACTTCTTGGCGGGATTATCTTTATTGGAATGTCGAGTTGGTGGAATAGAGCGGGGGACCCTCTCTCTTTCTGCCCTTATTTGATGGCCGCAGCGATCTTCTTCGCCGTTTGGCCTATGGCCTCCATATCCCCCTCTTTTAATTCCCACAAGCTTACAGGCAGTTCAGGGTCATCGCCCTTTCTGGGCATCAGGTGCAGATGGTAGTGCTCCACCACCTGATTCACACCCCGGCCGTTGAGTTGCAGACAGGCCACACCGACCGGATTCAGGACCTCTCTTATGCCGTGGATGATCTTCTTGGAGGCGGCATGCACAGCGGCCAAATCCTCTTCCGGGATCTCCCAGAGATTCCGGGCGTGGCGCTTGGGAATGACCAAGGTATGTCCTTCGGAAATGGGGTTTATATCTTCAAAGGCGAAGACCTTTTCATCCTCATAGACCTTGAAGCTGGGGATTTCCCCCTTGATGATCTTGCAAAAGATACACTCCTCCATGTACGCCTCCTTTCTTCTTTGTCACCGACAAGGGTCCGCCTTTGACACCCCCCAATCAACCCTCTGGCCGGGTCAAGGCGTGGTGGCGCCCGGGCCTTCCACGATCTGCTGAATACGGGTCCTCATTTCCGGAGAGATGCCGGAGGTCTTTCTAAGGTTCATGGCCCGCATCACATCGTAGGTTCCCTCTTCAAAAAGGACCGGCACTTGCACCACATAATCGGGATGCAGGCAACATCCCGGCGCAAAATAGCGGCCCGGCCGCCGACCCTCCTTGAGCCGCCCTCTTATTTCTGAAAAAACCTCCGGGGCCACGACCATACCCACCTGTCCGGTGAAGGTCTTCACCGTGTCCCCCGGTTCAAAGGCTCTTCTCTTCTGCATCCTGCTCCTCTTCCTGTCTTTACCCCGTTGTTGCAAACGCATTGACTTGCTTCAGATATAAATGCTTTTAAAACAGATACTTATTCCGTGTTAAACGCAAATCCTGGATCTCACTATTGGTGAATTCTAGATTTAAAAAGCAAAAGGCGACATTTCAAGCTACAGAAGGCAAAATAGCCGATCCCCAAGCGTCTTTTATTCAACAACTTGGGGTTTACCCCAACGTCCGGATTGATGGGCCCATTCTAACGGTCCTGTTCCCCGGTGTCGAGGCATTTTTCAAAACCCAAGAGATCCTGAGCAAGCGCCTTGAGGGGGGAAAGGGCCGGATCCGGGATCCCTTCGAGCAAATGACGGAGCATCCCAACGGCCGGAGGAATATAGGCCTCAAAATGGCCTTGTCCCCTTTTCTTTGAAAGATAGGAAAAGGCCCCAAGGATCTGCAGGTTTCTCTGGATGGCCAGGTAGGGGAAATATTGCTCAACAGCCTTGGTCCACCCCAGATGATGCCCTTTGAGCATATCCAGGTAGATTTCATAAAGCCGGGTCCTTTGATCCAGGGGAAGGGCCACATAAGGGTCTATGAGAAGGGAAGCAAGGTCATAGGCGAGGGGCCCCAATCGCCCTCCCTGCCAATCCACAATGCCGATCCCCTCCTCCCTGATCAGGATATTCCTGGACTGAAAATCCCGGTGGAGAAAGAAGTTCGCCTCCGCCTTTGAGCACGTCTCCGCCAGGTGATTGAAAGGGGCTTCGAGATGAGACCATTTCCTTT
>CAZNLL010000039.1:0-27680 GCA_964573885.1 uncultured Desulfobacteraceae bacterium | reverse complement strand
AAGACCCCTGGGATATTGGTGGCCAGCCTGTTTTCATCCACGGCCAAGCTGCCCCAAAGGGCTCGCTCGAGCTGCCCGTCTTTGGAAAGGAAGGAAGTGTCCGGGGCTTGGCCGATGGAAATGATCACGGCCTCCGCATCCACCACCTGGGTGGTTTCCTCGTCAGTGCTCAAATAGGACCGACCCTCTTCATCTAAAACGGTCCTGCTCGCCACAAACTCGATGCCTGTGACCCTGCCGTCCTGCTGCAGAATGCGCTTGGGGGCCCAAAGGGGGTTGATGACAATGCCCTCCTCAACGGCCTCTTCAATATCCTTTTCCCAAGCCGGCATTTCCTCCACGGTCCTTCGATAGAATATCTGAACATCCCGGGCCCCCACACGGAGGGCGGATCTGGCGGCATCAATAGCCACATTGCCTCCTCCCACGACCACCACCTTTCCGTGGAGATCAACCTCTTTGCCTGTCCTCAAGTCGGTGAGGAACTTGAGCCCGTAATAAAGCCCGGTGAGCCCCTCCTCTTCCCCGGGAATCCCTATACGCATACTTGACTGGGCCCCGGCGGCGATAAAAACCGCGTCATACCCTTGCTCCAGAAGTTCATTCACCGTGTGTCTGGCGTCGACCGGGGAGTTATATTCTATTTCCACGCCACAGCTTCCAATAAAGGCGATCTCCTCCTCTATGACCTGCCTGGGAAGGCGGAATTCCGGGACCGCCACCCCGAGCATACCGCCCCCCAGGGGCTGGGCCTCATGGACCTTCACCCTGTAGCCCATTTTTGCCAGGAAATAGCCGCAGGTCAGCCCGGCGGGTCCTGCCCCTACAACCGCCACCTTCTGGTCTTGGGTGACGGGAAACGGTTTCTCGGCCCGGCCGATGTGGTCAAAATACCAGTCCGAGGCGAACCGTTTCAGGGCCCTGATGGCCACCGGGTCGTCCAGTTCACCCCGCCGGCATTTGGATTCGCAGGGGTGGATACATATGCGGCCGCACACGGCGGGGAAAGGATTCCGTTCCCTGATGATCTCCACGGCCCTCTCGTAATCGCCGGTGGCAATGGCCGCCACATAGTTGGGCACATCAATCCCGGCGGGACAGGCATGCTGGCAAGCGGAGATGACCATGGAATCGCAGGTGGCCCCCGCACACCGGTGCTCCAGGATGTGGTCTTCGTATTCCTTGGCAAAGTATTTGAGGGTGGAGAGGGCCGGTTTCGCACAGGTCTGTCCCAGGCCGCACAGGGAGGTCCGGGTGATGGTCTCACCCAGCTCCCTCATGGTATCCAGGTCCTTGATGGTGCCCTCTCCCCGGGTTATCCGCGTCAGGATCTCCAGGAGCTGGGTCGTGCCCAGGCGGCACGGGGCACACTTCCCACAGGACTCCGATTGGGTGAAGCTCAAAAAGAACCGGGCGATCTCCACCATACAGTTGTTCTCATCCATCACCACCATTCCACCCGACCCCATAATGGCCCCGATCTGCTGAAGGGTATCATAGTCGATGGGGAGATTCAGATACTGGGCCGGAACGCACCCCCCCGAGGGGCCTCCCATCTGGACCGCCTTAAACCGCCTGCCTTTGGGTATCCCGCCGCCGATATCAAAAACAACTTCCTTGATGGTGATGCCGATAGGCACTTCCACCAATCCCGTGTTATTCACCTTCCCGGCCAGGGAAAAGATCTTGGTCCCCTTACTCTCTTCCGTGCCCACCTCACTGTACCACCTGTCACCGTGGGCGATAATCAAGGGGACGTTGGCCCAGGTCTCCACATTATTGATGTTGGTGGGTTTGCCGTCCAGGCCGGACTGGGAAGGAAAGGGGGGTCTGGGCTTGGGCATGCCCCGCTTCCCTTCAATGGAGGCCATGAGGGCGGTCTCCTCCCCGCAAACGAAGGCGCCGGCCCCCATTTTGAGGCCCAGGTCGAAGTTGAAACCCGTGCCAAGGATGTCTTCCCCGAGGAGGCCCAGGGCGCGCATCTGCTCCAGGGCGATACCCAGATGCTCCACGGCAATGGGGTACTCTTCCCGGACATAGATAAAGCCTTGTGCCGCACCCATGGCGTAGGCACCGATGAGCATGCCTTCCAAGACGGCGTGGGGGTCCCCTTCAAGGAGGGCCCGGTCCATAAAGGCCCCGGGGTCCCCTTCGTCGGCGTTGCACACGATGTATTTCACAGGCCCCTGGGCCTCATGGGCAAGCCGCCATTTGAGACCGGTCGAAAACCCGGCCCCGCCCCGTCCCCTCAGTTTGGCGGCGCTCACCCACTCGATGACCTCCTGCGGCGTCAACTTTGAGACGGCCTTTACAAAGGCCTTGTATCCCCCTGCAGCAATGTAGTGCTCAATCCTGGCGGGATCGATACGGCCGCACCGGGCCAGGACCCGCCGCTTTTGCTTCCGGTAAAAGGGGATCTGGGCGTGATAGAAAACAGGATTCTCCGTCCCCGGCTCCTTATAGGCCAGACGCCCTATAAGACGGTTCTCCTTGAGGGTCACCTCCACGATCTCCCGGGCATCTTCCCCGCTCACTTCCTGGTACTGGACACCCAGAGGTTCGATGGCCATCACCGGCGCCTTTGCACAAAACCCATGGCACCCGGTTGCGCGGACCTCCACCTCACGGGAAAGGCCCTGTATCTCCACTTCCCTTTCCAGGGCCTCTTTCACTTCTGCGGCACCGTAGGCCCGGCAACCGGTCATGCATATGTGGACCACTTTCCCCGCCTTCTTTTTTTCGGCGAGGATTTTATTGCGCAGCCACTCAAATTGGCCGATGGATTGGAGTCTCTCCGTGTTCTTCAAGGTGCCCCCCTAGCTCCGTCTGTATTCCGCCAACACGCTCGTGACCTTGGAGGGTGACAGTTTGCCGTAATAGGTTCGGTTGATCATCATGGCCGGGGCGAGAAAACAGGCCCCGAGACAGGCCACCGTTTCAAGGGTGAATTGATAATCCGGGGTGGTTTCCCCCTCCTCCAAACCCAGTTCCTTTTTGACCAGCCTCAGGATGCTCCGGCCCCCCTTGACGTGGCATGCCGTACCCCGGCACACCCGGATCACATATTTGCCCTTGGGTTTCAGGGAAAAACCCGCATAAAAGGTGATCACCCCCTGCACCTGGCTGGGGTAGAGGTGGAGGGCCTCGGCAACGGGTGTGATGGCCTTGGGAGGAATATAGCCGAAGACATCCTGAATCTCCTGCAGCAAGGGGATGACCGCCCATTGGGTATTGCGGTGCCTGTCAATGACAGCCTTCAGTTTTTCAGGGTCTATCTCTTCCTTGTTCATGCCTCAGCTCCCTCTGGTCATAGCCCCAAAATACCGCCCCCGAGCCTACGTCCTCTCCAGGCGGACCCTGCATTCCTTCCACCCTGGAAATTCGGGCTCCCCCAGTGCGCATAAAGGAATGAGGTTCGCCGCCTCATTGCCCTTGAAGGCCGTGGGCACAAAGATGAGCCCGGGACGGAGGCTCCCATCCAAACTTACCGCCCTTTCAATGGAGCCCACCCGGGAGACCGCCCTGACCTTGTCTCCATCCCGGATGCCGAGCCGCTCTGCATCCCCGGGGCACACACCGATCTCCCCGATCAAACCAAAGGCCCCCAGGCGCTCGGACAGGCTGGTGCGGGTCCCGCTTCCCAGGTGGCAACGGTGGGAGCCCAGAACGGCCGTGAAGGGATATTCCTTGTCCCCTGAATCAATCGAGGCGCCATGGACAGGCGTAAAGGGAATAGGACTCCCCTCGCCGTGGGGGTTGAAAAGTCTTCTTTCCCAGGACCCTCTGATCCACCGGGCGGGCCCAGGCCCTTTCAGAGCTTCATAGGAGGGAATAAACCTGGTCATCTCCGCCCTGATCTTCCCCAAGGAACCGTAGGCGCCGGACCGTCCCATGTGAACACCCAGGAGATCCAGTATCTGCCAGTCAGGCCTGGCCTCACCGGGTGGAGGGACCACCGCTTCGAATAATTGCACCCTTCCTTCCATGTTGGTAAATGAACCGGCCTTTTCGCTGAAGGCGGCACCGGCCAGGAGAACGTCCGCCACCGGGGAGGTTTCGTTGAAAACGATATCCTGGACCACCACCAATTCCAGGCGCTCCAAAGACCTGCGAATGCGCTCCGGCTGGGGAAAAGAGCGCAAAGGGTTTTCCCCCATGATATAAAGGGCCTTGAGGTCACCCCTCTCCGCCGCTTCGATCATGCGAAACGCATTAAGCCCCCGGTCAGGGGAAATCCGTGTCTCCCAGGCGCGCTCCCAGCGTTTCCTGACATCACCGTCTCCCAGAGGTTCGCGGCCTGGAAGTGTTCCCGGGGCCGCTCCCATGTCCCGGGCCCCCCGTTGATTGCTGTCCCTTGCCAGGACATGGACCCCACCCTTTTCGTTTCCCAGGCTGCCCGTCATGAGGGCCAGATTGAGGAGGGCGTCCATGCACAAAGCACCGTGTCTCTGCTGAAGGATGCCGTGACCAAGGACAAAGGCGATCTTCTTTCCCTTCACCAGCCCGGCGGCCCTCTCAAGGTCTCCCCGGTCCATCCCGGCGAGCCCGCACATTTTCTCGAGGTCTAAGCGGGAGAGGCCTTCTGCGTAATCCTCGAACCCCTCTGTAAATTCCTGGATAAAGGGAATATCAAAGTCCCCGCCTTTCCGGAGTAAGGCGGCCAGGGCGTTGATAAACCAGAGATCCCCATGGGGGGAGAGGGGGAGCCAAAGAGAGGAGAAGGGCACCAATCCTGTTTTCCGGGGATCAACCACCACCAGGGGGACCCCCCTTTTCGCGGCCCGCTTCACATAATAGCCCGCCACCGGGGCTGAATGGGTGGGATCCGCACCCAGGACGACAATGACCTCAGCCTTTTCCAGCCCCGCGAGAGGAACCGGGCAGCAGCCGTTACCGGTCCTTTCATGGAGCAAATCCAACACAGGGCCGCCCCACAGGTATGCGCCGCTGTCCACGTTATTGGTCTTCAACAAGGCCCGCGCCGTCTTCTGGAAAAGGTAGTTCTCCTCATTGGTGCATTTTGAAGAACCCAGAAAGGCCACACTCTGCGGACCGTGGCGTTTCTGGATGTCCAGGAGCCTGCGGGCCACACCCTCAAGGGCCTCTTTCCAGGGCAAGGACTCCCATTGGCCCTCTTTGCGGATCATGGGCCGGGTCAGCCGCTTACCGGCCCGGAGATAATCATGCTCAAAGTGACCGCGCACGCACAGGGTGGGGCCGTTCACCGTGTCTTTATCCGCCGAGGGCCTCACATCCACTACTTGACCTTCTACAGACCCCATGACCAGGGCGCAGCCCACCCCGCAGAAACCGCACACTGTGGAGGCCCATTGCTGGGCGGAACCCACGTACCGGGTGTTTTTCACAGACAGGGCACCCGTGGGACACATGGACACACAGGTCCCGCAAAAAGTACAGGGGGAGCGCTCCAAAGGCATATCGTAGAGGGTGGCCGGACGGGACGGGAACCCCCTCAAATGGTAATCGATGGCGCCCACCACCACCAGCTCATGATCCGCCCTGATACACCGGCCGCACAGGATGCATTTGCTCAAGTCTCTCACAATAAAGGGATTGGCATCCTCCAGGCCTGTGAAAAGGGGCATGGGATACAAATCGATCTCCCCCACTCCCAGGTCGGCGGCGATTTTCCGTAACTCACACCTGTTCCCCTGGCTGCACACCACGCAGGATTCAGGATGGTTGGCCAACATGAGGCGCACAATGTTTTTCCGGTGCTCCCGGATGCCCGGGGAATCCGTGCGGATCACCATATTGGGGGCCACGGGCGTGACGCAGGAAGCCAGGAGGCGCTTGCTCTTTTCATCTTCCACCACACAAAGGCGACAGGCCCCCAAAGGCTCGAGGGCCGGATGATAGCAAAGAGAAGGGATCCCGATCCCCACCGATTCAGCAGCCTTGAAGATGCTGGTACCGCTCGGGCAACTGACATTCCGGCCGTCAATGGTCAGGGTGACTGGTTCCATAGGGGACATTCCTCTATCTCAGTTTTGCCGCATCCAGGTAATGCCTCAGTTTTTCTTCTCCCCCGATGGTAATCAGGTGAATGCCCTGGCAAAGGTCTTTGAGGCCCTTAACGGTATCCGCAAAAAGCTCGATGCTGGCCTTTTGCTTGTCCGGGGCGCTGGCCAGCTTCTTGATCACCCAGTCCGGGACCAATCCCGGCTTGAAGTGCCTGTTAAGAAATTGGGCCATACCCGCGGTCCTCAAAATCAAGACCTCGGCGATCACCGGCACACCAAAGGTTTGGGTCTGCTTGAGGAATTTCTCAAAAGCAACCAGATCGAATACCGGGGTGGTCAGAAAATAGCCCGCTCCGATCCTGGTCATCTCTTCCAGTTCCTTCATCTCCAGTTCCGGCACGTTTTTCCCCCACCCGGATTCGATACCGGAGCCGAATACGAACTCCGGCCTGGCGGCGAGCTCATTGCCCTCCACGGTGTGACCTTCCCTGAGGTGCTCCAACACGGAAGAGAGCTTGCCCGCATCCACATGAAAAAACATCATCTCCTGGAGGCTGTCCCCGGTAATACGATAATCCGCGGTGAAAACGAGCAGGTTCTCCACCCCGGCCTCGTGGGCGAGGAGAAGGTCCTTTTGCAGCTGGGGCCGGCTCTTATCACGGGTGGTGGTCTGATAGATGGATTCAAATCGGCTGCGCTTGAGGAGGTTGCACATCTTGACACTGTCCCCCACAATCCCTTCGATCTCCACGTCGGGGACGGCCACCCCGTCCACCCGGCCTCGAACCAGCTCCAGACGATTGATTAGGGCTTCGGGCTCTTCATCCACCGGCATCTGGACTTCGGAGGTAACCACAAACCGTTTTTTTGCCAGGGCCTCCTTTAATTTCATCTGTTCCTCCTCAATTTGCCCGAAATTGATTTGCGGATGGCCACCCCCTGAGACAAACCCCTTACAGGCCCCTCAGGGCAGCTCCAGTAACCGGGCCACCTCTTCCTTCAACTGGGGCAAGGGAAGGGGCTTTGAAAAGCACACATCCGCCCCGTACTCCTTCATGGTCTTGAATTTCTCTTCATCCAGATACGCCGACAGCACAATAATCTTGGTATCCTTGGTCTCCTCCCTCGACTTGATCTTTTTGCACACCTCATAGCCCTTGATGTCGGGCATCATGATGTCGAGGATGAGGAGATGGGGCCTGAAGTGATTTACCTGGAGCCCCGCCTCAAAGCCGTCTGAGGCGGAAATGACTTCATAATCGTGTTCGTCCTCCTCCAGGGCCTGAACGATGGTCTCCACGATGATGGGATCATCGTCAACCACCAGTATCCTCTTCCGACCCTCCTCCACGTCCTGCGCGGGTAGCGGGATTCCCTGGGTTTTCATAAAGGCCTCCAGGTCTGATCTCTTGATACGACGGTGGCCTCCCACCGTTTTGTAAGCGGCGATGTGGCCCGATTCGATCCAGTTGATGATGGTCTTGGGTGAGACATTGCAAAATTTGCTGGCCTTAAAAACGGTGAGTATGTCTTCCATGGGCCATGGTCCTCCTGCATGTTGGTTGATTTTATGACTATTATAGTTTTTATAGTTTGTCAACAAAAAAATTCCTTTTTTGCATATGTAATGGGTTTATTGGCTAAAAAAGCAATATTGAGGCCGACTTACACCACCAGGGCAATAAACTATAATAACCATAATAAGGTTAATAAATGTATTTCAGGGGCAGAAAGGTCCTCATCTTAAGAAAACCCCTTAGAGCATGATTAAGTTGAATCAAAGCGGGGAAAAAGCCCTAGGCGGGTATTTCCTTATGAACGGGAAGGGTGATGGTAAAGGTGGTGCCCGACCCCCTTTCGCTTTTGACCTGGATATCGCCCCCGTGGTCCTTTATAAACCCATAGCACACAGAGAGCCCGAGACCCACGTCTTTGACACTGTTCTTGGTGGTAAAGAAGGTGTCAAAGATCTTATCAATATGCGCTTTCCTGATGCCCACCCCCGTGTCCGAGATCTCGATGATCACCTGATCCCCCACGGTCTTGGTGGTGACGCTCAACTCCCCCCCCTCGGGCATGGCGTCCCTTGCGTTGGAGATCATGTTGAGGAAGACCTGTCTTAGCTGGTTCTTTGAGGCATGCACCTTTTCCACGTCCTCCTGAAAACCTGAGGAGATGCGGATGCTGTGTTCCCGGAACTGTTTCTCGTGAAGGAGCAGGATCTCGTCCAGGAGGGTGTTGATCTCCGTGGGCTGTCTTTTTTCCTCTTCCGGTTTGGAAAAGGAGAGCATCTTCCGGAGCATTTCGCTGAGGCGCACCGTCTCGGAAAGGGCCATTTCCAGGATCTTTCTCCTCTTGCTCTGGGTGGGGATTTCCGTTTTCATAAGCTCCAGAGTATTCATAATGCCGTACAGGGGGTTATTGAGTTCATGGGCGACCTGAGAGGTCAAACGCCCCATGGCGGCAAGCTTTTCGGACTGGAGCAACTGCTCCTGGGTGTCTCTAAGCTTTCGTTCCATCTCCAAACGCTCTTTGAGGTCCACGAAGTTGCCCACAGAGGCCACCTCTCTGCCCTTTTCATCATAGATGATGGCACCGGAAAGATCCCCCTCTATCACGGTCCCGTCCTTTCTTTTATAGACCATGGGAAAAGACCTCAGCCGGCCCACATCCCCGTACTGGGGACTTCGCATCATCTGCATGACCTTCTTTGCCATGCCCTCCGGATAGATTTCGTCAATCTTCATTTTGTCCAGGACGTCCTCGGCCTTGTAACCGAGGGTCTCCTCGGCGCCCCGGTTCCAGGTCTTGATATTGCCCTTCATGTCCGTCACAATAATGGCGTTCGAAGAACTCTGGATGATATTGTGCATGAAGTCATGGGCCTCTTTTAGGGCCTTTTCCATCCTCTTTCTCTGGGATTGATCCACATTAATCCCCTCGTATCCCATGACCCTGCCCCGGGCGTCGTAGCGGCCATGGGCCGTATGGAGGACCGATATGGGGGTGCCGTCCTTTCGTTTGAATTCCACCTCGTGGTCAATAACACGGCCGTCTCTTTCTATCATATCCTGGAACTTGCGGCGATCTTCCGGCCTCACATAAAGATCCTTGGCAATATCGATTTCGAGAAACTCCTCCTTGCTTTCATAGCCCAACATATCCAGCAAGGCCTGATTGGCGTCCAGAAATTTTCCCTCCTTGCTGCTGATATAAACCCCGCAACCCACATGCTCAAACAAGCTCTTGTAGTCCTCTACGGATTCCTTGAGTTTTTCCTCGCGTCTCTTTCGATGGGTGATATCCCGGCAAAGGGTGATCTTTGATAGACTGCCGTCGGCATCCCTCCAAGGCACTTCGATGAGGTCATAGGTCTTGTCCGCCTTGGGCACATAGAATTCCCCATGAACGGTCTCCCCGGCGAAGACCTGGTCCGCCCTGCAACAAGGACACACCTGATCACCCCCACCGACCACCTTGTAGCATTTCTCTCCCACACCCTGGCCGAAATCCCTTAACATGGGCTTATTCATATACTCTATGGTGTAATCATCCCTGATCAGGAAAATGCCGTCCTCCATGGCCTCGAGGAGAGTGATGAGGCCTTCTCTCCCTTCTTCTTTCATGACGTGTCTCCCCCTCTCCCCAAAAACCCGGGAAACCAACTTTTATTTCCCCGAAACAATATCCGGACCTTTTTTAGATCACCAAACAATGCGTCGGTATTAATGCAATACAAGGGTAGCACCCTTTCATGTGAAAATAAAGATACAAAGGCCTATGCGGCCGCTTGGATCGCCTGAGCCGCTCCCTGAATCAGTCGCACTTATGTCTTGACACCAAAAACACCTTGGGGCATTTTAGATTTAGTTTATTAAAAGAGAAGCCCCTTAGTCACAAACCTTTTCTTGAAAGGAGTTCCTTATGAAGAGACTTCTCTCAGCACCCCTTCTTGTACTCCTTATCTTTTTCCTTCCCTGCAGTATCTTGGCCGAAGAGCCCAAATCAATGGCCCCTGACAAGGCCTTGTCCGCGGAAATGCTCAGGTATGGAAAGCAGGCCTATTCCCGGGGGAAATACCTGGATGCCAAGGAATTCTTTCGTAAGGCCCTCCAGGCGGACCCTACTTCTGATGAAGCCTGGAAACATTACGATATGGCGGTGATTTTTGGATTGGCAAAAAGGGTTGAAAAGGACACAGACCTTATCACCCCTGAATCATCGTCTTCCCCATCTCCTGCACCGGCGCCTAAAAAGGAGAAGTTTATCATCGTTGACGATGAGGGCTGTTAGGCTTATGGAGAAAGAATAGCATGAACCAAGGCAGCGTGCTGCTCGGACTTGTGAGGCGCGGATACAGGGCCGTCTTCTTTCAGAACTGGCCCCTGTGGCTCGGAGGCTTGTTGATCGGGATCATGAGTGTGATCACCTTTGCCTGGGGCAGGCCGTGGGGTGTCGCCAGGGGGCTTGGGAATTGGGGGGACTGGTTTTTCGCCCTTGTGGGTGCTTACAGCAATAGGCCCTCATCTCCCCTTGTAACTTCCAGTTCCGTCTTGACCCTGGGGTTGTTGTGGGGCGCCCTGGGATCGTCTCTCCTTTCAAAGCAATTCGTTCTCCGCATGGCCTCCCCCCTGGAACTGCTCAAAGGGGTTGTAGGGGGCTCTCTCATGGGTGTGGGCGCGGCCATGGCCGGGGGATGTAACGTGGGCGGATTTTATTCCGCGGTCAGCGCCCTCTCCTTCAGCGGCCTGGCCATGATGGTGGGTCTCTTGATCGGGGCCTATTTGGGTCTTCGATATATGTCCTGGGAGGGAGAACACTTGCCCCCTCAATCCGCAAGCGCCCCCGCAGAAAAGGGCCGGGAGCCCGGCTTCCACTGGCTGACCCTGGAGCCCTACATAGGCGTTATCCTATTTTTGGGTGCCTTGGCGGCTGCGTGGGTTTATGCGCAAGAGGCCTATACCCAGGCGGGAGGGCTGCTCTTGTGCGGCATCGGCTTCGGGATCATCATCCAAAGGACGCGGTTCTGTTTTGTGAGGGCCTTCAGGGACCCTTTCATGACCGGTGCGGGGAACATGGCCAGAGCCATGTGTGTGAGCATCATCATCAGTGTGATTGGCTTTGCAGCCCTTAAATGGACCGGGGCCAGAGGGGAAATGGTCTACGTGCCCCCGGCCTTCTGGTTTGGAGCCTTGGTGGGGGGCATCTCTTTCGGGTTTGGGATGTCATTGGCCGGTGGGTGTGGGAGCGGGTCTGTATGGAGGGCTGGGGAAGGACAGGTCAAGCTCATGGTGGCCGTGGTCTTTTTTGCCCTTTCCATGTCCCTTTTTAAGGCCCTGATGAATGTTTCTGACGGGCTCACGGCCCTGGCCGGGCACAGGGTTTTCCTGCCCCATTACTTAACCTACAAATGGACCCTGGTTCTCCTTGTTCTTGTCTTTGCCGTGTATTACCTGGCTGCCAGCTGGAACGAGGAAACGAACCTCTTTGTGGTCAAAACCTAGCAATGGTGAGGCCGGACATAAAACCAACCTGTCCTGCAAGGAGACGGGTGTGACCAGAAGGCTGGGCGTATTTGTAAGCTCCGACAAAAACCTGGATAAAGTCATAGGCCTATGTAGAGCCGCTGAAAAGGCGGGGAATGTGGAAGTAATGATATTCCTGACCCATTCAGGCACCCTGCTCACTCAGGACCCCCGATTTAAAGGGCTCCAAGGCTTGGCTAAGGTGTCTCTGTGCAAGATGGCCTTTGAAAGTCACGGACTCAAACCCCCGGTGCCGGGCATGGCCGAAAAGGACTTTGCCACCCAGGCCCGGCATGCTGACTTGATCGAGGAATGTGAACGATATGTGTCCTTCTAGGGGATAACATGGAAGGTATCAAGCACGTAGCCTTTTTGATACGAAGTGCAGAAGATCTGTGGGAAGGCACCCGTACGACTCTGGGCCTGGGGGTAGAGAATTTCTATGGGTACCTGTTTGTCCTGGATGTGGAAGCAGACATGACGGATGCCATCAAGGAGAATCTGGAGTGGTTCCAGGACATGGAGTGCCAATACTTCTCCAATAACCGGGTAAACGAGGACAAACATGGATTCCAGTATATGAGCGTCGAGGAAATAGGCAACAAGCTCAAGGAAATGGATCTTATTGTGCCCTTTGGGGGCTGAAGGATGAAATTACTTCATATTCTGAAATCAGCGCCGGATGATGTGACCAAGGCCTTGATAGAAATCCTCTCTCAGGGGCAGGATGCCACCCTTTTTCCCCTCTATGAGAGTGAAGTGGATTACGAGCAACTCCTTGCCGCGGTTTTTGATCACCATAAAATCATCACCTGGTGGTAAACACCCCGGGTTGCGGGCCAGATTCCGTATCTTCAAAGGAACACCGGGGGGGTTCTCACTCCCTTCGAATAAAACCCTGGAGGTCCGCCATCATCTTGTCCCTGTGGTGTTTGACAGAGGCCCTGTTGTTCATGACCATGTCCAGTTGCCGCGTATGGGTCAGCAAATGGCCCAGGACCCTGAGCCGGTGGACCATAAAGGCCTGGTCATACCCCTCCAGCCGGGCAAAGGAGCCGTCTTCCTTGACCCGGGTTTGAAAACCGTATCCTTCCAAGATCTCCGCCACAAAATGGGCCCGTATGACCCTCCTTTCCAGGTTGGCCGCTCCCCCCTTGAACTGGAAGCTGATATAGTTTTCCATGTCCCTTTTCCCGACCAGGGCCTCCACTGTGCAGAAGTGGAAGCCGAACCGGGATTGGAGGCTGCAAAAGTGCTTGGAGATCATAAAGTAGTTGCGCACCGAAAAAGAGGAACGGAGCGAGGGGTCCAGGGCCGGATTTGAGCTGGCCTCCACCAGGATGGACATAAACCCCTTGGCATCCACGGGCGGCGGACCTCCCCACGGAACGGCCGTCATACCTTCCCAGAGGGCCCTCATAGGGATTGA
This sequence comes from uncultured Desulfobacteraceae bacterium, assembly GCA_964573885.1. Classification (GTDB taxonomy): domain Bacteria; phylum Desulfobacterota; class DSM-4660; order Desulfatiglandales; family Desulfatiglandaceae; genus CAZNLL01. The sequence continues at coordinate 14,742 of CAZNLL010000039.1, read as the reverse complement.
AACAATGTTATCCAGGGTCACATGGCGGCCCTCCACCTCCTCTCTGAAGCCGTCGTCCAGGTTGATGACCCAAAACTGCATGGGCACATCACATACCAGTCGCTTGCTTTTGGCCTCGGGAAAGCGATGTTCCTCTCCAAAACGGAACATCTCATACACCGCCTTTTCGTGACAGAACCGGGTGATGTCATGAAAGGTCCGGCAGTTCTTGGGCCTGAAATGGGGGGAATCGGGGTCCAACAGATACAGGGGGATGATATGGGCGCCGGCCCCTTTGAGGGCCTCAAAGACCGGGCTTCCCTCCATCAGATTTTTAGGCCCCTCCTCTTGCCCCTCCAGCACGGCCTCCACCCGGCCCTCGTAAACCCTGAGGCCGTCGGCATCCACGGTGACAAGTTGGCCCTTCCTAAGCCTTTCCACGGCCCCTGCCACGCCAAAGAGGGCGGGGACGCCGAATTCCCTCGCCACATTGGCAAGGTGTCCGGCCACGCTTCCCTTCTCCGAGACCACCGCCGCGGTGCGGCTCAAAAGGGTGGCCCAACGGGGCAGGGCCTGGGCCGTGACCAGCACACCTCCTTGCGGGAACCGGAGGGCGTCCATATCCTTTTTCACGAAAAAAACCTCTCCCACCCCGGCGCCCGGGCTGGCCGTAAATCCCCCTTTGAGGATCACCGAATCATCCCTTGCTTCAGATCCCAGGGCATGATAGCGCTCCATCTGCTGTAAAGGCCGGCACTGGAGGACGACGATGGAACCATCCTGCTCGGTGGCCCACTCAATATCCTGGGGGGCGCCGTAGTACTTCTCCAGCTTGACCGCCATACGGGCCAGTTCCAGGACCTGTTCCTCACTCAAGGACGGAAGACCCCCCTTATCCTCATCCATTTCCATCCGGCATACCCCCTCCTGGGGATAACACACGAATTCCTCTTCCTTGACAGGGATCTCCTTCCTCCGCACGGCCAAGGGTTCACCCCGGGAAATGATGAAGAGGTCCGTGGCCACGCTTCCCTCCACCACTGACTTGGGAAGTCCCCATACCGAACTGACCACAATGGAGTCGTCCCGGATGTCCACAGGGTTCCTGGAATAGACCACACCCCCTGAGACGGCATCCACCATGCTCGTACAGCCTGCGCATATGGCGACGTCTTCATCCCGGATTCCCCTGTTAAGGCGATAGGTCATGGCCGGTACGCTGTACTTGCTGGCCAGGACCTCTTTGTAGGCCTCCAAAATATTCTCCCGGCTCACATTAAGGGCGGAACGGTACTGGCCGGCAAAGGAGGTCCCGGCCATGTCCTCTCCCAGGGCGCTGCTGCGCACAGCCACGGTGGTTCCCTCACCCTCCTCCGCTTCCAAGGCCCGGTAGCGGTCCAAAACCGCCTTCTCAAGGTCTTGGGGAAGGGGAGACCGGATGATCAACTGTTGGATGTCCGCACTCAGGCCGTAAAGCGCTTCTGGCCCCTCTATATCCGCGGCTTGGATACGACGGTCAATCTCGGCCTGGAGGTCGTTGTGTTCCATGAACCGCTGATACCCTCGGGCCGTGATCACAAATCCCTTCGAGACCCTTAGTTGAATCCGGTTCTTGATTTCACCCAGGTTGGCCATTTTACTGCCCACCAGGTCGGCCATATTCCGGTCCACGGCCTCGAGAGGCAGGACCAGGGGGCCTTCCCTGGAAAGACGGCGGTGTTGGATAAAGGGATTGATCTTTTTCTGGATTTCCTTGAATCGATCGAAGAGGGCCTCATATTTTCCGGGGGCCAGGTCATTCAAATGTCTGACCACCTGCCAGACATTGGCCGAAACCCTGGTGCAATGGGACAGCACAAAGGTCATCCCAAAGGGCTGGGTGCCTCTCAGGGCCTCTTCCATGGTCGCCATGACCTCCAGGGCCCGGTTATTGGCGTTCAAGAGGAGCTTGAACCGGTGATACCGGGCCTTAAAGGCCAAGCGGAGCTCCTCCACATTATAGGTCTCTTTCTTGCGCCTCTTTGAAAAAAACCCTAAAAGATTTCCCAGCGGAACCATAAGGGTGTCCTGAAACAAAGGCTAAAGGCATCCAAGAAATCGATTTGCCTTTAGCCTTGTTTTGAGAATAGAGCCCCCCTGCTCGGTGGGGGTATCAAACCGGGTGCCCATGCCCACTCACCCGGGTTACAACCATCAGTGCTCCAATCTCATCCCCCATCCCTCGAACATAAACATAATGGCAAACCCGTACCAGAGGGTATATACCACGTAGAAAAGCAGTGAAAAGGCCACAATGCCGAACTTCTCCGAGATCTTTTGGGGTTCTATGCCGTAATAGTTGTAAGAGGTCTCCACCCCCTTTTTGACCACCACGGAAACCTTCTTGGCCTCTTCAAACTTTTTCTGCTTCTTTAACGCCTTGTCCATGGCCATACAGGCCGACCACCAATTAAAGAGGACCCGTCTCTCATTGTAACCGTATTTTTGGGAGAGGGCTTCCCCCTTATTGTGATACATGAGGTCGGCATCGTCCAGGCAGGCTGCAAGAATTTTCCCCAAGTCACCGGTAACATTCAGCTTTTCTCCAGACACCTCGGCCGCGGCACCGCCTTTCAGGAACAGCAAAGCCGTCTCTTTGGCCTGCTCAGGGTCTGCCATGGTCAAGGAGACGGACACGGTTGTCCCCGTGACCCCGGCGCATTCCTCTTTCACATTGGGGATATAATAGGCGGAGGCCTTGGAAATGGAATTATAGAGGCTGTCCAGATACTCAAGGCCGTTCTGGCCTTTGAAGACGGGTAAGAAAATAATAATGAGAACGACTATAAAGACCGCGAGTAACCCGGTTCCACCATAGAATTCCTTCTTGTGTGCAATCATAGCCGCCCCTCCTCTCCCTTCAAAACGCCCAGGTTGCCCAGAAAGGTCCCGATCACCCAAATCCCGAAGCCGGCGATGACAATAAAGAAGGCCCACACCCCGATACTCTCCAAAACGGCCCCGATTTGCTTGGAAATGGGGATGAGCCCCATCTCACCCAATTTGGCGGGAAGGGCAAAGATCCGGTTCACAAAACCCGCCAGCACCGCCATGGCATAAAAGCCCCGAATGGTAATGCCCTTGACCACTTTGGTGACCATGGCCCCCACCTGAATGCCCACCAGGGAGCCCAGGAGCATGCCCATGGCCAGGGTGTAGAAGATAAACCCGAAAATGGCGTACTGGCTTATACCGGCATACCCGGCGGTGAAGATGATCTGGAATATATCGGTCCCCACGGTGGTCATGGAAGAAACACCGAGGAGGTACACAAATATGGGAAAAGTGAGAAATCCCCCCCCCACCCCCATGATCCCGGCGGCAAGCCCCACCAGGGCGCCGCTGAGCACCAGGAAAAGCCACGAAATGCTGCGTCCTCCAGGGGTGAAATCGTAATCAAACTTGATCATGGGGGGGATCTTCATGGCCTGGATTTTCATGGGCAGATTGCCCATTTCCGCCCCTTCGTCTTTGCCTCCGTGGGCCCCTTCCCCCTGGCCGTGAAACTCGGCCAGCTTCCCGCGCTTCCTTGCCCTGAGAAAGTCGGTCATGGCATAGATGCCGAGGAACCCCAGCATGAGGGAATAGATGGTGGTAATAAAGGCGTCGCTCAACACGGGGTTGATTTCATAGAGCACCCGGTTGATCACGCCCCCCAGGGTGGCCCCGACAATCGCCCCGATCAGGAAGACCACGGCCAAGGCCACGGACACGTTCCCCAGCTTCCGGTGGATGACACTGCCCATGATGGCCTTGGCAAAGATATGAAAAAGATCCGTCCCTACGGCCAGGATCCCCTTGATACCGGCGCTCATCAGGGCCGGTGCGATCACAAACCCACCGCCCGCGCCGATGCACCCTGTGATAAGCCCCGCACCCAGACCGATGAGAATGGAAACAATGAAGATACCCGTTCCGTAGAAGGCGGGGCTGTAAGCCTTTTTGCCTCCCAGGAGTTCAGGTAAGGCCCCGCCGATCTGGTCGGCGAAGGCGATGCTCCCCAAAAGGACGGGGGCCGTAAACAAACCGAGAATGATCAGCCTCTTTCGATCACCAAGAATAGTCCGCGAAACATCCAGCTCCCACTTGGCGTGGGCCCTGGATGCCAGCATCAAAAACTTGCCCCACTGTCTCACGAAGTTCATTTTCCTCGCGTGCCTCCGTGCAAAATTTTGGCCCCTGATTCAATCCGTTTTTGCCCTTACTATTTTACTCCTATCACCTCCTCTTCCTTGTGTTTGATCTTCTTTTCCCTAAGGTATTTGCTTTTGTATGCATCCTGGAGTTTGTATAAGAGCTCGTCAATATCCACGGGTTTCATGAGGTAGTCAAAGGCTCCGATTTCCATGCCTTGGAGCGCCACTTCAACACTGGCGTGGCCTGTAAGCAGCACGACCTCCACCAGGGGGTGTCGGCCCTTGATTTCCCTCAGGGTCTGTATGCCGTCCATGCCCGGCATCCTCACGTCCAGGGCCACCACATCCACCGGGTTCTTCTCCAGCCATGCCAGGGCCTCCTCCCCGCTTTTCACCCCGGACACATCGAGCTCCCGCTTCTTCATCCGCTTCAGCAGGGTCTCGAGAAACTCCGCCTCATCATCCACGAAAAGGACCTTAAAGGAATCCATCTCACTCACCTCTCTCATGGGCGGCTTCCTTGATCTTTTCCACGAGCTCCTCAAATTCGCACGGTTTTGTGAGATAATCGAAGGCCCCGTATTTGATGCCCTCCCGGGCCGCCTGCTCGGACCCATGGCCGGTGAGCATAATCACGGGCATCTTTGGATCCATTTTCTTGAAGATCTTCAACACTTCTATTCCGTCCATATCCTCCATCTTGAGATCCAGCACCGCCACATCAAAATCCCGACCCCGCAAAGCCTGGATTCCCTCAGTGCCGCTGAAGGCCTTTGTGACCACCATATTCCTCTTGCCCATTCTATTGGCCAGGACATTCACATAGCCCTCTTCATCATCCACCAAGAGGAGCTTGATTTTGTCTTGATCGGGCGGGCTTTCCTGCACATCCCTGTCACCAGGCACTGTCTACCCCCTGCCACCGTGGGAGACCATCTCCCTATAATAGAGATTCATCATCTTGCCCCCTGCTTGGCTTCAGTCCGGGCAAAGGGGCCTGACGCCTCCCCTTCCCCTTTGTCGCCTTCCAGGGGGATTTTAACCCGAAAGGTGGTGCCCGCATCCATGACACTCTCCACCTCGATATCCCCTCCCAGTTTCTTTACGATCCCGTAACAAATGGACAGGCCCAGGCCCGTCCCCTTTCCCACCGGCTTGGTGGTAAAAAAGGGATCAAATATGCGGGCCAGATTGGCCTGAGGGATCCCCGGGCCCGTGTCCGCCACCTCAAAGACCGCATAAGGCCCCACCAGATAGCCCCGGATGTCAATCACGCCCCCCTTCTTCTCCATGGCGTCCAGGGCGTTGTTGATCAGGTTCAAAAACACCTGCTGGAGCTCCGACTGGGACACATGAAGGGCCGGCAACCCCTTTTGAAGGGTGGTGGTGATTTTCACGTTGCTGTATTTGGCCCGCTGCCCGGAAAGGGCCACAATCTCCTCGATGAGTTCCTTGGGCCGGACCTCCTCCACCCGGGAATCCGTCTTCCGGGCAAAGCTCAGAAGCTTGTGGGTGATCTCCTTGCACCGCTTGCCCTGGGTCCGGATCTGCTTCAAGGCCCGGGCGAATTCCTGCAGGTTCTCACTCTCCTTAAATTCCTCCTCCTCCAGGAGGTCTTCTATCCACCCCGCTTCCTCCACCATGATGGCCACAGGGTTGTTGATCTCGTGGGCGATGCCCGCGGCCAGTTCCCCCACAGAGGCCAGCTTGCCCGTCTCCACGATCTGTTCGTTCATCAACTGCTTTTCACTGTCCACCTCGGCGATGCGGTTCACCATCCGTTTGGACACCAAAACGGCCATGGACGCGATGCCCAGACTGCCCAGGAGGATGATCACCAGGGTCACCTTCAGGGTCCTTTGAAAATCGGAAAAGGCGTCCGAGGCCCGCTGCCGATACATGAGGAGCCAATCACCGCCCTTCAGAGCCGCCCCCACGTAAAGGTTCTTGCTGCCCATTCCATCACCCCGGACCGAGACGCAAACATCCTCTTCGGTAAAGGGCTTTCCGGTTTCCACAAAGTCACTGCAGGGGCCTTTGGACGGCAAGGCATCCAGGACGGTCTTTGTTTGGAATTCTCCCCTTCTATTGAGGATATAGGCGATGCCCGTCTCTCCGATGCGGATGTTCTCCACCAGTTTGGTGAAGGCCACGAAGTCAATGGTGGAGCGCAATATCCAGGGCTCGCCCCCCCAGTTCTGTCTCACGGCCAGGATAAAATGGGGCAGACCCCGGAGTCCGAGAAAGACATCGCTGATATAATAGTCCCGCTTCATGACCTCCCGGAACCACTCGGCCTCGGAATAAAGGGCCTTGCCCAGTTTAAAAGGTCCCGCATAAGCCATTTGCACCCCCCGGGCGTTCACCACACCCAGGTCCACAAAGACGGCGCCGTACTCTTCCTGAAGCACCTCCAGGCGGTCCCTGAGGAAGGATTCATCACTGAGCTCTTCGTAACTAAAGGTCTTTGCCAGGGCCTGGATGTCGGCCAGCTTCTCTTTCAGGAAATTGTCGATGTTCTGCCTGTGCTTTTCCACCAGTTCTTCCAGGTGGGCATAGACCTTTGCTTGATAGGACTGGTGGAACTGGTAGAGGATGGTGGCGCTCACGAGGAGCATAGGGGTAATGGAGACGATAAGGACGGCCAGGATCATATTCCTGGCCAGGGAGTGGTAATAACCGTCAGCTTTGTGCCTGGTTTGATCCATGTCAGGGCTCTGCCGGACAGATCTCATAGCCCTTCAAGGCCAGAGGTCCTGGAGGAGGGAGTTTACGAGGAAAGATCATATCAGTTCTAAGATATTTGAAAGTGGGGCCCCACTCTTTCACGTCAAGGTCCCCATGGCAGTCTATTTTACTTCCGCTTTCCGGAATCCACAGGGTTTCTTTTGCCCTTTGCGGGAAATACCATCACCTTTCCTGAGGATAGTCAAGGCATTTCCCACGGAAAAAAATCCTGCCCATTAAATTAGGCCTTTTTTGAGGCCTTATCAATATCGATAATCTTGGATCCCTGGATGTAATCCCTGGTCTCGTAGGTGGTAATACTCTCCAATTTGCGGGTAATGCCCTTTATCCGCTCAAGCTGGGCTTTCATTTCCTTGACAGCCTCACTTTTGGGGATTTCCCCTAAAACCTCATTCAGGAGGAGGAAGAGGTATTGAAGCGGTTGGTTCAGTTCGTGACAGGCCGCGCCGGCCACCTCAAGGACGCCTTCCAACTTCTCCTTTTGTAACCGCTCTTTTTCGGCCTGCTTCCGGGAGGTGATATCCCTGGTCACCGCCAAAAGACAGACCTCATCGCCGTATTCAATAACCTCTGCCGACCAGAGCACATGACGGATCTCACCGGATTTCATGCGGAACCGGGCTTCCAGATTCCTGACCTCCCCGCGCTCGCGGAGCGTTTTTATCATTTGGGTCCTCTGATCAGGGTCCGCCCAGATACCCAGGTCATGTGAGGCGCGACCGAGGACCTCCTCCCGGCGATAGCCTGTAGTCCGTAAAAAGGCTTCATTCACATCAATGTAAAAGCCGTCTTCCAAGGTGCTGATCACAAACCAGTCGGGACTGGACCGGAAGGCCTTGTGGAATTTCTCTTCTGAAAGGCTCAAGGCCTCCTTGGCACGCTCACCTTCGGTGTTGTCCATAAAATAACCCAACGTGGCCCTTGTTCCCCCATATGAGATGGAGGTCACCGTCTCGATAATCCACAGGATGTCCCCTTGCTTGTCCACCGCCCGGTACACGTAAGGGGAAAGCGCTTCTCCTTTCACCATCTTCACGGCATTTTGCCTGACCGCATCCCAGTCCTCAGGCATGACAATCATGCTTGTGGGCTTACCCAGCAATTCCTCTTCTTTGTATCCTGAGATCCTCTGGAACTCTGGATTAACAAAGCGGAATTTTCCATCTTGGGCGATATAAATCCCGATGGGCGAATTGATAAATATTTTCGCGAAATACTCCGTGTCTAAAACGGCCGGGGTTCTTGAGAGCCCGGCCTCTTGAGCAGTTGAGACCCCTTTTTCCTCCCTTTCCTCCATGCCCTTCTCCCTTTAAGACTTTGTGGAACCGGACGCGTAACACGACGTCTCCCAGAAGTTTCCTGTACCTATCTGTCTCTTGTCAAGCAAAATCCTATTTACATATCTATCTAAAAATGCGTATCTTTTCGGATATCAAAGGCCCCGGCCCATGCCCCTCCAGGACATCTCCCCCCGTGGTCTTTAAAAGACACCTCATGTATCCTGGTCCTCCACAAAAAGATCCTTAATATCGGGCAGGGCCCGCAAGGTCTTTAAGAATTGGCTTGTTCGCCGTTCCAAACGCCTCTTCAGGATGCTGACCACCCCTTCCATCACCCGGAAGCCCATGGAGTGATCCTGTTCGAGGATCTCCAAGAAGGTATCCCCTGAAATAGCAAGCACTTCGCAAGGCTCTGTACATGTCGCGGAGGAGGTATACTGCGAACCAGGCACAAGGGCCGACCAGCCAAAGGAATAGGAGGCCTTTATGGCACCCAGGGAGATGCTGATGGACTCGGAGGCCTCTACTTCTAAAAGGACCTTTCCTTTCAGCAACATATAGAACCTGTCTGCCTTTTGTCCCTGTCTGAAGATATTCGCACCCGCTCCAAAAAGGTGTACCCGGGTAAAAGGGAGCATTTTCCCCAGCATGGGCTCTCCCAACTCCTTTAGTATGTTTATTTTTTTTAAATCTACAAAAGAAACCATAAACCCACCTTGTCCAACCTGTTCACGCCCATCAGGGGTCTTTCAATCCCGAAAGAGGGGGCCTCCACACCGGGATTTAGGTCAGCATAAAGACCAGGAGAATAAAGACTGCGGCCGCCCCCGCGCCAAGCCCTACGGGGAGAGTCCCCTTTAATATGTCATTATACAGATTTGTCTTTCTTATCTCCAGCCTTGTTCCCTTGACCCCCCTCAAAAGCCAGATAGTGATGAGGCTGAACAGGGTCACCCGGGCCGGGCCGTCCCTTGAAAACCTTGCCACAGATCCTGCAAGGCCGTTGACAAATACCTGTTCGCAGGCCCTGTTTATTCCGTTAAGGCTGCGATCCATGATGGAGTAGAAAAGCCGTCCCCCTTTTCGGTAAAACCAATCTGCATCCAGGTTTACACTTCTTATCTCGGCCGGGTAAATCCCGGAGAGGATAAGCAGGGTAAAGGCGAGGGCGGAAAAAAAGAGGAGCTGCGTCTGACCCAAAACATGGGGGGCGGTGTAGGGGACATAGTCCACGGGATAAGGCAAGAGACTGTAAAGGGGGCCGGGAAAAGATCCGATAAAAACACACAGCAAGGCCGCTATTCCCATTGCCAGGAGCATATGGAAGGGGGCCTCCTTGGGTCGCATTCCGGAATCATGTGAAAAAAATGCAAAATAGGGGATCTTGATGCCCGCATGATGGAAGACCCCTGCCGAAGCAAAGAGGAGAAGAAACCAGACGGCCTTCATGTGCCCTTTGGCAGCCGCCTCCATGACCATGGATTTGCTCACAAACCCGCTGAAAAGGGGAAAGGCGGAGATGGACGCCGCCCCCACCATACAAAATATACAGGTCAGGGGCATGGTGCGGTAAAGACCACCCAGGTCCGTACCGTTGATTTTTCCTGTACGGTATATGACCGCACCCATGGACATAAAGAGCAGGGCCTTGAAGAGTATATCATTGAATGCGTGGGCCACCGCGCCGTTTATGGCCAGATGGGTCCCGATTCCAATGCCGCAGACCATAAAGCCTACCTGGTTGATAAGGCTGTAGGAGAGCACCCGTCTGAGGTCATTTTCGATGACGGCGTAAAAAATGGGAAATCCGGTCATAATGGCCCCGATCCAGATGAGGGCCTCTGTACCGGGAAAGGCCCTGGCCAGGGCGTAAACCGCCGTCTTGGTTGTAAAGGCACTCAAAAAAACGGCTCCTGAGATGGTCGCTTCCGGGTAGGCATCGGTCAGCCAGGGGTGCAGGAGGGGCCACGCACAATTTAGGCCGAAGCCAAAGAATATAAGATAGGTACCCAGCCCGTTTAAGCCTATATATCCGAAAGCTGTGGATCCGGTCTGATTCACATGAATCACGATGCCGGCGAGCAGGCACAGGCCCCCGGCGGCATGGACCAAAAAATAGCGGAAACCGGCCCCCAGAGAGGCCTTTGTCCTCCGGGACCATATGAGGAACACCGAGGCGACGGTGAGCATCTCCCAGAAAAGGAACAGGGTAAAGATGTCCCCGGCAAACACCACCCCCAAGGCGCTGCCCGCGTAAACCAGTCCCGCCATGTGCTGCAGGGAGTCCTTGACGTGAAGGGCATAGAGGGTGGCCAGGAAAGATATGAGGAGGAAGATATACCCAAAAATGAGGCTGAGCCTGTCCATCCGGCCGAAGATGAGCTCGTAGTCCAGAAAACGCACCACCCAGTGGGTGCCCTCACCCGCATGAAAAAGACCGATAAAGGCGATGACGGGAATGGCCAGGAGGTATATGCCCCGCCCTTTTCCCTTTAAAAACGGCACTGCCAGGGCCGCAAGAATGAAAACCACCGCCGGTGGAGCCCCCTCAATCATAATAGTCCTCGCGCCTTTTTACCAAGGGTCTCAAAATATATTTCGCGGCCAGGACAAGGACCACACAGGCCACAAACCCGTAGACCGCATAAAACTCCGGCCACGCCTCCCAGGCAAAGTGGGGGCGTTTGTGGAGAAAGAGTTCCGCCGCAAGAAGGACCAGAAGGGAGAGGTAAAACCCCCCCAGGAGTCTTTTGACGTTCTTGGGGTTGTCAAAGAGATAGCCTTTGGTGTCCCTATGCCCTGTGCCGTGCCCTTGTTTGCTCTCTTGGGTCTCCATGTCCAACTCCTTACAAGAATCCGCCCTATGCCACCCGAGAAGGGCGGCGAAATCTTTTCTTTGGCCTGACTCTTTATTGTTCAGAAAAGGGTCTTTAAAAGGATGATTCCCAAATAGATCCCCCCTACTGAAATGGCGATAAAAAAGGCCTTTCGGTATCCGGGAACCGGCTCATGGCCCAGTTCCATTCTTTCTTCTCTCTCTTCTGTCATGGATTCACTCCGGTTATGCCTTGGACGGCCATAGTGGCAAGCCTGAAAAAGGGCTCCGGGTAAAAGAAAAGAATCACGGAAACCAGGGCGGTCACCACCAGGGGCGCCACACACATGACCGGGGCTTCATGGACCTTTTCGGCAAAGGCCGCCTCATGAGGGGCGGAAAAGAAGGCCTTATACACGATGGGCATGAAGTATGCGGCGTTTAAGAGGGAGCTGGCCAGCAAAACAAACAGCACGGCCCTCTGATGGGCCTCCAAGGAACCCAGGACCAGGTACCATTTGCTCAGGAACCCACCGCACGGGGGAAGGCCGATAATGCTCAGGGAGGCCACAAAAAAGGCCGCCATGGTCACCGGCATCCGCCTGCCGATGCCTACCATTTCGCTGATGTTTTTCTTGCCCGTAGCCACAAAGATGGCCCCGGCACAAAAAAAGAGGGTGATCTTGCCAAAGGCATGCATGGCAATGTGGATCATACCTCCCGTCATCCCTTTCGGCGATAGGAGGGCCGCCCCCAGCACAATATAAGACAACTGGGCGATAGTGGAAAAGGCCAGAAGCCGCTTGAGGTTGTCCTGGGAAAGGGCCACAAAGGAGCCTGCCAGGACGGTAAAGGAAGCAATAAAAAGCAGAAAGGGGGAGAACCCCAGAGATCCGAGGAGATGGGTTCCGAAAACGCCGGTGAGAACCCGCAGGATACTGAATATCCCCACCTTGACCACGGCTACGGCATGGAGCAGGGCGCTCACCGGCGTAGGCGCTACCATGGCTGCGGGGAGCCACGCGTGAAGGGGCATGATGGCCGCCTTTGCAAACCCGAAGACAAGAAATACCAGGATCAGTCCCAACAGGGTCCTGGAGCCGGTCCCGGCCAGGAATCCCTGTCTTGCGAACTCCAAGGTGCCCGCCAGATGATAGGATATGACCATGGCCGGGAGCACCAGTCCAATGGATGTGCCCACGATATAAAAGAGATATTTACGGCCCGACGATTTTGCTTCCTCGTCCTGATGATGGGTCACCAAGGGATAGGTGGTAAAAGAGAGCATCTCGTAAAAAAGATACAGGGTCAGGAGATTGGCTGAAAAGGCCACACCTATGGTGGCGGAAAGGGCCAAGGCAAAAAAGCAGAAGTACCTGGTCTGGCTGTGCTCTTTGAGCCCCCTCATATATCCAACCGAATAGGCCGATGTGACAATCCACAGGGAGGAGGCCACCAGGGCGAAAAGCATTCCCAGGGCGTCCACCCTGAATTGGACGGCCGCACCGGGCAGGATCTCCACCACCGTATACACGATCTCCGAGCCTTGCAGCACAGAGGGCAGCATGGACAGGATGAGACCGAATTTGACCAGGGCCGCCACGAAGGTCCACCCTTCCCGCACATTGGGTCTTGGACTGAGGACCAGGAGGGGAATCACGCAGATTGAGACCAGAACGGCCAGCAGCGGCCTTATGGAAATCACCGTTTCCATGCCTGCTTCCTCGCTCGGCAAACCAACCGCTTTTTATTACTGCTAACTGATCACTGCTAACTGATCACTGATTACTGATGACTGATCACTGATGACTGATCACTGATTACTGATCACTGATTACTGATGACTGCTTTTTATCCGAGCCCTGGAGGAAGAAAGGGTTGAATCACGTGCGTCACAATAGGGCCGGTGTAAAGGCCCACGGCCACAAGACCCGCAGAAACAATCAGAAGGGGGGTCACCATGTCTGCAGGCGCCTCCTTTACAGATGGGTCTGCACGCCCATAATACCCCATTTCTATGACCCGGAAAAAGAGAACCACATTAATCAGGCTGCTTGCCAAGAGGGCGACCATAAAACCGTAATGCCCCGCCTGCACAGCCCCCGACAAAAGGTACCACTTGCTAAAGAACCCGCAGGTCGGAGGCACTCCGATCACGCTCAGCCCGCCTGCCACAAAGGCGCCCATGGTAAAAGGCATTTTTTTGAACAGCCCTTGGAGATGTCTCCAGTCCAGCCCCCGGCTCCTGTAAAAGATATTCCCTGCCGCCAAGAACAGGCACAGGGTCATCATGGCATCGTTCATAATGTGAAGCACCGCCCCGGTCATGCCGGCCCTGTTACCCAGCCAGGCCCCCCCAACCATATAACCGATTTCCGAGACGATAATGTAGGTGAACATCTTCTTGAGGTTCGTTTGGGTCAGGGCAAAAAAGGCCCCCATAATGATGGCCAGGGACGAAAGCCATACCACGGGATTGGTGAGACCCACCATGGCGAAGGCAAATTGGGTTGAAAAGACCGAAACCACAAGCCGGATCATGACGTAGGCCATGACCTTGGTCATAAGCGGGGCGATAAGGCTGCTCACTGCGGAGGGGGCATAGGTGTATGCATTGGGTAGCCAGATATGGAGAGGGAAAAAGGCCATTTTGATCCACACCCCTACCATACAAAAAATAAAGGCCGCCAGGATGGCGCTGGAATCATAAAGGGGCGGCAACAGGGATGCAATGTGGTCCATATTCAGGGACCCGGTCATGATATACAAATAGCCCACGCCCAAAAGGTAAAAACAGGCCCCAATAGTTCCCATGAAAACGTAGTTGAGGCTCGAAAGGGGGGCGCGGTCTTTTCCGAGTGCGATGAGGGCATAACTCGTGAGCGAGGCTACTTCAAGGAGGACATAAAGGTTGAAGAGATCACCCGTTATGACGATGCCCGCAAGCCCGGTGACAAAGAGCACATAAAGGGTATACACGGCCCCAACCCTGTCCGGGAGTTCTTCCTGAATGCTCCTATGGGTCGCGATGAGGTTGACAAGGGCCAACACGGAGACAACGGCCAGGACCAGCCCGTTTAGGCGGTCTACTTCGTAGGCAATTCCCCATGGGGGATCCCACCCGCCCAGCTTGTATTGAAGCGGGCCCGAATCAAGCACTTGCAACAAAAGAACCACCGAGAGGCCGGCTGAAAGGGTGAGGCCCACCAGGGCAGCGGGGAAACACAGCCGTTTATTGATCCATCCTACACCGCTGATGAAAAAGGCGCACAAGAGGGGGATGACCACGACAAGGATGGGGCAATGGGCACTCATTTCTCCCTCAGCCTCATGATTATTTCATCTTCTTCCAGGGTCTTATACTGCTGATATATCTTGACAGCAAGGGCCAGGGCCACACCGAAAGTTGAGACTGAAACGACAATGGCGGTGAGCATGAGCACGTGGGGAAGGGGGTTCACATAATGGGCACTATCTATGACATGATGACCAGGGCCGTGCGCGTGCTCTATAATAGGGATGGTGCCTCCCCGTTTGCACCCGATGGAGACATAAAAGAGGATGATCGCCGTTTGAAAGATATTCATACCCACCAGCTTCTTTATGAGATTGTTTTTGGCAATCATGGCATAAAGACCGATCATCATGAGCACAATGTAGAGCCAATAGTTGTAATTGGCCACGATGGTGGAGACGATTTCTGACATTACCGGAGAATTATATTTGGGACCACAGACCCTTACTA
>CAZNLL010000038.1:0-28129 GCA_964573885.1 uncultured Desulfobacteraceae bacterium | reverse complement strand
TCCGTGGTTCTCTACGATCCCGTAAACCGTGGCCAGACCGAGTCCGGTCCCCCCTCCCGTGTCCTTGGTGGTAAAAAAGGGTTCAAAGAGGTGTTCCATCACCTCCTCGTCCATGCCTTGGCCGGTGTCCGAAATGGTCAACAGGGCGTATTCGCCCGGGGTGACGCCCAGATGGATCCTGCAATAGCGGTCGTCCAAAAAGACCTTTTCGGTCCTGAAAGACAGCGTGCCCCCTTCAGGCATGGCGTCCCTTGCATTAACCGCCAGGTTCATCATGATCTGCTGAATCTGCACGGGATCCCCGCTCACGGCCTCAAGATCCGGATTCAGTGCCAGTTCAATGTGAACCATCTTGGGGATGGCCCTCTCCAGCATTCCGGAGACCTGCTTCACCTCCTGGTTGAGATCCACCATCCCCAGCTCGCTTTCCACCTCACGGCTGAAGGTGAGAAGTTGCCTCACAAGGTCGCTTGCCTTGTCCACGGATCTGGCGACGGCCCCCAGCTTTTCGGAATCCGGATCCTCTTTGCCCTTGTTGAGCAACAGAATCTCCACATACCCGGATATGACCTGGAGGATATTGTTGAAATCGTGAGCAACGCCGCCCGCCAGGGTCCCGATGGCCTCCATCTTCTGGGCCTTTCTGAGCTGGGCTTCCAGCCGCTTGCGCTCCGAGATGTCACGAAGCATGACAAGCATGCCCGCGGGCTTCCCCTGGTGATCATCATATCGGGAGGCGCTGATACTCATATCCAGAAGCCGGCCGTCTTTTGTAAAACGTCTTGTCTCAAAACCGCGACAGGGTGTACCGTTTTCAATGAGATCCGTGATAATGGCCATGGTCCTGTCTTTTTCAAAACCGGGCAGAAAAGGTATCTGACGGCCCTCCAGTTCTTCCAGGCTCCACCCGAAGACCTCGCTGAAGGAAGGGCTCACGTACCTGGCCCTCCCCTCCATATCGTATATGACGATTGCGTCGGCAGAGGAATGGATCAGGGAACGATAGAGTTGCTCTTCCTTTCTCGCCTGTTCATAAAGCTTTCTGTATCTCGCCTCACTCTCGCCAAAAGCCTGTTGGGCCTGTTCCCAGTCCCTAATGGCCTCCCCCTTGACGATCATCCTTTCAGGCGACGCCGAGGCATTCTCTCTTGATTTCCGGTAATCCTTCATGACCTTTACCTGCCGGCCCGTTCCTGGGGGATAAAGGGGGCCTCCCATCACCGCTTTTTTAAATCCCCAGATCCTGGTCGATCAATACCACCTTCACCCGCTTCGGGGGGAAGGACTTCTCGGTGATGATCCAGGTATTGCAGATCCGATCCGGACTGGTGCACTCTTCACAAAAGGAGGTCTGAGCACAAGGGGTCTTCTTGTCAAGACGCATGGCGTTAATAGGAGCGGCGTAGTCCTTGATCCGAGCCATGGCCCCTTCAAGATCCGCCACCAACTTGTTGCGGCCTAAGAGGATCAACACATACCGGGGACCGAAGGTAATGGCCGCAACACGGTTACCATACATGTCGAGGTTGACAAGCTGGCCTTTCTCGGTGACCGCGTTGGTTCCCGTGATAAAGAGGTCTACAAAAAGCGCCCGTCTCCTCCGGTCCAGCTTTTCTTCTTCGCGGAGCCCCTTTTCAAAGGTATCCACCACATCCCAGTCGGTTCTCTCCTTGATGCTCTCATAGATTCCTGTAGAAAGAAAGGTCATGGAGCCTCCCCAGGCGACGCTCCCGGGATTTACCCCGGGGAGGATCTCCTCCTCGACCACCCTTCTGGCTTGGGCCGTATCGTCCGCCAGGTAGACGTCAAAGCCGTTTTTCTCCAAGGCTTCTTTGATATTTTTCAGTCGCCTTTGCCAATAATGGCTGCGTGCCTTTTCCATGTTTCGCCCTGCCCCCCTTGCCCGGGGATGATGAAACAAAGCCCACGAACGGACGGGAACTAGCCCAAGAGATCCAGGATCTTTACGGCCACAACGGTCTCGAGATAATCCAGGTCCATGGGTTTGGTAATATAGTCATAGGCCCCAAGCTCCAAGGTCTTTCTGGCCACCTCGTTATCTGCAACCGCCGTGACCATAATCACCCCGGCTTCGGGATCCACCTTTTTGATCTCCTTGAGCGTCTCGATCCCCCCCATCCCGGGCATGATGATATCGAGCAATATGATATGGGGCTTCACCTCCCTTACCTTGTTGACGGCGGTGGGCCCATCAAGGGCGGTGTGCACCTCGTAGCCTTTGAGGCTGAAGAATTCCTTGAGGATATTGCAGATTTCTATTTCATCGTCCACCACCAGGATTCGTTCCATGGCGCCCTCGCTTTCGTCATAAAAGGACACGTCGCCGCTTAACGCTCAGGTCCCGGCAATTCAATAAAGAACGAGGCCCCTCCCCGGGAGTTGTTTTCCGCCCACATCTTCCCTCCATGCTCTTGTACAATACTATAAGAGATGAAAAGTCCCAGCCCCGTCCCCTGCCCGGGGGCCTTGGTCGTAAAAAAGGGGTCAAAAATGCTTCCCAGGTCATCCTCCGCAATTCCCGTGCCTGTATCCGAGATAACCAGTCGCACAGATCCATCAGGGTTCAACCCTGTGGATACACGCAGTTCCTTGGTCTTCCGGCCCTTCATGGCCGCGGTGGCATTTGAAAAGACATTCAAGATGACCTGATTCATCCTGTCTATATCCATAGAGACCCTGGGCAGGTCAGGGCGATACTCTACACGGGGCTTGATGCCCTCCTGCTTCAGATGAGGCGAAGAGAGGTTCAGAACCCCTTCGACCATCTTGTTCAAATCGCTTGGGACGAAGTGTTTTTGGGTGATTCGAGAGAACTGACCGAGATCTTTTGTAATCTCAAGGATCCGTCCCATTTGGTCCCTGCAGACCCTCAGGGCCGCCTGGGCTTCTTCCGGCAGGTCTTTGGCCATCCCCAGCAACTGAAGTCTCATGGATATAATGTTCAAGGGGTTGAGTATCTCATGGGCTACACCCGCCGTGACCCGGCCCAGGGCGGCCAGTTTCTCAGAATGGACCAGCATGTCCTTGGTCTGTTCGAGTTCTTTGGAGGCGCTCACAAGGGCCTGTTCTGTGCGCCTTCGCTCGGTCACGTCCCTGGCAACCCCCCTGAATCCCGTGGGCTCGTTGCCCGCGCCCTTCATGAGCGAGGTGGAAAGCTCAAGGATCTTTGTGTCCCCCTTCTTGGTGATGACCTCGTAATCCGTGATTTTGGCGGGGTTCCCTGTCCTGTAAATCTCGTTAAAGATGCGAAACATCTTTTTGGAGGTATCTGCAGAGGCATATCGGCGGTTGTTCATACCCGCCAATTCCTCCCGGGAGTATTCCAGGATCCGGCACACGGAATCATTGAAAAAAACCATGTTCCCTTCCAGGTCGACCTCAAAGTAGCCTTCTTCCATGCTCTCAAGAATGGACCGGTACTTCTCCTCGCTCTTACGCAGGGCCGCCTCCGCCCGCCTTTGTTCCGCAATAAGCCTTGAGAGCTGGTCGAGTTCCCGCAAGTGCCTCTTTCCGGATACCGCTGCAATTCCCTTATAGTACTGCACCTCCGCTTCGCATTCCTTGAGACGACGTTCCAATCGGGCATATTCGTGGGAGCGGTTGGAGTCTTCCGTCATGATCCTTCTCCGGCAAGGACCACAAGCACGCCCGTCCAGTCCAGCCCCCTCGGTCTTCCAAGGAGGGGGGCGATTTCAACGCCCGAATAAAAGCCTATAAGGGGTATATCCCGCCGGTTGAGGGCCCGCTGTACTTCCAGGGCCTCTTCAAAAAGGACGTTGGACTGTTCCCCCGTCCTGCCGGCACAGTCAAGATACATCCCGAAAAGGGGCTTTCTGCCCTCTTCCTCGATTTGAGCCAAAAGCTCAGCACAGTTGGTATTGGTGGATTCCAGCATCCTCAATGAATCCCGCAGCATGAACTGGATCTCTTGACCTGTTTCGAGGTCCGGTTCAAAAATGCGGATGCCCTGTCCCCCGGGCAGAACGCCCGTAATCAGGCGGTTGACATAGTGTCCTTCTCTGGGTCTTTCAAACCTTTTTCCATGATTCATACCGATTGTCAAGAGACTCACCGGCTTCTCTTCCCGCCACTCCTTGTGCCCATACAGACCATCAATCGCTTCCACCACAGGGCTTCCGTCCACCTCATAAATGGTGTCATCCTCCATCCTCGTGATGGTATGATAAAGGCCGTCCAAAGGCATGCAGCCGTGCATGATGCGATAATAGGGCGTGCACCCTCCGCCCACCATGACCCCCACCACACTCTGATCCGATACGTATGCCCCGCAAAACTGTCGGGTCCGTCTGAATTGAAAGTCTCCCACAAATCCCGCCCCGATGACGGGGACAGGCCACCCTTCCTCTCCTATGCCTTCGAGGAGCGGTGACGAGGCATTGAGTTCAGGGGGTGAGCCGGATTTTTGGGGAATTTTAATGGAGTCGTAAAGAACCAGCAGCAGTTTGTCCTCTTCGTCCACGCCCAGGCTTTCCACCAGCCTCCTTCCTGCGGCCCTGGCATCCTTATCCAGATCCCCCACGGCGGAGACCCTGAAACGGGTCTCATTGGCCTGGATCAGGGCCACCCCCGCAGGACAGCCTCTGTAAGAAAGGAAATCATTGGTGATAACACCGACGGCGGACCCGCCGACCACGGGAATTTCAGGCCCCACCACAGACCGCAGGCCGTCAAGAAACACCCCGTGGTCATGACGGCCCGAGCAGAAGGCAAAGACCAGATCAGGCCTTTGAATATTGCCGTTTTCTATGGCCCTCAGGGCCGCCTTCTTGCCTGAGGACAGGGCTTCCTTCTCGTTGCACCACCCCACACCAACCCGCATGTTCACTCCATTCAGGGCAAGGCCCAAGACGATCTCCATCCCTCTAAACAGGACTCATCGCGCCGGGTCAGTCGATACCCCGCTTTCCGGATTTTTCCTATTACACCCCGCCTCTTTGGACGGTCCTTCATCCCCGGCGCTCCGCGGTCTTGGCCCCTTTCCCCGGCAGGCGGGGACAGACAAGACATCTACAATACTTGGCAGGTATGGGGCACAGGGACAAGCCGGTATACACGGGGGTGGTGCCTTTGCGGGAACCGCCCGGGCCATGAGGCCCGGGACGGTCGTAATCAACCCCTCTTCGGTCAAGGTCTTGGACGGGGTTCCGAACCTACTCGGGATCCACGTATTCAGGAATTCCCCACCAGCCCTGTTCCTGGGACTTTTTCGCAGTCTCCTTGCTGGGGTTTTGGTAGCCCCAAAGACTGAATTTCATGTGCTCCCAATTCTTATACATGGTTGGGTGTTGCCAGAATTCCGACTCCTGGGCCAACGTCCCGCAACCAGAGAGAAACAACCCGGCGATCAAGACCAAAAAGAACCTTTTCATATAGAACCTCCTACCCTGCTAAATTTTGTTGAACCAACTCTGGACTCTCCCTTGACAACTTTTGGGCACCCTAAAATAGGCTTATCCAAACTCATCTAAACCGCATGAGAGACAAATTCGCCTAGACTATAGTAGAAAAAGCGAAAGGATTCAAGGGAAGATTTACATGAAAGCATGGGGTTTAGTAGCCTGCCCTCAAAAAAAGGGTCACCAATCCGAGATAAATGAGCAGGCCCAAGATATCGTTTGAGGTGGTGACAAAGGGGCCAGTAGCCAGGGCCGGGTCAATGTCCAGTTTCTTGAGTCCCAGTGGCACGGCGGAACCGATAAAACCGGAGTTGAGAATAATCAAGACAAGGGCCAGGGCCACCACCAGGCCCAGGCCGTAATCAGAAAGCCAGAACCCGACCACAAGCCCCAGGAGGATACCGCATATGATCCCGTTGATGAGGGCCACACGCAATTCCACCCAGAGACGCTTGCCGATGTTCACCAGCCCGATATCTCCTGTGGCCAGGCCCCGCACAACCACTGTGGATGCCTGGGTTCCCGTGTTCCCGCCCATAGCCATGATGACCGGGAAAAAAAATGTCAGGGCGATCACCTTCTCCAGAGAGGCCTCGAACTGGTTGATCACCACGGCGGCGATGATACCGCCCAGGAGCCCCGCCACCAGCCAGGGCAACCTGGCCCTGGAGATCCGAAAGGCCGACTCCTCCGTGATCTCCTGATCAATGACGCCGGCCATGAAGGAGATGTCCTCGTCCACCTCCTCTTCGATCACATCAATGATATCGTCATGGGTGATCCGCCCCACCAGGCGATTTTGCTCGTCCACCACGGGGATATTCACCAGGTCGTATTTCTTGACCAAATGGACCACTTCTTCCTGGTCCGTGTGGACATCCACGTAAATGACATCCCGTTTCATGACATCGCTGATCCTGCGTTCGGGAGGCGCCAGGATGAGGTCCTTCAAGGATATGACCCCCACAGGCCTGTCGCCGTCGTCCACCACCCAAAGGTAATAGAGGTTTTCCACCTCTTCGCTCTTCTCCCGGACCGTTTCAATGGCGTCTCTCACGGTGGCCCCGGCCTTTACAGCCACGAACTCAAGGCCCATGATCCCGCCGGCCGTGTCTTCCGGATAGGGGAGGAGCTTTTCCAGTTCATCGGAGACCCCTTCTTCTACGGCCTCGATAATCTCCCTGGCCCGCTCCTCGGGCAGGTCACCCACAAGGTCTGCGGCATCGTCCGAGTCCAGTTCCTGGACGATCTCGGAGATGGTCTGGATATCGAGGTCCTCCAGGATACGCCCCTGAACCGGGGGTTCAACCTCTATGAGGACCTCACCGGCCCCCTCGGGTTCGAGGAGGTTGATGATAAAAAGGCGCCCCTCCCGGTCCAGATGTTCTATCAAATCCGCCACGTCGGCGCCCTTCATCTCTTCGATGAACACCTTCAGGGCCTGGGAGTTCCCCTCCTTAATGAGGTGATTGACCTCTTCAATGAGCTTTCCGTCTACAACTGTGGTCTGAAAACCGGCCACCGATACCCCCAAGAAGGCCTTCGGCCTATTTCAATTCTTTGAGACTTTTGAGGATAAAGGGCTCAAGCTCGATCTCGCCCTTCATCTCGCGCAACACGGCATCCATAGGGACTTCGGCCCTGGCCGCGTTCCTGTGACCTCCGGCAGACCCGCCCCAACGCCCGAACAGTTTCTGGGCCGCCTTTCCCGCGTCACCCCGAAAGCCCGCGTTTCTTAGAATAACCACCAATTTTCCATCATAGATCCCCGCTACGATGCTCCATGACGCCTCGGCCAGTTTCATGAAAAAATCGGCGATAATCACCAGGATATCCGGGTTCTTGACCTCTCCCATATGGGTGAAGGCAATATCTTTCATAAAGGTCAGCCGCTTCATGGCCTCTTCAAGGCTGCCCAAGGTCTTTTTGGTCATTTCAGAGGACTCGATCTTTTTGATCATATTCACATTGGTGAACCGGTAAAGGTACCGGAAGGCGTTGATGTCGTTGGGCAGCGACTCCCTGACAAAATTGTCCGTGTCCGTCTTTATACCGTAAAAGAGTGCCGTGGCCAGCCTGGGGGAGGGGGTGATCTTGGCGGCCCTCAGGTATTCGGTCATAATGGTTGAATTGGCGCCGTAGCCTTCCTTGATCTCCATGAAGCCGGCCTTTGAGGTGGCACACACGGGGTGGTGGTCGATGATGATGTCAAAGTTCTCGGTTATGGACGCCTTGTGATGCTCCGGCTGGGAATCCAAAATCGCCCATTTGGTGACCCGCGAACGTTTGATGCGGCGGACATGTTTCTGGTCAATCCTCAGGAGCTTGACAAAGGCCAGGTTATCCGCCCTCTGAATGGGATTGATATAGTAGATGTGCGCCTTTCTTACCTTTCGCCAAAAGAGCCGCTTCAAGGCCAGTGCACTGGCCATGGAGTCGGGATCGGCGTCAATCACAATGGCCAGTATATCCTCCGGGCTCACCACCGCCTGGAGGCGCTTCAACTTCTCCGTGAGGGTCTTGGACTTGGGAAAGGGTTGTTCCATCACGGAATTCATGCCAGAATGCTCCTTAACGTCCTGCAATGTGCCTCGATATCAGGGGCCAGCAAGATATCCGAGATCACCGCGGCCCGGTGACACCCTGCCGCCACCACAGATCTGATATTGGACCCTTTTATGCCGCCGATGGCCACGTATGGAACGGGGCATTGCCCTCCCAGCCTGGAAAGGAGTTCCAGGCCCACCCGCGGCTCCGGGTCTTCTTTGGTCCTGGTTTCAAAAACAGGCCCCACCCCGATGTAGTCGGCCCCCCCGGAAAGGGCTTTCTGGATCTGGTCCCAGGAGTGGGTGGAGACGCCGATGATCCGCTCCTTCATCAGGGTCCGGGCATGATCCAGGGGGATATCCTCCTGCCCGAGGTGAACCCCGTCTGCATCCAGGATAAGGGCCAGGTCAACGTCGTCGTTGACAATAAAAAGGACGCCCGTCTCCCGGGTCAAGGCGCGGAGTCCGAGGCCCAGTTCAAGGCGCTCCCGCTTGGTCATGGCCTTCTCTCTCAATTGCACCACGTCCGCCCCGCCCCGTATCTGGGCCTTGACCATCTCAACGGGGTCCCTCCCCCGGGCAAAGGGGCCCGGGGAAAAACAGTAAAGTCTGACACGTTCAAAGACCGACAAGGGGCCCTACCCTCTCAACCGTTCTTTCAGGAAATCCGCCACTTTCTTTCCGGACCCCAGCATGCCCCCGAAAATGGGTCCCATCCGGGGACCGCCGAAGGCGTTGTTGGCGGCCATTCCGCACACATAAAGGCCCGGAAAGACCTCCCCCGTGTTGGCCACGGTGAACTGCTCTCCCTTTTCGGCCCACAGGGGCATCTCTCCGATCACGTCTCCGGTCTTGGTATTGAGCCTCACCCCCATCTTTCGGGTCACCGTCCGGCAGATCTCCGCCGGGTGGCCCGTGCCGTCCACCACGAAGGAGGCCCTCACGCCCACGGGATCCACGGCAAGTTCCAGCTTCTCCACAGGAGACCAGTTGATGACCAACCCTGAAACCCTGGGGCGCCCCTCCTCTTCCCTGAAAAGGACATCCGTCACCTTCACCAGGTTGAAGATGGTCGTGCCCGCCCTGACACAGCGGGAAATGATGGTGGAGGTCGCCGCCACACTGTCCATGGTATAGAATCCCTCCCCCCTGGGATAACAGGCAATACCCAATTCCTCGACAATGGGGAGGGCGTCGTTCTGGATCACCGCCTCATTGAACATCATCCCTCCGCCCCACATACCCCCTCCTGGTGCGAGTTTGGACTCAAAGATAACCGCCTTGATCCCGGCATTACCCAGAAAATACCCCGCCACCATGTTGGAAGGCCCGGCCCCCACCAGGGCCACATCCACCTCCAACCTGGAGAGCAGTTTATCCTTGAAGGCTTCAATAATAGACCTTGAAATAGCCACATCATCCAGATTCATTCATATTCCTCCTCTTCCCGGTGCCGGCCGACTCCGTTCCCGAAACCGCATTCACTGAAAGGGCACCCCTCTTTCCAGCCTTGAACAGCCCTTTGCCAGGGTTACATTATAGCAAGGGGCCGCAAAATTCAACGGGAAATAACGCCCCGGCCCCGGGTTCACCACGGCCAAATCTCCTTTAAATATTCAAAACTTGGCCAGAGATCCTCCTCCCTGTGAGGTTCCAGGGTCGTGACGGGGGCCGTTCTTTTCCCGGCCCTGACCAGCCTCAAGAGCCGGGCAAAGTCTATCCCCCCCCCTCCCAAGGCAAGATGTTCGTCCCAGTCCCCCCGGTTGTCGTGGAGATGAAGCTGGCCCAAAAAAGGCTCGAGGGCTTCCACCCACGCCCCAAGGGGGACCCGCCCGAATACGGCCTGATGGCCGGTATCCAGGCAAAACCCCACCTCTTCCCCTTCCAGGTGTTCAAAGAGGATTCGCATGTCCTCCGGACCCTCCTCGTACACATTCTCAAGCATGAGACTGCTTCCCTCATCCCTCACGGCCCTTCCAAACCACGCCCACATGCCCAGGCTCTTCTCCACCCAGAGCTCCCGCATGTGCCGGTATCGCGTCGCCTCATACCCCGTGTGGCAGACCACGGTCCTGGGCTTAAACACCGGTACCAATTGAAGGACCTGTTCAAACCGGCGCCCCGTCAAGGCCCGCACTTCCGGGTCCGGAGAGCCCGGAGAAAGGTCCATAAAGGGGGCATGGAAAGTGACCGAAAGCCCGGAAGCTTCGAGGGCCAGGGCCACGTCCTTGAAATCCGACAGGCTGTATTGATCCAGGGCCTGGGCGTCAAAGCCGATTTCCGGGTTCAGTCCATGGGAAAGGAATCGCTCCAGATGGGTTTCATAGAGCATGGTAAAAGGGATATTGACCTGGATCTTCTCCACTTGCAACGGCATAAAACCGGCTCCTCCCAAAAAGTTGCAGGTGAAAATCATTGCCGCCATTCCGGCCGAAAAGACTCCACCAACGCGGCCCGATTGACAGGGACCCTTCATTTATATATAAGCAGATCAAAGAGGCAATGCACAACGATTAAATCCCTTTACCCCGTTCGACGGCAGGGGCCCGTGAAAAAAACCGTGCTTTCACCCTTGTGCTCCGCCCTGGTTATCCCTGGGCTCGGGCAGATTCTAAATCAGGACTTGAAGAAAGGGGCCTTCATCCTGATGCTGGTCTTTGTCCTCTTCCTGGGGGCGGTCACCAAGCTCTATGTCATTATCCGCGCTTTGGTAAAGACCTTTAAAACCCGCCCCGACCCCGCAACCGTCATGGACAGGCTCGGCTCAGAAGATCTTTCGGCCCTGTGGATCCTGCTGGCGGCCTTTGCCTTGCTCTGGCTCTATTCCGTGGTGGACGCCTACCGGGTGGGGAAAAAGGCGGATCACGCCGCCGGGGAAGGCCCTGTATGAGATATTATCTGATCGATGAAATCTCTCCTGCCGACATGAAAAAGATCAGGGAATTTCTGCAGGAAAACGCCCTGAAATCCAATCTGGACGGCATCTTCTGGGTCAAAATCCCGCCCGATCTCCTCACCGGGGAGCAATACGAGCACCAGGGGTGTCAGCCCCACGCCTTTGCAGCTGAAGTGGGTTCGAGCTGGGTCAAGATGGAATGCTTTGTACGGAGCCTGAAAGGGATGCGGTGTACCTGCGCAGGGTACTGCACCGAAGCGCAAAGGACCTATGTCTTCTCCTTTACCCACAACATGATTGAGCAGCTGGGCATCAAGACCTGATAAGGCCCTCATCCCTTGGCGAGGTGGGTTGCGATCTTGTCTTTGATGACCAGAGAGACGCTTTCGTTTCCGAAAATCCCGACCCTGATCACCGCTCGGGTCTCTTTGGCCGACCGGTAATCAAGCCGCACGGTGACCGGCTTTTCGTCAGCAGGGTAGGAGGCCATAATCTTTCCTGAAGAGATGCCGTGTTCCGCGCTCTCCACCTTCAGGTTCATCTCTTTAAGGGCCGCCAGGGTCGCATCCCATGTGTCCATAAAAGGCGCCTCGAAACTGACGGTCAGGGAACCCTCATAGTATTTGAATCCCCCCACACCTACCGCCGTACCCACACCGAAAAGGACCAGTTCCGCGCACCCCGAAAGAAACAAAAGGAACACTGGCACCAAGACATATCTCCTCCGGAACATTCCCCCTCCTCCCGTATCCCAATTCTGTATCTTGGCCTGAATCTCCAACATCTAATACTTTTTGTCCGGGCCCATGTCAATACCCGCAAGGGTTATTCTTCGTCATTGAAATGAATTTGACTTAAACAAATCTATCTGATATTTTGAGAGTTTATTATTAAAATTGGAGGCATTCTTCATGGACTACAAGCAGACCCTCAATCTCCCCAAGACCCCCTTTCCCATGAAAGCCAACCTGGTCAACAAGGAACCCCGGATCCTCCAGAGGTGGGAGGAACTGGACCTCTATTCTTTGCTTCGGCAAACCTCCGAGGGCCGGAAACGATTTATGCTCCACGATGGTCCGCCCTATGCCAACGGCCATATCCATATGGGAACCGCCTTCAACAAGATCCTTAAGGACATTATCATCAAATCCAAGCAAATGGCCGGGTTTGACGCGCCTTATGTGCCGGGCTGGGACTGCCACGGCCTTCCCATTGAACACAAGGTGGATACAGAGCTGGGTCCCCGGAAAAAGGAAATGACCCTGGAGGCGTTTCGCAGGTACTGCCGCGACTACGCCCGGAAATATATCGACATCCAGCGCGACGAGTTCAAGCGCCTTGGTGTCTTGGGAGAATGGGACCGGCCCTACCTGACCATGAATTACCCTTACGAGGCCACCATCGTCCGGGAGTTCGGTAAGTTCGCCCTGAGTGGCAGCCTGGTGAGGAGCAAAAAGCCCATCTACTGGTGTATATCCTGTAAGACGGCCCTGGCCGAGGCCGAGGTGGAATACGGAGAACATACCTCCCCCTCCATCTTTGTCAAATTCCCCATGATCTCGGACCTGACCGAGTCCCATCCCGCGCTCAAGGGCAAGGAGGTCTCCGTGGTGATCTGGACCACCACCCCCTGGACCCTGCCCGCAAACCTGGCCATCGCCCTCCACCCGGACCTGGGGTATGTGGCCGCCCACACGGGGGACAACCAGGTGATGATCCTGGCCGAGGGTCTCCTGGACCTGTGCATGGACACCTTTGGTATCGCCTCTTACGAGGTCCTGGCCCGGTTCAAGGCCACCGAACTGGAACATCTCCAGGCCAGGCATCCCTTGTATGACCGGCCTTCCGTGATCGTTCTCGCCCCCTATGTCACCTTGGAAGCCGGAACGGGGTGTGTCCATACCGCCCCGGGCCACGGCCGGGAGGACTATGAAACCGGCCTGGAATATGACCTGGAGGTATATTCCCCGGTGGACGACGCCGGGTGCTTTACCCCCGACGTTGAATTCTTCGCCGGCCTCAATGTCTTTGAGGCCAACAAGGTGATCAATCAAAAACTTGAGGAAGTGGGGGCCCTTATACTGGAACAGGACATCACCCACGAATACCCCCACTGTTGGCGGTGTAAGCAGCCCGTGGTGTTCCGCTCCACCGAGCAATGGTTCATTCCCATGGAAAAAAATCATCTCAGGCAAAAGGCCCTTGAGGCCATCAACCGGGTAAATTGGATCCCCTCCTGGGGACGGGACCGCATCTACGGCATGATCGCCACCCGGCCCGACTGGTGTATCTCCAGGCAGAGGGCCTGGGGTGTGCCCATCACCATCTTCACATGCAAGGATTGTAACGGTGTGGTTGTCTCCCGGGAGATCATCGACCATGTGGCCGGAATGGTGGAAACATCCGGAGCCGACGTGTGGTTCACCAAGTCCGAACAAGAACTGGTCCCTCCAGGCACCCGTTGTCCTCATTGCGGCTCCGAGCGGTTTAGAAAAGAGACGGATATCCTGGACGTGTGGTTCGATTCCGGTGTGAGCTACGCCGCGGTCATGGAAAACAGGGATTACCTCGACAGCCCTTCCGACCTCTACCTCGAGGGCAGCGATCAGCACCGGGGCTGGTTTCACAGCTCGCTCTTGTGTTCCGTGGGGACCCGGAACGAGGCCCCTTACAAGGGCGTCTTGACCCACGGTTTTGTGGTGGACGGCTCGGGCAAGGCCATGCATAAATCCGCCGGCAATGTGATCGCCCCGGAAGACCTGATCCGGGATTACGGGGCCGAAATCCTCAGATTGTGGGTGGCCGGAGAGGACTACAGGGACAATATCCGCCTCTCCAAAGAGATATTGCAACGCCTCACAGAGGCATACAGGAGGATTCGAAACACCTGCCGTTATCTGCTGGGCAACCTGTGCGACTTCCATCCCGAACAAGACCGGATCCCTTACCGGGACATGGAGGAGCTGGACCGGTGGGCCCTGAACAGGCTCCAGGAGCTCAGCAGGCGGGTCTTACGGGCCTACGAACATTTTGAGTTCCACCTGGTCTTTCACAGCCTCCACAACTTCTGTGTCCTGGACCTCTCAGCCTTTTACCTGGATATCATCAAGGACCGCCTCTACACCTCTCCCCTGAGGTCGACGCCCCGGAGGTCGGCCCAGACGGCCATGCATGAGATCCTGGAAGTCCTCGTGAGGCTCATGGCCCCCATCCTCTCCTTTACCGCCGACGAAATCTGGCAGCATATGGGCGGCGACCGCCCGCCCAGCGTGCATGCCGGCGTCTTTATCCCGGTCCAGGAGAGCTATCAGGATCCGGAACTGGCCGCCCGCTGGGAGGACATCCTGGCGGTGCGTAAAGAAGTCACCAAGGCGCTGGAAAGGGCAAGAAAGAACAAGGAAATCGGGCATTCCCTGGATTCTTCCGTCACCCTGGGCCTTTCGCCCCGTCTCCAGGAGAAATTGCTCCCTTACCGGGACCACCTCCGATCCATCTTCATCGTATCCTCGGTGAACCTGGAAGACCTTGATCGCATGGAGGGGGGAGAAGACAGTGAAACCATGAGCGGGGTGAGGCTGAAGATCTCCCCTTCCGCCGACCCCAAGTGTGAACGGTGCTGGGTCCACGATCCCACCGTGGGAGAGGATGGGGCCCACCCCACCGTGTGCAAGAGATGCGTCCAGGCCATGGCGGAAATGGAGTTGGGGCAAGATTGAAGAAACGGCATCACTTGATGGCGTGGCCGGCTCTGGCCGTCGTCCTCCTGGACCAGGGATCAAAATGGCTGGTAGCCCTCCGCTTACACGTCCACGAATCCGTCCCCGTCATAGGGGGGTTCTTTAACCTGGTCCACGTGCGGAACCGGGGCATGGCCTTCGGGCTCATGAACCGCTCCGACATCGACCTGGGTTTCTATCTCCTGGTGGGTGCCAGCCTGGCGGCCATGGTCATCTTATTGGTCTGGTTTACCAGGCTCAAGGAGGAAGACAACCGCCTTGTCCCGGGCCTCTCCCTGATCCTGGGGGGGGCGGTGGGCAATCTCATCGACCGGGTCAGGCTCCGGGAGGTCATCGACTTTCTGGATTTTCAAGCAGGCCCTTATCACTGGCCCGCCTTTAATGTGGCCGACTCGGCCATTACGGCGGGTACCATCTGGGTGGCCTTAACCCTTTTGCTTCGACGGAGGATCCCTTAAAATCCCCCATGTTTCCTGATCTTTTCTCCATAGGGCCCGTGACCATTCATACCTACGGACTTTTTGTGGCCATCGGTTTCCTGGCGGGTCTCATGGTCACCGTCCGCATTGCCAGGACCGAAGGCATCCCCGCCCAGCAAGTCATGGATATGGGCTTTATCATGATCGTTTCGGCCATCGTGGGCTCTCGAATCATGTATATCCTCATCAACCCCACCCACTATTTTCATCGGCCCCTGGAGATCCTCAAGATATGGCAAGGGGGACTTGTGTTTTCGGGGGGAATTATCGGGGTCATCCTGGTGATGGCGTGGTATGGGAGGCGCCACGGGCTCTCGCTTTGGAAGATAGGCGACCTCTGGTCCCCTGCCGCGGCGTTAGGCCAGGCCGTGGGCCGAATCGGGTGTTTTATGGCCGGATGCTGCTTCGGGAAACCCACCGATGTTAATTGGGCCGTGGTTTTCACCCATCCCCAATCCCTGGCGCCCAAGCATATTCCCCTCCACCCGACCCAGCTCTACCACTCCCTGAGCGGCTTTATTATTTTTGGGATCCTCTTGGCACTGAGGCGGAAAAAAGGGTTTGACGGCCGGATACTGCTCTGGTTTCTAATCCTCCACAGTACGGCACGGCTCCTGGTGGAACGTTTCCGGGGAGACCTTCGCGGGATCTTGCCCCATACCCAGACCACCCTCACTCAGGTGGTGGCCGTAGGAATCCTTATCGGCGCCGTGATCACCCTTTTAATCTTAAAAACCAGGGCTGAAAAAGGGCATCATCCTGTTTCCTAGCCCCCTATTCCTTTGCCAGGGGGCCTGCACCGGCCCGGGCGGAGGCCGTACATGGCCACCACAGGGCGAAAAACCCCGTATCCCCCGCTTCCGTGCGAAACACGCCCAGGAGATTTGAGATAAATCCCACGTAGACCATGCCCTCCCCACAACCGGCCGTTCCCGTGGGGATATCCACGTAAAAGGAAAAGAGACCGCCCTCAACGGCACCGATCAGGGGGACCGTACCGCAAGAAACCGTCTCCGTCTCACCCGTGAGATAGGTCCCGTCAAAGCTCATTGTATGCTTATTGCCCAGGTTATCCATGAGGCAAAAACCCTGTTCACTGGTGAAACCCATGCCTGCAAGTGCCGTCTGATCTGATCCCGTCTGGGTCGAGGCCTCGTCACAGGGGACCATGGTGCCCGTGCCCGTGCCCCCGCCTGTGTTGATATAGTGATAGCTCAGGTCCGCCAGGTGGCCCAGGTAGAAGACACTTTCTGCACAACCGGCCACGCCGGTTTCAATGTCCCAATTGAACCCGAAAAGGGGGCCCAGCAGCCATCCGAGGAGAGGGGAAATCCCGCAATCCTGGGATTTCCCCTCACCCACGAGCCACATGCCGTCCACCAGGTCAAATTCCTTTGTCCAGCCCCCGCCCTCAAAGCAAAAGGCATAAGTCCCGCCGGGGAGGTAGGGGCTTATGACGGGATAGACCTTTTTCATGAGCACCCCCTGGTTTTGATCATAGGGGGGCGATGGGTTGCACCCTCCAAAATGGTGAAGGCCCACCACCTTGTGGTCCGCCATGGAGAGCACGGGAGAACCGGAACTTCCCCCTTCTGTGTCCACCTGGTAGCCGACATCGGAGCCCGGCTCGTAGCCGGTCGCCACAGGGTCCACCACCGCGCCGTCGTCGTATTTCTTGGGGACCCCACCGGGGTGCTGGGGGATGTACACGGTCTCTCCCAGGGCCAGGTCCCTGGGATCCAGCTCCAGGTAGCCATAGGTGGTCTGGGGGTCGCCTGCCAGGGTCATGAGGGCGCAGTCATAGGTCTCGTTGGCCACCAGGAAGGTATCTCCATAAAAGGTTTCATAGGTGGCCAGGACGCCGCCGCCGCAGGTGGTATACTGGTAGTTGAAACGGACCTGAAGGGTCTCTAAAACGGCCTCGCTGCTCACGCAGTGCTGGTTCGTAAGAAAGTGACCCTCACTGGAGACCAGGGCCCCGGTACAGAGGTACCAGTTGCTCCCGTCTTTGAAATACATCCTTCCCACGCTCCGGGCCCGCTGGTACTGGGGGGTGCCTGCAAGGCAGGCGATATCCACTTTGTCATCCGTCCCGCAGATGCTTTCCCTGACCATGGGAGCGGTCCCGTATCCGTACTGATCAATCCGGAAACCCGGGGCCTTCCCGCCCCCTGTGGGCCCGGCGATCAGGTCGATCACCGCCGTGTCTCCGTCTACGGCAAATGCCCAAAAATCCCTCTTGCCCGGCTCCTCGTTGGTGATCACCTGACTCAGCATGCCGTGACGGTCTCTCACCTCCACATAATCACCATGGTTGAGGGAAAAAGAGGTAAAATGGGGGATAATGAATGGGGCCCCCTTCTTATGGATTCTGAAGGACTCAATAACCTCGCCCGCTCCCGCCGTGCCGTAAGGACTGGCCGTAGCAAGGTTGATAGAGGTTGTCTTTCCAATCATCTGCTGGGCGGACACCACCGGACCCCAAAAGATCAGGGCCGCAAAGATGAGGGCCTGGCAAATTGAAGTTATCCGCTTATTCATCCATGATCCCTTCCTTTTCATCATCGGCGCTTCCGCCGCTCCCCCATGCCGGCGGGATGTCTTTTACGGACTCCGGGACCCCTCCGGCATGGGAATCACCTTGGAGGCCCTTTCCCCTTGGACGCTGACCGTGATGTACCTTTTCTCCGGCTGGCCATGGACCAGGGCCGTATACCTGAAGTCAAAAACCCAGCCCGTGGAGTCCCTTAAGGGTTCCTCGGCGATCACGGTCAAATTCCTGCCTTCATATTCCTTGAACCCGGGTAAAGACCTTACAAAACCCTCTGCAACGCGCCTGCTCTCATTTACACCGGCCTTGTCCGCGGCTTTCACCGTCTCCTTGTCTCCCCCCCCGGCACATCCCGTCACCAGAAAAAGCAGGGCCAGGAAAAATCCCCTTGCCTTGGCCCCGGCAGACCCCCTGGATAGGGGTTTGGACCCTGTTCGCCCGGCCGGGATACCGGAGGGCCTTAGGAGAAAAACCAAGGAAATCTTTAAGTTCAATAAGGTTCACCTCAACCTGGACCGACCTTGTCATGCCCCGAAGATCCATCCTGTGCCCATCCATAAATCAATGCCGGGGACGAGTGCGCTTCATATAATCCATCCAAGTTTGGCAATCAAATCCCGGGGTGTCAACCCCGGGGATTCGGCCGGCTCCGGGTACGCCACACGTACAGGACGATCCCTGTGGCCAGGGCGGCGTTGATAGACTCCACACCGGGCTCCATGGGAACGGACAACACATTGGCCTGTCTCAGGTGGGGAGAAAGGCCGGGCCCTTCCAGCCCGGGGACGAGGCAGAAGGCGGGTGGGAAAATGTACTCCCCCACATCCTTTTGCCCGGGTGAGAGGGTGACCACAGGGGCCTTTTCCACCTTCAACCGGTCCAGGGAAGGACCCTCCAGCATAGCCACCCTGAATACATGGCTGCCGGCAACCCGGAGCGATTTGGGATGGAAGGGATGGGCCGCCTCCCGGAGGAGCACCACCCTTGACACCCCGAAGGCGGCCGCGGACCGGATGGCGGCTCCCACGTTGGCCGGGTCTTGAAAAGGAATACACAGGGTGCACCCCGGGGGCCAGCAATCATCACTCCATTCACCAAAAGACGGGACCCGGACCACCAGCACGGGATGCCCCGTACCAAAAAGATCAATCCGGCGAAAAAGCTCCGGCCGCAGCAAAAAGGCCTGCACCCCTTCAGGGATGACCTCCGCCTCCAGCCGCTCCCGCTGTGAAAAAATAAAGGCCCTGCAATGATCCGGGAAATCCCTGAGGACCTCCTGGACCTGCTTGGGCCCGGACAAGAGGGCCGCCCCCTTCTTCTTGACACCCCGCGACCGGGTGAGGGCCACAAAGCCCTTGTAGGTCTCGTTTTGCTCGCTGGTTATCTCCTTGACTTTCATGGTGCCTCAAGGCGCGGGTCTTGAAAACTGCTCTATGCCTTTTCAGCGGCCCCGCCCCCGGGAGAATTCCGTCGTCCTTTCTTTTTGGTTCTCTTCTTTTTTCTCCGCCGTCTCCGTTCTATCTCGCGTTTTCTTTCAATCTTCTTGTGTCTTCCCATAAAAAAGCTCCTCTCAATAATCCAAAAATACCCGCCCCACAAAACCGTGCTATCGCTGAATGTCTTCCAGGAACTGCTCCATGTCCTCCACAGGGGCCTGTTTTTGACCATAGAAAAGGAGAAAGATCTCTCGAAATTTCCTGGTCAAGCCCGTCTCCTTGACCGCCTCGGCCCGGGAAAGCCTGTCCTTTGGATCATAAAAATCCTTGAGTCTCAGGTACACCTCCCGGATAAAACCCGCCTCTCCGGCCTTGAGGCGCTCTTTCTGGGTCAGGGTTTCCAGGAGACAAACCAGGGGCTTTGCATAAAGGCCCAGGATCCTGTAATTATAATAATACCCTTCCCTTTCCGATCGATACTCCCTGGGGGCAAACCGCTCGATCCCCTCAATCAAAAGGTCGACCTCATCCTTGGGCTTGCCCTTCTGCTCCTTCTTCCTGCCCGTAAAAATGTCCCACTTCAAGGCTGTGTCCTTCCTCCCGGCCCTTCTCCGGCCGGGGATCGAGCCCTTTTCACGGCTCCCGTGCCCGTTGTTTAAAGTTGACCCCGTAGTAAACTTTTCCTATAGTGCCTCCAGCTCCAGGCCCTGATTTTTTCCGGGGCCCGGGCTCTCAGCACAAGCATCCCGGTGGTCCCCCCATGAGTGAACAAGAAAAAATCGGCCTTGCCCGGTTCGATCCCTCAAAAAACGCAAGCGTGGATCTTTGGTTTCACGACAGCGTGGAATTGGCCCACGGGTGCAGGACCAGCATCAAAATCAAAGACGTCCTCTGTCACTACCGCTCCCGGTGCCAGGAGATCGCCGTCTTTGAGACCGAGGCATTGGGCAGGATGCTTGTCCTGGACGAAATCACCATGCTCACCGAATTCGACGAATTCGCCTATCATGAAATGATCGTCCACGTCCCCCTCCTGGTCCATCCAAGCCCTGCAAAGGTCCTGGTCATCGGTGGTGGGGACGGGGGCACGGTACGCGAGGTCCTTAAGCACCCGGAAGTGGAGCAGGTACAGGTCTGTGAGATCGACGAAGAAGTGGTGAAATCCTGCCGCCGGTTCCTGCCCTCTCTCGCCTCTTCCTTTGATGACCCAAAGGTGGAGATCCTCTATCGGGACGGCGCCCGGTTTGTGGCCGAGCACGCCGAGGCCTATGACATTATTATTGTGGACTCTACAGACCCCGTGGGGCCCGGCCAGATTCTCTTTCAAAGGCCTTTTTACGAAGACATGAAAAAGGCCCTCAGGGAAAAGGGCATTGCCGTAACCCAGTGCGAATCCATCTATTTCCATCCCGATGTCATCCGGGGGGTCTTCTCCTTCGCCCGCGAGTTATTTCCCGAACTCCACTATTACTATACCATGGTCCCCACTTACCCGAGCGGTATTATCGGCTTCTTTTTCTGTTCTCTTGCCTGCAATCCCCTCAAGGGCCCCTCCCGGGAACGGGCTGCATCCCTGAAGGGTCTCAGGTACTACACCCCGGCCCTCCACCGGGCCGCTTTCACCCTGCCCCGGTTCGGGGCCGCACTCGTGGACCCCGAGGCCCCATCCGGGACATAAATCTCCAGGAAGCTCATGCCTCATCCGCGCCGGGCCGGGGGGCGATCTCCAGGCTGAAATCAGCCGCCCGGGGGGAGTGGGTCAGGGCCCCCACAGAGATAAAATCAACGCCCGTATGGGCAATCTCCTGGACAGTCTCCAGGGTGATCCCCCCCGAGGCCTCCAGTTTGGCCCGGCCTTGGACCAGTTCCACCGCCCGGGCCATCCGCGCCGGGTCCATGTTATCCAGCAAAATGATATCCGCCCCCGCCTTCAGGGCCTCTTCCACCCCGGCCAGGGTTTCCACCTCCACCTCCACCCCCAGCGTATGGGGGGCCTTGTCCCGGGCCAGGCCCACGGCCCTTGCAATGGAGCCCGCCGCCGCAATATGGTTGTCTTTGATCAAGATGCCGTCTGAGAGGCCGAAGCGGTGGTTCCAGCCCCCCCCGATGCGGACGGCCCGCTTGTCAAACCATCTGAGCCCCGGGGCCGTCTTCCTGGTATCCAGGATCCGCGCCCGGGTACCGCCCGCTTTTTCCACATACTTTCTGGTGAGGGTGGCGATGCCGCTCATTCGTTGCAGGAAATTGAGGGCCGTGCGCTCCCCCTTGAGGATGGGCCCCAGGGGACCTTTCAGGGTGCATACCCGGGACCCCTCCGGAATCCATTCCCCCTCCCCGTAAAAGGCCTCAAAGAGGATGTCCCGGCTCAGTTCGGTGAAAACCCGTTCAAAGACCGGCAGGCCGGCCAGCACCACCCGGGCCCTGGTCACCAGGGACGCCTCGCCCCGGGCCACCGGGTCCACAACGGCCCCGGTGGTCACATCCCCCTGGCCCAGATCTTCTTCAAGGGCGGAGCGGATGGCCCGCTCCACCTCGGGGTGATCTTCAAACATGGATGGCCTCGAAAAATGACAGGTTTTGCTTGAGCTTATCCAACTCCAGGGAAACCTTTTCCTTCTTCTCCCTTACTTCGGCCACCACTTCAGGGGGGGCCTTTTCAAGGAATCCCCTGTTGGCAAGCTTTTTATCAAAAGAGCCGATATCCTTTTCGAGCTTCTGGATTCCCTTTCTGAGCCTCGCCTTTTCCTCCTCAAAGTTGATGAGCCCCTTGAGAAGGACATGGGCCTGGTTCCGGCCGGAGACGGCCGTGGCCGAGGCCTCCGGTTTGGTCACTCCCGATGCGATGGTGGTCTCCTCCACCTTGGCCAGGGTGGAGATATAGGCCAGATTGCGTCTCAGGATTTCGGCCTCTGCTTCATCCGGCACATCAATCACCACCTGGACCTTCTTGGAGGGAGGGATGTTCATCTCCCCCCGGACGTTTCGGATCCCGCTGATCACCCCCATGACGAGCTCCATTTCGGTGAGGGCCTTTTCGTCCTTTTCAAAATCCCCGGGCCCGGGAAAAGGGGCGACCATAATACTGCCCTCGGTCCAGGGCAGATTCCGCCATATCTCCTCCGTCACAAAGGGCATAAAGGGGTGGAGGAGCTTCAAGGCCGCGGGAAATACTTTCTTCAAGACCCTCCGGGTGGAGGCCTTGAAGGCGGTATCCTCCCCGTAAAGGGCCTCCTTGGCCATCTCCAGGTACCAGTCGCAGAGCTCATGCCATACGAATTGATAGCACAGACCGGCGGCGTCGTTAAAACGGTATTCCTCTATGGCCGTTCCCACGGCGTCACAGACCTGGTTGAGGCGTGTCAAAATCCAGCGTTCCCCCAGGGAGCAGGCCTTGTCCCCGGCCCGGTCCCCCGAATCCTCGGCCAGGTTCATCAGTACGAACCTTCCCGCATTCCACACCTTGTTCACAAAATGGCGGTAGCCCTGGATCCTTTCCTCCGAGAGCTTGATGTCCCTGCCCTGGGCGGCCAGGGCCGCCAGGGTGAACCGGAAGGCGTCCGTACCGAACTCATCCATCACTTCCAGGGGATCAATGACATTGCCCTTGGACTTACTCATCTTCTTGCCTTCCGCATCCCGGACCAGGGCATGGATATAAACATCCCTGAAGGGGACATCCCCCCGGAAATGGATTCCCATCATCATCATCCTGGCCACCCAGAAGAAGAGGATGTCAAAACCGGTCACCAGAACCGAGGTGGGATAGAAGGTCTTGAGCTCCTCCGTCTCGTCGGGCCAGCCGATGGTGGAAAAGGGCCAGAGGGCCGAGCTGAACCACGTGTCCAGCACATCCGTCTCCTGGACCAGGGTACCGGAGCCGCAGGCCCGGCATTTGTCCGGGGCCTCCCTGGCCACGTGGACCTCCCCGCAGGCATCGCAATACCACGCAGGGATGCGGTGTCCCCACCAGATTTGCCTGGAGACACACCAGTCCCTGATATTGTTCATCCACTCAAAGTAGACCCCTTCCCAATTGGTGGGGTGTATACGGGTATCCCCCCTCTTGACCGCCTCCGCCGCATCCCGGGCAAGGGAGGCCACCTTTACAAACCACTGTTTGGAGAGGAGGGGTTCGATCATGGTCTTACACCGGTAGCAGTGCCCCACCGCGTGCTGGTAGGACTCCACCTTTTCGAGCAGCCCCGCCTCCTTCAAATCCTCCAGGATCTTGTCCCGGCATTCGAACCGGTCCAGGCCTTCATAGGGGCCGGCCAGTTCATTCATCCGTCCTTCCTGATCAATGACCCGGATCCTCTCAAGGTTGTGCACGTTACCGATTTCAAAGTCGTTGGGATCGTGGGCCGGGGTAATCTTGAGGGCCCCTGTACCGAACTCTGTATCCACATAGGGATCAAAAATAACCGGAATGGGCTTGTTGAGGATGGGCAAAAGCACGTTTTCCCCGGAAAGGTCCTTGTAGCGGCCGTCTTCCGGGTTGACCGCCACGGCCGTATCCCCCAGCAGGGTTTCAGGCCGGGTTGTGGCCACGATGAGATACCCGTCCCGGCTCTCAAAAGGGTACCGGATATAATAGAAAAAACTGTCCGTATCATGGTGCTCCACTTCCAGGTCGGCCAGGGCCGTGTGGCACCTGGGGCACCAGTTGATAATGTAGTCTCCCTGGTATATGAGCCCTTCTTCGTAAAGCCTGACAAAGACCTCCCGTACGGCCCTGGAAAGGCCTTCGTCCATGGTAAAGCGTTCCCGGCTCCAGTCGCAGGAACACCCCAGCCGCTTGAGCTGATTAATGATGAGGCCCCCGTACTTCCTCCGCCACTCCCAGACCAGTTCCACAAATTTTTCGCGTCCCACGGCATGACGGTCCGTGCCCTTGGAGGCCAGGTCCTTTTCCACCACGTTCTGGGTGGCAATGCCGGCGTGATCCGTACCGGGCTGCCAGAGAACATTGTAACCCTTCATCCGTTTATACCTGCAAAGGATGTCCTGAAGGGTGTTATTCAGGGCATGCCCCATGTGAAGGGTTCCCGTCACATTGGGGGGAGGAATAACAATGCTAAAGGGGGGCTTGTCGGAACAGGCATCCGCCCTGAAGAGTTGATTGTCCTCCCAGTACTGGTAAAGCTTATGCTCTACTTCGCCGGCTTCATAGCCCTTTGCCATGAGCGTCGTTCCCATCTATCAACCACTCCTTAAAAATATTTTCCAGACCGATAATTCCTGTTTCAATAAAGTCCCTTTCCACCATCCGGCCGGGCCTGGTCGGGGGAAAAACCAAAAAAGGGGTTGTACAACTCACAACCCCCTGGGGCAATCCGGATTCCTTGAAATGGCGCGTTCTTCTATACCCTGCCCTCTACTCGGAGGGGACGTCAAGGCTCTCCCTGAGCGAATCTATGGCCTCTGTAATCACCCTCTCGGCGACCGTGGTCATGGTTTCCCTGGCCACTCTTTCAACCACGTCCTCCACCACCCTGGTGATGATGCTCTCAAGCCTTTCTTCGGACAGTCCCGCCAAACCCTCACCGGTTACGGGCATGGCACTCTCTTCTTCTATGGCGGGCGGTACCCCGCTGAAATCCTCCGACGGGATCTCGGGTGGTTCTTCTTCACCCACTGCTTGCTCCGCGGGTGATTCAAACTCAGGCTCCGGCTGGGCGGGCGTCCCTGTTTCCAAACCCTCTATGATGGTGTCCAGTTCGCCCTCCATGAATTCCAGCTCAGGCCCTTCCTTCTCCTCCGATTCAAAACCCTCAAAGGAAACCTCTTCCTCCCCGGCCTGCTCCTTGGCGCCCTCATCCACCACAGCAGCCTTTTCCATCTCCCCGGTATCCAGGAACACTTCCTCTTCTTCCTCCTTGGTCTCCAGCTCCTCAAAGCTTGAATCAAGGTCTAATTCAATCTCTCCGGAGCCCTCATCCTCTGCGGGTTCAGCCACTTCATCCAGCTCGAATTCCGACTCTGCGCCTTGCTCAGTGGTCGTCTCCTCCTGGAATATCTCTTCTTCATCCAGCAACTGGGCGATCTCATCTGATTCAGAGGCCCCTGCCGCCTCCCCCTTTTCGACGATATCAACCAGTTCCAGAATTTCCTCGTCCGAGGTGCCCTCGCTCTCCCCCTCTTGGAAATCGTCTCCTGAGAGATCGTCAAACTCAAAATCGAGGAGATCTTCCTCGCTCTCCTTGCCTTGTTCCAGGATTTCATCCTTTTCGTTCATAAGGGCACCCCACCGAAGAGTTTGGATTGTCTTGCAAGGCCGAAATTTCGGTTTGGGTGATAACACAACCCTTTCATATTGTCAAGATTTTTAGGTTTCTATCCTATCCGCTCCCGGGCCTTATGCCGATGTCTCGGCCCTTGACCTCCTCCCCGGGACCTGTTAAAAAGGAAGGCACCGGGCGATTAGCTCAGTTGGATAGAGCGTTGGTCTCCGGAACCAGAGGTCGCGCGTTCGAGTCGCGCATCGCCCACCATTCAGAACCTCAAGGGACGCTGGGAAAAACAGGGCCCCTTCTTTGACTCCCGGCAGACCCTCTTGCCGCCCCCCTCGAAAGGGCTTTCCTGGTTGACCCCGGACCTGCCTTCCGGATATCATCCTGGTCTAAATACCGCCTCCTTTAAGCGGATACCACGGAATTCTGTACTTTCTACAGCCTGATTAAAATGGGGCCCAACCTGCAAAGAGAAGGAGTTCATATGCAATTCCAGGCGATCAGAAAAGAGACTCTCATGCTAAACCCCCTGGAGGACATGGCCGAGCGCCGTGTTCCCACCGAAATCCGCAACGACCCCCTGACGGGCCGCACCGCCAGGATCTGCCATTTCAGGAAATTCGAGTGGGAAAAACCCGATTTAGAAGCGCTGGTGGCGGGGACCGAATCCTGGTGCCCCTTTTGTGGAGAAAAAGTCCTCCAGGTGACGCCCTGCTTTCCCAGAGACCTCATCCCCGAAGGCCGTTTACAAAAGGGTGACATGGTCATTTTCCCCAACATCGCCCCCTACGACGCCGTCGGGGCGGTGGCCACCCTGGGGGCCCGTCACTATACCCCTATGGGGGAGTTCACCCCGCAGCGCGTGGCGTCCGCATTCGGACTTGCCCTGGATTTTTTCAGGCGGGTCCAGGCTTCCGGGCACCCTGAAGCCGTTTATCATATCATCAACTGGAATTACATGCCCCCTTCGGGCGGCTCCATTATTCACCCCCATTTGCAGATCTTCTCCTCATCCTCGGCGCCCAACCTGATGCGCCAGGAACTGGAGGCATCGAAGGCCTACCCGGAACAGCACGGGACCAACTTCTGGGAGGACCTCACCGCCGGTGAAGCACAATCCAAAGAGCGCTATCTGGGAAAGATCGGGCGCACCCACTGGATGACGGCCTATGCCCCCATGGGCGTGGCCGGCGATGTGCTGGCCGTGGTGGAAGACGCCCGCTGCACCCTGGACCTTCACCCGCGGGACCTTGAAGACATGGCCGACGGTCTTATCCGGGTTATGGCAGAATACGACAAATTAGGGATTTTCAGCTTCAACATGAACTTTTTCACCGGCACCGAGGCCGACGATCACTTCCGCTTTCACCTGGTCTTTTCGCCGCGTACCTATTTCAGCCACCAGCTGGGGACACCGGACGTGGGGTCTTTGCGGAGCCTTTACAACGAAACCATTTGCATGGCCTTCCCCGAGGAGATCAACCAGATCTTGAAAAAGGGGTTTTAATGGGAGGCCCCCTTCTTTCACCTCGCCTGCGCCTATGTACCATCGGAAAAGCGGAACCGGAGATTCCTTCTTTCGGGGGAGTTAGGAACTGACGGTTCCTGTGGGAACACGGAAAAAGATCAGCCCTTACCTTAATTTATGTTGAGTTCTGCCGGGTTGGCACGCCCCCCCCCGCACCATTTCGAAAAGCCACGCCTCATGGCACACTTATTGTAGCTCTTTCCCTTGAAAAACTGACTAATGCACTATGTGTCAGACAAGAGGGTCGGGTGGTTCCCCATGCCCCGTCATGAGGGCGGACCACCTCGGTTTGGAGCGGGTGGCATGTTAGGAACCATCTTTTTCCTCTTAGCAGTGGTTGTCTTATTCCTTGTCATTGAGTACCGCCTCCATATTGGAAATCTGAATTCCATTCCTGTACGCATACACGTGAACGGCACACGGGGGAAGTCTTCTGTCACAAGGCTCATCGCGGGTGCATTACGTGAGCATGGTATCATTACCTTTGCCAAGACCACCGGCGCGCTCCCCCGGATGATCATGGAGGATGGTCAGGAATACCCCATATACAGACCCGCCGGAGCAAATATCATAGAACAACTTCGCATCGTCTCCCTTGCCGCACAAAACAGGGCCCAGGCCCTTGTGGTCAGCGCCGTCATTGCCGTTGCGGCCATGTCGTCGGTGGAACTCATAAAAAGCAAGCGGAAATTGCCCTACTTTGAAGAGAAGCAGGCCGCCTCCATCACCATGAAAAAGGGGATGGACGCCATCAAGGCTTACAAGGTCGAGCATTTCGGACCGGTCGACACGGAAGCGGATCCCACAGGCTCCGGGATGATCGGCCTTCCTCAATCCCCCATCACCAGTAATTTTGGACAGTTACGCGCAAAACACGCCACCGCAAACCCCAACTGGGCGGCCGTTATGGTGGAGATGTTCAAAAGGGCCGGCCTCAAAGAGGGGGATGTTGTGGCTGCGGGTTTTTCAGGGTCCTTTCCCGCCCTAAATCTCGCCACCCTCGCAGCGGCAAGGGCGCTTAAACTGGATGTGGTGGCCATCAGCAGTGTGGCATCCTCCACATGGGGTGCCAATATACCGGAACTCACCTGGCTCGATATGGAGCGCATTCTTCAGGAAAGGGGTGTAATCTCCACCCGGTCCGTGGCCGCCTCCTATGGAGGCAAGGAAGATATGGCGTTGGGAAGATCCAAGACAGGCAGGCGATTGCTGGCCGAGGCCATGAACCGGAACCGTCTCACCCCCTTGGAGTTCGAAAACACCAAGGAAAATATCGATGAAAGAATCA
>CAZNLL010000037.1:2884-28446 GCA_964573885.1 uncultured Desulfobacteraceae bacterium | reverse complement strand
CCCCGGACAAGAAGGAAATCCAAAGGATCAACCGGCTCCAGAGCAAGATCTTTAGTGAACTTGTATCCTGCTTTGACCCGCCCCTGGCGGAGGGCGTGCCCCAGCGCCTCAAGGAAATTGTCGCCTCCGCTTGCATCTGCCCGGAGGAAACGGTCCTGGATGTGGGCTCCGGCACAGGCATCCTCATCCCCTTGATCAAGGAATACCATCCCTCCCGCATTTACGCCTGCGACCTTTCCCACTCCATGCTCAAGCAGCTCAAAGGCCATTATCCGGAGGTAGAAGCGGTGGTTTCCGATGTGCGGGATCTGGCACTGCCTGATGCCAGTGTCCATGTGGTTTTCATAAACGCCACATACCCCAACATCGTGGATAAAAAGGGGGCCTTTGCCAACATCATCAGGATGATGACACAAGCAGGACGCATGGTAATAAGCCACCCCATGGGCAAATCATTTATCGACGGCCTCAGGAAGAGTACACCCTTCCCCCTGGATGATTTCCCGGAAAAACCCGAGGCACGAACCCTTTTGGAACCGTATGGGTTTCGCATTGAGGGATTCATTGATAAGCCCAGCCTTTACATATTGGTGGCTGTGAAAAGATAGTTCTATAGTCCTGAGGTGATTTATGCAGAAAAGGGTGGTCATAACCGGATTAGGCCCTATAACACCCATAGGTATCGGTAAAGAGGCTTACTGGAAGGCCCTGATAAAAGGGGTCTCCGGTGCCCGGCGCATTTGTTTCGAGGGCTATGATATGGATCAGTATAACTCCCAGGTGGCCTGTACAGTGGAAGGTTTCTCCCTGAGGGATTACATCCAGAGGAATAAGGATTTCAGGTACCTGGGAAGGACCTCCAAATTTGCCATGGCAGGCACCAGGCTTGCCCTTGAGGATGCCGGCTTTGAGTTAGAGCTGGTGGAATCGGACAGGGGCCAGGGAGACTACACCATGAAGCACATAGATCCTGAAAAAATCGGGGCCATCCTGGGGATAGGGGCCCAAAACATGGATCTCTGTGAAAGATGGTTTAAGAGCTTTCTAAGAGAAAACGGCCCCAAGAAGATCTCTCCCTTTGCCCTGCCTCATGTCCAGATCTGCGCCGTGCCGGTCAACGTGACTATGAAATACGGCCTTAAAGGAATCGCCTGCAGCATTTCCACGGCCTGTGCATCTTCAAACCACGCCATGATCGAGGCCTACAAACATGTCCTATTAGGGGAAGAGACGATCATGGTAACGGGCGGCGCCGACGCCTGTATCACGCCCTATGTGTTTGGGGGATTCGCCGCCATGAATGCCATGAGTCGCAGAAACCACGAGCCTGAAAAGGCATCGAGACCCTTTGACAAAGACAGGGACGGCTTTGTAATGGGTGAGGGTTCCGGGATCGTGATCCTGGAGGAACTCGCCCATGCCCTTGACCGGGGCGCCCATGTCTACTGTGAGCTCACTGGATACGGCGCCACCTCGGACGCGTATCATATTGCAGCCCCCGAACCGGAGGCGTTCATGCAGGCAAAAGCGATCCAAGACGCCATGACCCGAGGGGGGGCAAGGGCCGAGGAAATCGACTATATCAATGCCCACGGCACGTCCACCGTCCTCAATGATCCCGTTGAAACCACGGCCATCAAGAAGGCCTTGGGGAAACAGGCCTATCACATCCCCATAAGTTCCACCAAATCCATGACCGGGCACCTTATAGGTGCTGCGGGCGGCGTAGAAGTCATTGCCACCGCCCTCATGATAGAAAATGGAAGGATTCATCCTACCATAAACCTGGAATCCCCGGGGGAGGGGTGTGATCTGGACTATGTCCCCGGCAAGGGCATAGAAAAACCGATTCAAAAGGCGATCACCAACAGCTTTGGATTCGGCGGGCAAAATGCCTCCCTTTTACTGGAACGCTACCAACCCTAGGGAGGCTAGCACAGAGGGCTTTTGAAGGAGTCACCAACCCATGAACCATGAAACCCTGATTATTTCCATCAAGAAGGCCATATGTACCGTCACCGTCAACCGCCCTCAAAGCCTGAACGCGATCAACACCACCCTCTTTCGGGAACTGGAAGAGGTCCT
The DNA here is from genome assembly GCA_964573885.1 of uncultured Desulfobacteraceae bacterium. Taxonomy (GTDB): domain Bacteria; phylum Desulfobacterota; class DSM-4660; order Desulfatiglandales; family Desulfatiglandaceae; genus CAZNLL01. Next base: position 26,361 of record CAZNLL010000037.1, on the reverse strand, counting down.
CAAGGCATTGGACCGCGACAAGGCCGTGAGGGTCGTCGTCATACAGGGCGCCGGGGAAAGGGCCTTTGCCGCCGGGGCGGATGTCAAGGAAATGCTTGACATGCGCGGTGATGAAGCCGAGGTTCGAACTTGGAGGGGCATGGGCGTCTATGATCGCATGCGGAGGCTTTCCCGCCCCATTGTGGCCTCTATAAAGGGATATGCACTGGGCGGGGGTATGCTCCTGGCCCTGGCCTGCGATATCCGGATCGCCGCGGAGACGGCCCTCTTTGGATACCCGGAGATCAAACTGGGCCTGTTTCCGGGTACCGGCGGAACGGTGTTGCTGGACCGGCTTATAGGCCCGGCCGCGGCCCGCGGCCTCTGCCTGACAGGGGAGCAGATCCCTGCCCAACGGGCTTATGAGCTGGGCATTGTGAACCGGGTGGTCCCCGAGGCGGAACTGAGCCGGGTGACCCGGGAAACGGCCCAAACCCTTGCCTCATACAGTCCCACGGCTGTGGCGGAGCTCAAACATATACTCAACACCTCCCTTGAGCGCGATTTTGAAAGCGCCAGGGCCGAGGAGGTGAAGGCTTACGGCCGCTGTGTGGCAAGCGAAGACGGCCAGGAGGGAATTCGGGCCTTTATTCAAAAACGGCCGCCCCGCTTTAGGGGGCGCTGACCGGATAGGACAAATTGATTCCACCAAGAAAGGAGAAAAAATGGAAAGGGAATGGCTCTTTGATGATGAGCACCGGATGTTCAGGGAAAGTGCAAGAAGGTGGGTGGCCGCTGAGCTGGCCCCCCATGCTGATGAATGGGAAGAGGCAGGGGAATTCCCTCTGGAGATCTATAAGAAGGCGGGGGATCTGGGCTTTTTTGGCGGGGGGTTCCCCGAGGAATACGGCGGAGTGGGGGGCGATTTTCGCTACCATGTGGTATTGAGTGAAGAGCTCGCCCTCTCCAAATCAGGGGGGGTTTCCGCCGGCCTCGGGCTCCACGGGTTTGTGGCCCTCCCTGCTGTGAACTCCTTTGGGAACAATGAACAGAAAGCCCAATGGCTGGCACCGGGAATCCGTGGCGAAAAGATCGGGGCCCTGGCCGTGACTGAACCCAACGCCGGCTCTGACGTGGGGGGCCTCCAGACAAAGGCCGTACGCCAGGGCGATGAGTATGTCATCAATGGGTCCAAGACCTTTATCACCAACGGGGTCCGGGCCGATTTCTACGTGGTCGCCTGCAAGACTGCTCTGGAGAAAAAGCATCAGGGAATCAGCCAGATTATTGTGGACAAAGGCACCCCGGGATTCACTGTAAGCCGAAAACTTGACAAGTTGGGGTGGAGAGCCTCGGATACGGGTGAACTCTCCTTCGACGAGGTAAGGGTCCCTTCATCCAACCTGCTGGGCCGGGAAAATGACGGGTTTTATCAGATCATGCACGGATTTCAGACCGAAAGGCTGGTCATGGCCGTGGGCTCTGTGGCCGCCGCCCAGTACTGTGTGGACATCACGCTTCAGTATGCCAAGGAGCGACAGGCCTTTGGAAAGCCTATAGGCACCTTTCAGGTGAATCGCCACAAATTTGCGGATATGCTCACCTGGATCGAGGCGGCCAGGCGGCTCACTTATCATGCCGTGTGGCTTTATATCAACGGCCTTGAGTGTGCCAAGGAGGTGGCCATGTGCAAGATTTACGCCTGTGATACGGCCGTCAAAATAGCGGACATGTGCATCCAGATTCACGGGGGTTATGGGTATATGATGGAATATGAAGTCCAGCGCATCTGGAGGGATCAGAGAATCCAGCCCATTGGCGGGGGCACCTCGGAGATACAAAAGGAGATCATTGGAAAACTCATAGGGCTGTAACATTTAAGATTGTCAAATCAGGCCGGGTGCAGCGGTACGGACAAGGCCATGAGGGTGAGGATAGGTATCCTTACCCGATGAAAACTGGGGAGGAATCAAAATTATGAAGGCAGTGGTCATCTATGACTCTCTTGGAGGGAACACCGAAAAAGCGGCGGTCCGCATCCATCACGCCTTGATGGCGGGACAATTGGACGTGGATCTTATCAAGGTCAACGACGAGACTGAGATCGATTTCTACCACTATGATCTCATATTCATGGGCTCCCCGGTCATTTCCTGGGAACCCACCAAGGCCATGAAGACCTTGGTCAAAGGAAAGATGAAAGACTACCGCGACAGTCATCATCTCCTGCCCGCTGCACCGCTCCGGCCCGGCAAGTTCGCCGTGTGTTTTTGCACCTATGGCGGGCCCCATACCGGGACAGCTGAAGCCGTTCCCCTGACCAAGTGGCTTCGGGCCTTTTTTGAACACTTAGGGTATCTCGTGGTGGATGAATGGCATGTGGTGGGCCAGTTCCACAAAAACGAAGAAATGAACACCCAGGGCCGCATGGGGGATATTTCGGGGAGACCCAACGACAATGACTTAAGGGACATAGAAAACCGCGTGAAAGGGGTCCTATCCTATCTCTCTGCCTGGCTGACCTGAGGCGGTGGCGTGATTCGCGAATGCCATGAAACGGACTTTGAGGCCCTCTACACCGTGATTAACAGCGGGGCTCAGGCCTATCGCGGTGTCATTCCCGAGGACCGGTGGCGGGAGCCTTACATGAGCAGGGAAGCCCTTCGCCGGGAGCTGGATGCGGGCGTGCGATTCTCGGGATATGAGCAAGAAAATCGATTGCTGGGTGTCATGGGCATTCAAGATGTCCTGGACGTCACCCTCATCAGACACGCCTATGTGGTGTGGGAAAAACAGGGCCAAGGGATCGGCACCAGGCTCCTCTCCCATCTCATGGCCAAGACGGTGGGGCCTGTCCTTGTGGGAACCTGGGCCGACGCCGCGTGGGCGGTTCGCTTTTATGAAAAACGGGGGTTTGAACGCGTCTCCTCTCAAGAAAAGGACCGGTCGCTCCGGAAATACTGGACCATCCCTGAACGCCAGGCAGAGACCTCGGTGGTCCTCCGGCGGGATCGAGGAGGACCTGTTAGAGCGTTCTGAAGTCGACGCCAAGGGACATAAAGACCCTCTCTGTTTAGGCCTTTAAAAAGCCCGTTCCAACCTCCGGCAATGATACCTCCTTGACAAAAGGGGCCGCACCTGTCAAGAGATGGGTTCGTGGTGGTAGAGGACCATATCTGGAGGAAGAGGATTTAGTCACAAACTTGAACCAGGGTGAAGCACCAGACCCTTAGAAGGGCGGAAAAGGGTTATGAAAAAGATTTGGATAATCGGAGCAGCGGGGTTGTTGGTCCTGTTTTTAGTCTGGTCGGTGGTTTCCATCTACCCGGAGTGGCTGTGGTTCACCAACCTTGATTTTTCTCCGGTCTTCTGGACCATGCTCGCAGCCAAATTTGGATTCGGGTTTCTCATCTGGTTCCTCCTTATCCTCATTATTACCATAAATCTTGTTCTGGCCCGGCGTCTTAGCCCGGGACCCAGGCCGGTCATGCTCTTCAGGGACGAGAGGGGAGAAGCTTCTCAAATGGGGCTCTCCGGGGGAACCCTCAACGTGCTCTTCATGGCCCTCATCCTGATTCTCAGCTTTGTGATCGCCTCCAAAGGCTCCGCGAACTGGGACATGGTCCTTCGGTATCTCTATCAACAGGACTTCGGGCATGGGGATCCCATCTTCGGCAGGGACGTGGGCTTCTATGTCTTTTCCCTCCCATTCTGGATGATGGTGCGGGACGGGCTCATGATCCTCTTTGTATTCGGGGGACTTATCACCATTGTATGGTACCTGAAAGAAGGCTCCCTCCAGATCATCGGGGACGTCATCCAAGGAGAAGGCAAACCGCCCGCATTGCCCAAGATCGCCGTGGCCCCGGGAGTCAAGAAACACCTCGTCTTTCTCGCCGGAATCATCGTCCTCCTCCTGGCCTGGGGCTATTACCTGAAGGTCTTCGGACTCCTCTATTCCACCCAGGGCCCTGCCTTCGGGGCCAGCTACACGGACGTACATTTCAGGATCTGGGCTTACTGGGCCCTCTTTTTCGCCTCCCTCCTCTTCGCGGTGCTCCTCTTTGTAGACCTCTTCAGGCCCCGGGCGAAACTGCTCTGGATCAGCGGCGGAATCTGGGTCGGGCTGATTCTGGTGCTTTCCAACCTTCTTCCCATGGCCGTCCAGAAATTCGTGGTCAAGCCCAATGAGCTGGCCAAGGAAACGCCTTATATTGCCTATAATCTGGATTATACCCGTAAGGCCTATAACCTCGATGATATCGACGAGGTGGGCTTTTGGGTGGACAATAAACTCACCGAAGAGGAGATCAAAAACGAGGAAACCACCATCCAGAATATCAGGATATGGGATGAACGGCCGCTCCTTCAAACATACCGGCAGATCCAGTCCATGCGCCTCTACTATGATTTCAATAATGTGGATGTGGACCGTTATCATATCAACCGTCAATACAGGCAGGTGATGTTGTCCGCCCGGGAACTCATGATCAACCAGCTTCCCCCCCAGGCCAATACATGGGTGAACCGCCACCTTATATTTACCCACGGCTATGGCCTGGTGGCGAACCCCGTCAACGAAGTGACCAGCGAAGGCCTTCCCAGACTCTTCATCAAAGACCTGCCCCCTTCCAGTGATGTGGGCCTTCAGGTAGATCGCCCGGAAATCTACTATGGCGAAAAAACGGATCAATATGTCCTGGTCAAGACAAAGACCAAGGAGTTTGACTTTCCTAAAGGAGATAAGAACGTCTATACCTTTTATGAAGGGGAAGGAGGGGTCCCTATCACTTCTTTCCTGAGGAGGCTCCTCTTCTCCATTGAATTCATGGACCCCCAGATCTTCTTCACCACTTACCTCACCCCGGAGAGCCGGATCATGTACAACCGGCGCATCCATAAAAGGGTGGCCACCATCGCCCCCTTCCTGGACTATGATCGCGACCCCTATCTGGTTCTCTCCGGCGGGAAACTCTATTGGATCCTGGACGCTTACGCCACCTCTGATATGTACCCTTACTCCCAGCGGTCTTCAGCGCCCTTTAACAACAGGCGCCTCAACTACATCCGGAATTCCGTCAAGGTGGTCGTGGACGCCTACCATGGAAAAGTCTCCTTTTATGTCATCGACGACAAGGATCCTATTGCAAAGACCTACAAGAAGATATTCCCGGATCTCTTCAAGCCCTTTAAAGACATGCCGGAGGACTTGAAAAAGCATGTCCGTTATCCCAAGGACCTCTTTGATATTCAGGCCAGGACCTACACACGGTACCACATGAGAGACGTTCAGGTCTTCTACAACCAGGAAGACCTCTGGCAAATCCCCGATGAGCTCTACGGCGAACAGCGTCAAAGGATGGAGCCCTATTACATCATCATCAAGCTGCCTGGAGAGGAAAAGGAGGAATTCCTCGTCATACTTCCCTTTACCCCCTCCAAAAAGGACAATATGATCGGGTGGCTTGCGGCGAGAAGTGACCTGCCCCATTATGGAACCCTGGCGGTCTTCAAGTTGCCCAAGGAGAAACTGGTATACGGGCCCATGCAGATTGAAGCCAGGATAGATCAACAAACAGAGATTTCCCGGGAATTCAGCCTCTGGAGCCAGCGGGGGTCCCGGGTCATCCGGGGCAATCTCCTGGCCATTCCCATCTGTAACTCCTTTATTTACGTGGAACCCATTTACCTGGAGGCCAAGCAGGAAGAGAGGGAGCCCACCGCCGGCGCCCCGGCCCAGCGGGGGATTTTTGGTAAGTCCCGCACCGGGGGCCAGGCTGCATATCCGGGCCGGCAGAGGCCCAAAACCGCAGCCCTCCCTGAACTGAAGCGGGTGATTGTGGCCTTGGGCAACCGCCTGGCCATGAAAGAAACCCTGGACAGGGCTATCTTCAGTGTCCTGGGAGAGGAGGTCGCCCTCCCCAGGCCCACGCCCTCACCCACCGCGCCGGGAGGAGAAGAAACCGGTCTGGGGGCCCGTGCCCTCAAGCGTTATAATGAGGCCCTGGACCGACTTCAACAGGGAGATTGGGCCGGATACGGAAAGAAGCTGGAAGAGCTAAAAGGGTTACTGAAGGAGATGGCAGGGAAGACGGAAAACAAGGAATAGGCCGTTTTCGCCACTACTGGTATTCCCTGCCAGCGATTCTTCGAACGGCCCGGGCCGCGGTGTCCATCTCTTCAAGGGTGTTGAAACAGCCCATACTCAGGCGCAGTGTGCCCTCGGGAAAGGTCTTAAGGGTCTTGTGGGCTATGGGGGCGCAGTGTAGGCCCGTCCTTACCAGGATGTCGTAGTGGCGGTTGAGGAGCTGACCGGCCTCGGCGGGAAAGATGTCTTCCTCCATAAGTTCCAGGTTGACCGCCCCGCAGCCTCCGAACTGGTGGGTGGTGCCCGGCGGCAGGACACTGTCAAAGGTCAAAGAGAGAATGGCGGTCTGCTCCTTTGCCTTGAGGGGCCCGTAAATGGTCACTCCCGCCACATCATGGAGTGCTGAAAGGAGAGCCGCGGTGAGAGCCTTTTCGTGATTCCTGATCTTTTCCACCCCTTCCCTCAGGATGAAGTCGACACCCGCCCCGAGCCCTGCAATACCCACGTTGTTCCGGGTACCGCTTTCCAGGGCGTCGGGAAGGAAGTCGGGCTGTTCTTCCTTTTCCGACACGCTCCCTGTCCCTCCTCGGATTAAGGGGGTCACGTTCAGTCCTTCACGGATATACAGTCCCCCTGTGCCCTGGGGGCCCAGGAGGGCCTTATGCCCGGTAAATCCCAGGAAGTCGATGCCATCCGCCACCACGTCTATGGGAAGGCATCCGGCGCTCTGTGCCGCGTCGACCAGGAGGGGAATGTCTCCCAGGACATCCTTCACCGCACGGATATCCTGAATGGTGCCGCACACGTTGGAGGCGTGGTTCAGCACCATGAGGGCGGTGTTTTTACGAATAAGCGCGGGGAGGTCATTGGGATCCAGGCGGCCCTTTCCATCACACTGGGCAATGGATAGGGTGATGGCCCCCTTACGCTCAAGGTGCCTTAAGGGACGAAGCACTGAATTGTGCTCCATGGAGGTGGTCACCACATGGTCCCCCTCCTTGAGGAATCCATATATGACCGTATTCAGGGCCTCAGTCACGTTGAGGCAAAAGACGATGCGCCCCGGGTCCGGGGTGTTAAAGAGCCTGGCAAGGGCCGCTCTCGCATGCTCCACAATGCGGTTCGCTTCGACGGCTTTTTGATGGCCCGACCGGCCCGGATTGGTCCCCACCTCATTCATGAAGCGGACCATGGCCTCTGTCACTTCCGGGGGTTTGGGAAAAGACGTGGCCCCGTTATCCAGATAGATAAAAGGCCTCAAAGGTCTCAGCCTTTCTGCAAAGAAGCCCTCAGCCTCCTGGTGGCCTCTCTGTCCACCTTCAAGGTTTTCGGGTCGATAACGGCCCCGTAGTGCTCCCGTGCACCTTCCAGGGTGACATGGCCGTCGAGGACATCCTCTTCTATGCGGGTCAGGTCCCGCTCGAGGGGGTCACCATATCCCCCGCCACCGGCTGCATCCATGGTAATCACATCCCCGGGACCAAAGCGGGTCAGACCATAGGGGTTTCCCGGTTCTCCGTTGACCAAGAAACGCGCCCTGGCCCCCGGTTTCCCGCCGAAGAGACCCTCGGGCGGGTACCGGTACCTCCCCGACTGGATTCCCAGATTGACAGGGGGCTGGGGTCCGTATTCATCCGCCGGGGCCGTAAAGACCACACGCCTTCCCAGACCCCCTTTCATCCTTCCCGGCCCCCCTGAATCGGGGAGGAGTTCCCTCCTTTCCACCATAAGAGGCGTGTCGCTCTCAAAGATCTCCACCGGCGTGTTGGCGCCGTTGGCGGGAAAGATGTAATCATAGTAGCCGTCATTGAGGGCACTGGCGCCCATGCCTCCCCCCCGGATGATCACCGAATGCCACGGACTAAAATCGGTGCGTTTCCCGTAAAAGACATTCATGGTGGCCGGGGTTCCCCCGCTCCCGGCAATGACCCGGTCCGGCAAGGCCTCGGCCATGGCCCGGTAAATAATCTCCGTTATAAAGTGCCCGATCTGCATACGGGCGGCGACAGCCGCCGGGAATTGACAGTTGACCACGCTCCCTTCGGGCGCCTTCATGGTGATGGGTTCTGCACACCCGTGGTTGTTGGGTATATCCGGATCAAACATGCTCTTCATGGCCATATGGACATAGGCGTAAGTGAAATTATAGACCACATTTCCCCCCCAGTCCACCTGGGGTGAGGAGCCCTCCAGGTCAACGGTAATCCCATTGCCCTTCACCTCCACCGCCACCTTGATGATCACATCTCCCTTTCCTTCCATCTGCTCCACAACACCCCGGGCCTCATAAACACCGTCCGGCACCTGTTCAATGGCACTACGCATGCTCCGGTCCGTACGACCGATGATTTCGTCCGCCAGGTCATCCAGGTTCTCCAGTCCGGACTCATCCAGCATGTGACAGACCTTCTCAGCACACACATGGTTTGCGGCGATCTGAGAGCGGATGTCCCCGGTCACCTCATCCGGGGTGCGGACATTCCACCGGATCATTTCCATGACGGCCTCGTTGAGCCGGTCCCCGTCGTAGAGTTTGACGAGGGGAATAAAAAGGCCGTCCTCGTAAACATCATGGTTATCCGAGGAGACGCGGCCGCCGATATCCGAGTGGTGAAACACACAGGCGGTCCAGGCGCACAAACGCTCCTTGTAAAAGATGGGGCTCATGACGCAGACATCATTGAGGTGCCCCGCCAGGGCCCAGGGATCGTTGGTGATGAATACGTCTCCGGGGCCGTAACTGCCGGGCGCCAGTTTGTTCACCAGGTTTCTCACCCCCAGGGCCATGGCCCCGGACTGGCCGGGTGTGGCAAAGGTCCCTTGGGCCAGCTCCCGGCCCCTTCGGTCAGTGAACATGCAGGTGTAATCATGGGCGTCCCTGAGCAGGCTGGAAAAGGCCGTACGCGCCACAGTGGTATCCGCCTCATCTACAATGGAGATCAATCTCCGCCAGAGTATTTCCAGGGTGATGGGATCAAATTTCTGCCCCATGATGACCCCTCCTTAAGGCGTTTTTTCCGTTGGCATGCCTTATCTCTTCCCGCTTATACCACATCAATCCACAGGAAGCCGTAGTCATCCACCACGATCCAGGCATCCTCCCCGACAATCACCGTGGATTCCCGCTCTTCGATAATGGCCGGGCCCTCGAACTTCGCACCGGGAAACAGGCTGTAGCGGTCATAAACCGTATAGGGGATAAAGTCCCGAACCACCCCCGAGTAAGCCTTACGGCTGCCCTTGACCGCGGCTTTGAGGCTGGCGCGCTTTCGGGGTATCCCTGGGAGTTTTAGGAGCCGTTCAGGCAGACTGACCCGGACCTTGAAATTTATGAATTCCACGGGGGAATCCGGATAGGTCCTGCCGTAAAGCCTTTCATAGGTTTTATCAAACCGGGCCCTGATGACCTCTCTCTCCACCTGGGTGAAGTCTCCTTCAGGCACAGGGATATTGGTTTCCGACCCCTGCCCCACAAAGCGCATATCCACCGACCTTTTAAAGGCGATGCCTTCCTTTTTCCCGGATTTATGAAGGGTCCTTCTCCCCTCCTCCTCCATTTCACAGAAAAGACGCTCAATCTGTCCGGAATCCGCTTCAGTCAGGGAAACCTTATGGCTCCTGAGCATATCAAATGCCCTAGGTGCGGTAAAAAAGCCCAGGGCCGAACCCACCCCAGCATTGGGGGGGACCATGACCCTCGGCGATCCCAATTTTTTGGCCAGTCCGTAGGCATGGACAGGACCGGCCCCGCCAAAAGCGGTCAGGGTGACAATCTTGGGATTTCCCCCCCTTTCCGCAATATGGGTCTTGGCGGCAGCGGCCATGGTCTCGTTAATAAGATCATGGATGCCCCATGTGGCCTGGACAAAGGACACCCCTAAAGGACCGGCGATTTTTTCTTCGATACCCCGCCTCGCCGCCCCCTTATCCAATCTCATCTCCCCGCCCAGGAAGTAGTTTTCGTCCAGATACCCCAAAAGGAGATCTGCATCCGTGACACAGGGCTCGGTGCCGCCCCGGCCGTAACACAGGGGTCCCGGATCAGCCCCTGAACTCTCCGGACCCACCTGAAGGGTCCCCAGCCGGCTCACCCGGGCGATGCTCCCTCCCCCTGCACCGATCTCCATAAGATCCACTACAGGCACCTGAATGGTGAGGCCGCTGCCCTTCATGAAACGCTGCACCCGCCCCACTTCAAAAGTGGGAACCACGCCCGCCACGCCCTTTTGAATGAGGCAGGACTTTGCCGTGGTTCCCCCCATGTCGAAACAGAACATATCCGGAATATCAAAGAGCTTCCCATAATACTGGCCTGAGATGACGGCCGCCGTGGGCCCTGATTCGATGATCCTCACAGGAAACCGGGCGGCCGTATCAACGGAAGTAATGCCCCCGCTGGAAAGCATAATAAAGAGCCGGCCTTCAAAGCCGATGGACTCGAGCCGCTTGGAGAGGTTGGAGAGGTACCGGCCGGTCAAGGGTTTGACATAGGCGTTGGTCACCGTGGTGCTGGTCCTTTCATACTCTCTGATCTGGGGCAGGACCTCGTAGGAAATGGATACAGAGATATGGGGGGCCATGTCTTCCATGATTTCCTTGATCATGAATTCATGGGCGGGGTTCTCAAAGGAATTGATGAGACATACGGCAATGGACTCCACCCCCATGTCCATGAGCCGGCCCACCACCTCCCGGGCCTCCTCAGGGTCAAGGGCCTTAAGAACCATACCGTTGCTCCGGACCCTTTCATTGACTTCCAGCCGGAATCTTCTGGGGATCAAAGGCTTCGGGAATTCGGCGAAAATATCGTAGGGGGCGTAGCGGATTTCTCTCGCCAGTTCCAGGACATCCTTAAAGCCCGCCGTGGTGATCAGCCCCGTCTTGGCCCCCTTCCTTTCAATGATGGCGTTGATGACAAGGGTGGTCCCGTGGATGACCTCATCGAATTGGGGGACGACACCGGGTATTTTCTCCTCCAGTTCCTTGATGCCCTGCTCCACCGCATCTGAGGGATCCTTAGGGGTGGTCAGACACTTGTTGATGTGTATTTCTCCGGTCTGGTCATTCAGGAGCACAAAGTCGGTAAAGGTGCCACCGATATCGCAACCCAGCCTGTAGAGCTTTTGGGACATAGAAAAATCTCCTTCATGGGTGCCCTGGGCCGACCTTTTCCCGGACCCCCCCGGTCCTGTCCAGTTACTCGGTCAAGTAATAAGGGTTAGGATACCATTCACTACCTTGCGGGTCAGCAGACATCGGCCCTTTCCCTGAGGGCGGCCAGCACCTTTTCGGGCGTGATGGGAAGTTCCTTGATGCGAACCCCGATGGCATCGTAGACGGCGTTGGCGATGGCCGGAGCCGTAGGTACCAGTCCGGGTTCCCCGATGCCCTTGGCCCCGTATGGGCCGGCCTCATCCCCGGGCTCAATGATGATGGGCTCCACCGGGACCACATCTTTGGCGGTGAGCATCTTGTAGTCCCGGAAATTGGGATTGGTCACCCTTCCGGCCCTGAGCGCCATCTCTTCGGTTAAGGCATAGCCTACGCCCGTGTAGGCGGCCCCGTAAATCTGCCCCTTGACCAGGGTGGGATTGATGGCCTTGCCCACGTCGTGGGCGGCAACAAGATCCAGGATCTTGACCTCCCCGGTCTCTTCATCCACCTCCACTTCCACCCCGGTGGTCCCGAAGGCATACGTGCACGAAAGGTTGCCCTTCATCTCCCTGTCCAGCATCTCTGTGGGGGGATCATAAAAGGCCTCTCCCACCACCACCTTGCTCTCCCCGGTTCCCACATGCAAGGCATTGGTGAGAATCTGACTCACTTCCACCTTGAAATAGGGGTGTTCGGGATCGCTGTTCGGGAAAATGATCCTGTCCTTGATGTCCAGATTATCCGGATCGGTGATAAGCCCGTAGTCAAGATCCGGTTCTACAAAATCAGGATCTTTTCTTTTCTTGTATTTGAACCCCCTCTTAATCACCCGGGGCATGTGTTCGGCAGCCATCTCCAGTATCTGCCTCTTTACCTTTTCACAGGCCTCTAGCGCTGCGTTTCCCGCCATAAAGGTGTGGCGGCTGGCATGGGTACCTGCATCCCAGAGACACAATCCCGTATCCCCCATGGTTAGAGAGATGTCCTCGGGCCTGAATCCCAGGGCCTCGGCAACCATCTGGGAGATGACCGTGGGAGAACCCTGGCCCTGGTCCGTCCCGCTCTCGAGGACATCTACATTTCCGTTTTGGTCCACCTTGATCATCATGCCGTGGCCGTCCGACTTGTAAACCCTGGCACCGCCCGCCACGTGGATCAAGGAGGCCATGCCCACGCCCCGGCCCTTGTTTTTCCCCTTCTTGTCCTCCCAGTTGAGCTTCTCCTGCACCGCATGAATACACTCCTCCAGACCGCAGGAGGTTATCCTGAGTCTCATGGGTGTTTCTTCACCGGGATGGTTGCAGTTCATGAGCCTGAATTTCCCCGGATCGATGCCGGCCTCTTCAGCCAGCCTGTCCATGGAGGTCTCTACGGCAAAGGTGGCCTGAGGGTTGCCATACCCCCTCATGGCCTGGCAGTAGATGTTATTGGTATATACACATTTGGCCTCAAAACTCACGTTAGGCACCCGGTAGAGGGAAGAGATGGGCATCATCATCACAGACGGCGTTGTGGCCCCCCAGGAGGTATAGGCACCGTTATCCAGAACAGCATCCACCTTTCTGAAGGTGAGCTTGCCCGTCCTGTCGCAGCCCTGTTCAATGTCAAAGATGGCGGGCTGTCTGGGCGGCAGGGTACGGAATTCTTCTTCCCTGGTAAAAAGAATTTTCACCGGCCTCCGGGTCTTCAGGGCCAGGAGGATACCTATGAATTCATAAATGTCTGTATCCAGTTTCGTCCCGAAACTCCCTCCCACCACGGCGTTCACCACCCTCACCTTTTTTCCCGCAAGGCCGATCTTGGAAAAGTATTCGGTAATCCTCTGTTTGTCCAAAAAAGGCACGTTAGTCTGGTTGTACAGGGTCAGGTTGCCGTTCATGTCAAACTCGGCCACACATCCGCTCGTCCCCATGCAACACTGGCTCACCCAGGTGGTCTGCACCCTGTCTTTCACGGTGTAGGCCGAGTTTTTCCGGGCCTCCTCCACATCCCCGGCATTAAACCTCCAGGGCAGGGGAAGCATGTTGGTCCTCACCGGTCTTCCCCGGGCATCCACCTCATGGACCAGGGGGGCGTCCTCTTTCATGGCCTCAAGGGGATCAAACACCGCGGGCAGTTCTTCATATTCCACCTCAATCAACTCCAGGGCCTCTTCGGCTATATCAGGACTGATGGCGGCTACCGCGGCCACCTCATCGCGGAACTGACGCACCACCTCCCCTTTCAAGGGGACCTGATCGTTCAAAAACCCCACCCGCACCGAGGGTGTGTTGAGACCGGTCAAGACCGCCCTTACGCCGGGAAGCTTTTCCGCCTTCGAAGTCTCCACCCCTTTTATTCTGGCGTGGGCGTATTTGCTGTAGAGTATTTTCCCGAAGAGCATGCCGGGACGCTTGAGGTCGTCGATGTAAACGGCCCTACCTGTCACCTTGTCCGCCTCTATGGTCCTCGGAATCCCCTTTCCCACAAAAAGATGGTTTGACATGTTCTCCTCCTGTGGACCTGGCTATTTAACCGCCTTTGCCGCCATGTCTATGGCCTCTACGATCTGAATATAACCCGTGCAACGGCAAAAATTACCCGCAATACCGGTCCTGATCTCCTCCTCCGTGGGGTGGGGATTCTCATCCAGCAGGGCCTTGGCCGACATGATCATGCCCGACGTGCAAAACCCGCACTGAACCCCGTTGTTCTCGAGAAAGGCCGTCTGAAGGGGATGCATTCCTCCGTCCTCTCCAGTGAGCCCCTCAATGGTGGTCACAGAAAGGCCCTCCATTTCATGGACAGGATAGAGGCACGCATTCACGGCCTTGCCCTCCACAATAACCGTGCACGCCCCGCACTCACCAACGCCGCATCCCTCCTTGGTCCCCGTCAACTCGAAATAATCCCTCAAGGTCCTGAGAAACGACCACGTGGCGGGCACCTCCGCGGTGACCGCGTAACCGTTCAGGGTAAAAGAAACAGAGATTTTTTCCATGTTCCTCTCCTCGTCTCGTCTATGGATTTCCGCCACGTTCTGCAGCCAGATTGATCATGCGCGGGACAAAAACCTGGATCATCTCCCTGCGGTACCACGCCTCACACCTCAGGCTGTCTCTGGGTGAGCAGCAGTCCGGGGAAGCCGCAATTCGGCCGGCCTCCCTGAGCACCTCCGGGTCCAGGGGTTTGCCCTTGAGGAATTCCTCGGCCTTGTAAGCCCGTACAGGCGTCGGGGCCGCAACGGTCAGGGCGATCCTCCCGTCCAAAACGGCACGCCCCTGGGAGAGCCTTATGGATGCAGCCACCCCCAGGAGGGGAAGCTCCATGGCCTCTCTCCTGGAATGCTTCCAATAGGCACTGCCAAAGGTCGCCATGGATTCCGGGATGTGGAAGCCGATCAGGATCTCCCCCTGTTTCAGGATCGTTTTATACGTGCCCATAAAAAACTCGACCATGGGAACGGTTCGCCTTCCTTGGGGGCCCTCGATCACCGCGCTTGCATCCAGCACAAGGAGGGGACCTGCCGTGTCCGCCGAAGGGGCGGCATTACAGATATTTCCACCCAGGGTCGCCACATTCCTGATCTGAACGGAGCCCACCTGGGAGGCCGCGTCATGGAGCGCCCCCAGTTCGGCCTTGACAAGGTCGGAGAGCTCCAGCATCCTGTGGGTCGTGAGTGCCCCTATCGCATAGCCCCCGTCTTTCCGGATATAGGCAAGATCTTTGAGTCCCCGCAAAGAGATCAGGACAGGAGGCGCCTTTTTGGTGTTCCTGATCTTAACCAGCACATCGGTCCCGCCCGCAATCAGAGCGGCCTTGGGGCCATACTCATTCAGGAGATCAAACGCCTCTTGCAACGTTTGAGGCCTCTTATAATCATAATCGATCATGGTAAAACCCCTTATCCCTGTTCTCGGTTGTCAAAGACCCTCTTGCTCTTTCTCTCAGACCTGGGAAGCGATCCATACGTCAGCATCTCCACCTTTGCGCTCACCAGGATCTGCTTTTTCACGGCATCACTGATCTTTTTACCCACCTCGGCGGCCTGGTTTTTGTCCGCCCTCTGATCCAGTTCCACCTTGAGGGTCATGTAATCCCGGCCGTCCTCTTTTCTGTTCAGGATAATCTGATATTCACTCCCAATGCCCTCAATCCCTGAAAGTAAATGATCGATCTGTCCCGGATAGATGTTGACGGCCCGGTAGATAATCATGTCGTCCGAACGGCCCAGCAGGCGGTCGTGCCTGGGAAGGACAGAACCGCAGGGACACTCTCCTGGGACCAGTCGGGTCAGATCTCTGGTCCGGTACCTGATCAAAGGAACCGCTTCCTTCCTGAGTGTGGTCACCACCATCTCCCCGGTCTCACCCTCAGGTACCGGCTTCAGGGTGTCCGGATCCACGATTTCGAGGATGTAGTAATCGGCCCAATAATGGATGCCTGTGTGGTACACACAATCGAGCCCGGTTCCGGGCCCGTAAAGTTCGGTCATCCCTGGGATGTCAAACATATGCTCAAGCCCCAAGAAATCCTGGATACGGTTTCTCATGGCATCGCTGGAGCGTTCTGATCCAAAGATCATTTTTTTAAGGGCGATCTTATCCCTGAGGCCGCGCCTGTGGATCTCCTCGGCCATAAGAAGACCCATGGAGGCGGTGCAGCACATAACCGTGCTCTGAAGATCTACAAGGAACTCACATTGCATATCCATGTTTCCCGGGCCGGCGGGTATGGCCATGGCCCCGAAGGCCTCACACCCCATCTGGAAGCTGATGCCCGCCGTCCACACCCCATAGCCTACGGCGATCTGGACCCGGTCTTCAAGGCTGAGACCGGCCATTTCGTAACAACGGGCAAAAAAGCGGGTCCAGTCGTCAACATCCTTTTGAGTATAACAGAGGACCTTCCGCTTTCCCGTGGTCCCTGACGAGGCATGCATTCGCGTGACCCGTTCAAAGGGGACGGAAAGGAGGGGAAAGGGATAACCCTCTTGAAGATCTTGTGAGGTGGTAAAGGGAAGCCGGCTCAGGTCATCAAGGGACCGGATCCCATCCGGCCCTATTCCTGCATCATCCAGTTTTTTCCGGTAAAAGGGCGACCCCTCGTAGGCCTGCCTCACCGTCCATTGAAGTCCCTTGAGTTGCAACGCCCTCAGTTCATCGAGGGTTTTTACATGGGGCATAAAAGTTGTTGTCATCGTCCATGCACCTCGCTGATTGTCCCGTTACAGCAGGCCTTATGAAGGCCTCCGCCCCCTGAAAAACCGGTGGACCCTCTCTTCTTGCAGGGGAGTGCCTAACCCGCACCGGGGATGAGTAAGACGATTTGGGGAAATAGGATGAGTAAGGTAATACAGACCAAACAGGCTATTAAGAAAAAGCTCACACTCTTAAAAATGGTGACCAGCTCGATCTCGGGAGCCAGGGCCTTGACCACATAAATATTTACCCCCACAGGCGGTGTAATCGCCCCCATGGTGGTAACCATGGTCAGGATGATGGCGTACCATATGGGATCAAAACCCAGGGCCACCCCCAAGGGGAAAAAAATGGGAATGGTTAGGACCAAAAACCCCAGGGAGTCTATAAAACAGCCTCCTATGAGATAAATCACCAATATAAAGGCCAGAATCACATAAGGAGACACCTGAAGGCCGGAAGCGAAATCCGCGATCATAAAGGGCAGCCGGGTAACCGCCAAAAACCGGCCGAATATGATGGCTCCGGTCACCAGAAAAAAGACCATACAAGATATTTTCAAGGTATCCTTGGCGGCGTTGACCAGTCCCTTCCATTTGAGCCTGCCTGTGGGGACGATAGTGCAAAGGGTGAAGAAGACCCCCACTGCTCCGGCCTCTGTGGGGGTGAACCAGCCTGCATAAAGGCCCCCGATCACCAGAAAGAATATGATCACCGCCTCGATAACCCCGGTCAAAGAAAAAAGCTTTTCCTTGAAACTGGCCTTCGGTCCTGCGGGACCGAGGCGGGGATTGATCCGGCACAAAACAAAAATGGTGGTGACAAAGAGCATTCCCAAGAGCACTGCGGGCAGGATTCCCCCGAGGAAGAGCCGGATGATGGACTGTTCCGTCTGAAGACCGATCACGATGAGAACCACACTGGGAGGCATTACCGTACCCAGGGTTCCTCCGGTGACCACCGTTCCACTGCTTAGCCGGGTATCGTAATTGTATTTGGTCATTTGTGGAAGGGCCACGGCCCCCATGGTGGCGGCTGTGGCCGTGTTGGAACCACAGATGGCGGCAAAAAGCTCGTCAGCGCCTATGGTGGCTATAGCCAGTCCCCCCCGCCAGTGGCCGAACCACTTATAGGCTGCATAATAGAGCCTCTCAGCGATGCCCGAGTAAAAGGCCAGGTACCCGAGAAAAACAAACAGGGGAACCACCGTGAGACCGTATTTGGAAAAGGTGGACCACACATCGCTCCCCACCATGGTAATGGCCGCCTTAAAGGATACCAGATACCAGAACCCGCAGAAACCGACAATGGCCATGGCAAACCCTACCGGCATCCCCAGAAAGAAAAGAACCACCAGAAGCATCGCAATGCCGATAATGCCCACGACAGTCGCTTCCACGTTTATTCCTCCGCTCTTTTCGTCAGCAGCTTTAGGAAGTCGGTCAAGAAGACCAGGGAGAGGACGGCACATCCAAAGGCGACACCATAAGTGAATGGATAATAGATGATCCGCAGGGTCTCGGTGACTTCGCCAGTTCTCCATAGAGTTCCCGCATAGATAGCGATCTGACGGGCCACAATGGCGAAGAAGACCATGCAGATCAGATCATTAATACCGTTGAGGACTTTCTGGGTCCTGTTGGAAAAACCCAAAACAATGATATCTACAGAAATATGTCCCTTTCTGATCTGCGTGTAACCCAGGGCAAAGGCCGTCAAGACAGCCCCAAAATATCCCATGAGTTCGAACGTCCCGATGATGGGCTTCCAGACCACGCGAAAGAAAATATTGGCACAGGTGAGGAACATCATGGCCATCAGGAATAGACCTGCCACAACAATGAGAACTTGATTCAGGTAATGACTGATCTTCTCTAAAATCATCATATCGTCACCTAAAAATTTCCTGATCCGGACTATGCAGCCCGGATCAGGGATTTCCTATTCCTGGTTCCGACCCGGGCCGCTATTTCCCCTGGTACATCAGGGAAAAATCTTTTATGTCGGACACAATTTCCTTGGCCGGGAGACCTTTCTTCCCGGCATTGGTGATCCACTTATCCACCAGCGGTTTCAGCTTGCTTTCCCACCTGTCCATCTCCTCTTGGGGGAGTACGGTGATCTCAATATTGTAGTTCTTTCTTGACCATTCAATGGAATCCTCGACATGATTGTCCATATAAACCCCTGTCCATACGGACTGCTGCGGTCCCAACTCTTCAAAAACCGCTTGCACATCTTTTGGCAGAGAATTCCATTTGTCCATATTCATGACCACGGCAAAGGGGTAGACCGGACCGTTCAGCATGGTCACATATCTGCAGAGCTCAGCATATTTGAAATCCTTCAATGTCTCGAGGGAGGAGGCCGCCCCCTTCACAACCCCCTTCTGAAGGGCTTCCGGCGTCTCGGACTGGGGCATACCGACCGGATTGGCGCCCAGGGCCTTCAGGACCTGAGCCACCCCTCCGGAGGCCCTCAACTGGAGACCCTCCAGGTCGTCCAGGTTTTTTACCGGCACCTTTGCGTAGATATTCGCGGGTGCGCAGGTGAACATGGTAAGGACCTTCGCCTTGGCAAAAGCCTCAGGCTTGTATTTGTTGTAAATATCCCATAGGGTAAGGCTGGCAATCTGCGCATTTGGAAATCCTACGGGAAGGGCTGTGGCATTGGTCACCAGAAACCGACCCGGCTGGTAAGCCATGCACAGGCACCCTATATCGGCCGTTCCCGCGATGACCCCGTCCATCATCCCTTTGGCGTCCAGGAGGGTCCCTCCAGGATAGGTGTTCACCACCACCTGACCATTTGTGCGCGTTTCCACCTCTTTTTTCCACCGCTCCATTTGAACACATGGAAACGTGGGGGCGGGTGGAAAGTTGGCATAGCTCAGTTTGATCGGCCCTGCCCATGCAGGCAACGGGTTGATGGTAAGCGCAAAAAGGGCTGCCAGAAAAAGCCCCGCCACTGTCAATCCTAATCCTCTTTTCATCTTAAGACCTCCTTGTGGGTGGATGACTTAAATAACCCTGCCTACCTGGATGATTCCTCTCACCCCCTTTCCTCAATGCGATTTTCTATAGCCATGGTCAAAATATGCGCGGCTCCACATATTCGCCAAAAACATCCCGGAACACATTGGCCATTTCTCCAACCGTGGCGTAGCTCTTACAGCATTCCACCAGATAGGGCATAACATTGACCCCTTCCTGAGCCGCCTTTTCAAGGGCACGAAGGGATTCCCCGCAGGCCTTATTGTCCCTTTCCTTTCTCACCTTTTCGAGGCGTTCAATCTGTAACCGGGCCCACTCCTCATTGTACTCGTGGAGTTCCACCTCCATATCAATACCTTCGGTGTACTTGTTCACGCCCACCTTTGTGACCTTGCCTTCCTGAAGTTTTTTCTCAAACTCATAGGCCTGCTTGCCCACTTCCTTCTGCACGTAGCCCGAAGAAACCGCTTCCACCATCCCCCCGAGCTTTTCGATCTTCTCCATCTCCTCCAGGATCTTTTCTTCCATTTCCTTGGTAAGGGTCTCCATGAAATAGGAACCAGCCAGGGGATCCACCGTGTCCCTCAGACCGATCTCGTCCATGAGCATTTGAAAGGTCCTCAAGGACAAAAGAGCCGCCCTCTCCGTGGGAATGGTATAGGCCTCGTCAAAAGAGCACAAGGCGGTGGTCTGGGCCCCGGAAAGGGCCGCCGCGAGGGCGTAGCAGGCACCCCGAACAATGTTGTTCTCAGGCTGTTGTTTGGTCATACCCGAACCGCCTCCCCCGAATATCCCCCGGAGGAAGAGGGCCTTTTTATTTTGAACCCCGTACCTTTCCCTGAGCAGCACGGCCCACAGTTTCCTGGCCGCCCGGAACTTGGCCACCGTCTCCCAGAGATTGCCGTACACATTCAGATTAAAAGAAAACCGGCCCACGAACTCCTCGGCCTCATGCCCCCGGGCCACCACATTATCAATGTAAGCGAAGGCTATCATGAATGCATAGGCGATCTCCTGGGCGGGGGTGCATCCCGATTCCCTGATATGATAGCCGCAGACTGAAACGGGGTTACACCTGGGCAATTCCTTCATGGCGTACTCGATCACATCTCCAATAAGGCGGACCGCGGGTTCCACGGGATAGATCCAGGCGCCCCGGCCCACGATCTCCTTGAGGATATCATTTTGAGGTGTTGCGGAGATCTTCTCCTTGCTGTAGCCGAATTTTCCCGCCACCGATTCATACATGGCCAGCATGACACTGGCCACTGCGTTGATCGTCAGTCCGCTGCCGATGCGGTCCAGCTGAATATCCTTGAAGGCGATCTCAAAATCCCTCAAAGAATCCACGGCCATACCCACCCGGCCCACTTCCCCTTCAGCCATAGGATCGTCCGAGTCATATCCCATCTGGGTGGGCAGATCAAAGGCAACATTGAGCCCGGTCTGGCCGTGATCGATCATCAGTTTAAAGCGTTCGTTGGTCTCTTCCGGCGTGCCGAACCCCGTGTACTGCCGGGTAGTCCAGTTCCGGCTCCTGTAACCCAGGGGATGAAGACTCCGGGTAAAGGGATACTCCCCCGGATCCCCCAGGTCCTTTTGATAGTCAAAGCCCACCCTCTCAAGGTCTTCAGGGGTATAGACAGGCTTGACCTCGATGCCAGACTGGAGGACAACCTCCCGAATGGCATCCTTTTCATCCTTAATATATGTAGCTACTCCCATGATACCCTCGGTTCCATTTCATGCATGGATCTTCGCGTTTTACCGATCATCTCCCCATCCTCATCAGGCCGGGACCTGAGGACAACCGGCGGCAAGGCGGCCAGGGGCCTGGAGGCAGGCCTATTTGGAAACCCTGTCTCTAATAAACTCAATAAATTCCTCGAAATGCGTTCCTCCGGGAAAAACACCTTCCACTCCGATCTCCTTTAACACAGGGATATCCTTGTTGGGGATAACCCCTCCCACAAGGACCAGGGTGTCCTCCATGCCCTCTTGCCGGATCAAGTCTATCAATTTCCTTGAAATGGGGATATGCGCCCCGGACATGATTGAGAGGCCGATCACGTCCACATCCTCTTGATTGGCCTGATTGACAATGCTGGCAACCGTTTGATGGAGGCCCGTATAGATAACCTCCATTCCCGCTTCTTTCAAGGCATGGGCGACCACCTTGGCCCCACGGTCATGTCCGTCCAGACCGGGTTTTGCCAAGAGGACCCTGATCTTTTTTTCCACCATAATCTATTCCCATCCGTATGCCAATGCTTTTGCCCGCCTTATGGGTGCGAAGAGGAGTGCTGCGCTTCAAATGCCCGGAGCACGATCTCCTGTCCCCTAAGGATGTGTTCCCTCACCACCCGTTCTACGCCCTCTGCATCCCTTTTTCTGATGAACTGGAGCATCAATCGGTGGTCCTCATTGCTTTTCCTGGCCATATCTTCCATCTTCAGGATGATCTCCCTGAAAAGATAGATCTGGTCCCTGAGGTCATTGATCATCTTGACCAGCTTGGGACTACGGCTCAGGGCGTAGAGGAGGTCGTGAAATTCCGTGTTGATCCTGGGAAGGGCATCCCTTCGCCCCTCATCCAGGCACCTTTGAAATTCCTCCACCTTTTTCTCCAGAGGCTTGAGTTCCTTCTCTTGGGTTTTGATCGCTGCAAGACTGGCGGCATAACTCTCCAGGACACTCCTGATGCCAAAGGTTTCCTGAATCTCGAAAGGCGTCAGGCCCACCACAAAAAATCCGCCCTTGGGGTTCCGGCGAAGCAGGCCTTCCCGTCCCAGCTTGTGGATGGCCTCCCTGACCGGTGTCCGGCTGATCCCCAGGGCGTTTGCCACCCGGCTCTCGATGACCCTGCTCCCGGGACTCAAATCGCCTTTCACAACGGCCCGCTTCAAATTCCCATAAACATAGTCTCCCAGAGTCTTTCGCTGCGGGGGCCGCTTTAACGGGCCAAAAGGCGTATCCTTCCGTTCAACGTCATCGGACATGCGTTTCAGTGTCTCTCCCTTACAATCCCACCCACCTGGCAATATTGGGCTGAAGAATCTCGTGGGTTCCCCCGCCGTAAAGGAGGAACCGGTTGTCTCGATAATACCTCTGGGCCGAGTACTCCATGGAATAGGCGTAGGCCCCGAAGATGCGGGTGACCTCATCCCCGGCCTTGCATGCCGCTTCGGTGGCAAAATATTTTGCCATTGAGGACTCTTTCAGACATTCCCTGTTATCATCAATCAAATGGGCCGCCTTATATGTCAAGAGCTTGGAGGCATCGAGATTCACCGCCATATTGGCGACCTTGGCCTGAATCAGCTGGTAGCGGCTGATAGGCCGGCCGAATTGTACCCGTTCATGGGCATAACGGATGGAATCGTCCAGGGCGGCCCGCTGGAGGCCGATGGCAAGGGCCGCCGTCATGGTCCTGATCTCGGCCAAGATGGACAGGAGGTTACTCAATCCTTTGCCTTCCTCCCCCAGACGGTACTCCAGGGGAATGGAACAGTTTTCAAAAGAGATTTCCGAAATAGGGGTCGTCCTTGTGCCCAGCAGATCAAAGGCCTTGCTGTGGGAAAAGCCCGGGGTCCCCCTGGGGACGAAAAAAAAGTTGAGACCCTTGAGCTTCTTGGCTGGATCGGTCTGCATGAGTACGGTATAGAAATCCGCCACAGGGCCGTTGGTGACCCATGTCTTCATTCCATTGATGACGTAGCCCTTTTCCACCCTGCTGGCGATGGTGCTCACATTGCCCAGGTCCGACCCCGCCTCAGGTTCAGTCAGGCAGAAACAGGCCACCTTTTCTCCCCGCATGGCCGGGAGAAAAAATTCCTGCCGCATCTCATCGGTTCCATAATGGAACAAAAAGTTGGTCCCCATGAGGCACTGCATGGCCGTAATAGCGGCCAGACTCATAAGGCCCCGGGCCAGTTCCTCGCACTGAATACAAAAAAGCGTCGTGTTTCCCCCCGAACCGCCTTTGGCCTTGGGGTACCTCACCCCGAACACCCCCATTTCGGCCAGCTTCTGAAACATCTCCATGGGGAACTCGCCCTTTTGATCGATCTCCATGGCCCTGGG
>CAZNLL010000037.1:0-2784 GCA_964573885.1 uncultured Desulfobacteraceae bacterium | reverse complement strand
TCTGAAACATCTCCATGGGGAACTCGCCCTTTTGATCGATCTCCATGGCCCTGGGAATCAGTTCATTATCCACAAACCTGGCCATATTCCGCCTGATGAGATTCTCCGCCTCTGATCTAAGCATCCTCTTCTCCTTCACCCTCTGGGCCTGATATAACCCCGGGGGGTGAGCGCCCCTTACCCGGCTCGTCCCCTTTTTAATTCTCCCATCATCTTGGGGATCACTTCATGGAGATCGCCCACGATACCCCAGTCCGCCACCTGAAAAATAGGGGCTCTCGGATCTTTATTGATGGCAATCACATACCTGGAATTCATCATGCCCGCCCTGTGCTGGATCGCCCCCGAGATACCGCAGGCCACATAGAGTTCAGGCCGGACCGATTGGCCGGTCTGCCCCACCTGTTGTTCATGAGGGATCCAGCCTTCCTCCACGGCCACCCGGGTTCCCGCCACCTCGCCTCCCATCAAATCCGCCAGCTTTTTGAGCGTGGCAAAGCCCCCGGCGTTTCCCACGCCCCGTCCACCCGCGACAATCACCTTTGCCTCTGCCAGGTTCACGGCCCTTTTCTTCTCCTTAACCACTTCAAGGATCCGGCTCCCGATTTCTTTTTGAAGGACGGAGACCTTATGGCGGATCACCCTGCCTTGCCGGCCGCGCGCCTCCACCGCCTCCATCACACCGGGTCGCACCGTGGCCATCTGGGGCCTGGAAAACCGATTGGCGATGGTGGCCATCACATTACCCCCGAAGGCCGGTCTGGTTTGGAGCAGAATCCCCTCCTCCGGGTCTATATCCAGACCGGTGCAGTCCGCCGTAAGGCCCACCCCCACCCGGCGGGACACGCGTGGTCCCAGATCCCGGCCCGTGTAGCTCGCCCCCATGAGCAGGATATTGGGCCGGTATTGATTGATGAGTTCTGCCAAGACCTTGGCGTAGGCGTTGGTCCTGTAATCCTTCAGGTGGGAGTGCTCCGCCAGGTAGACCTTTTCCGCGCCATAGTTTATGAGCGTATCTGATAAGTGGGCCACCTTGTATCCCAGGAGAAGGGCGCAGACCTCCTGGTGCAGCACAGCGGCCAGCTCCTGGGCCTTGCCCAGCAGTTCCAGCGATACGCGACTCAAACGGCCCTCTCTCTGCTCGGCAAAGACCCACACCCCTTTCCGGTCGCTGAAATCGGGAACCGCCTTGGGCTTTGTGTCCGTTTTGATGGCCCGCTGCTTGCAAACCTCCAGACAGGCCCCGCAAGAGGTGCACCGATCCAGGATCCTGGCCTTTCCATCCACCATTTCCACGGCCCCGTAAGGGCACGCCTTTAAACACCGCTTGCAGCCATTACAGAGATCAACTTCAATCCAGACGGCCATATGCGTCTCTCCTTCTTTCCCCCCTGACGGCCCCCGCCTTACGCCGGAACCACTAGATCAGCCTGTTTTCTCTCAACCGGTCCACCAATGTCGCCACCGATTCCTGGATATCCCCTTGTAGGATCTCCCCTTCCCTTTGCAGCTTGGGTGCAAAGGTCTTGATCACCTGGGTGAGAGAGCCTGCGAGCCCTACCTCCCCTGCCTGGACCCCGATATCCGCCGCATCCCACACCTTAATGGGAGCCTTTTCCATGCAGGCCTCAATGAGACCGGCCACCGTGGGGTAACGGGGTTCGTTTAACGCGTCTATGACCGTAAGAAGGGCGGGAAGCCGGCACTCGATGCGCTCAAATCCTTGCTCAACACGCCTCTTGACCACCAGGGTCCTTTTCTTCACCCCTTCCATGTCAACCACGTAAGTCACCTGGGGAAGATTCAAGTACTCGGCCACCTGAGGACCGATCTGGGCGGTATCTCCATCAATGGCTTGACGGCCGCAGATGACAAGATCAAAATCCCCGAGCTTTTCAATGGCCTTGCCCAGGGTAGAAGAGGTGGCCCAGGTGTCTGCACCGGCAAAGGCCTGGTCACAGAGTAAAATCCCCCTGTCCACCCCCATTCCCATGGCTTCTGAAACCGCATCAATGGCCTGGGGCGGACCCATGGACAGCACCGTGATTTCGCCGCCCCGGGTTTCTTTCAGGTGGAGGGCGGCCTCAAGGGCATGGCGGTCGTCCGGGTTGATGATGCTTTCAACGCCCTCTCTGACGAGACTGCCGGTTTTGGGATCCAGCTTGACTTCCGTGGTATCGGGCACCTGTTTTACCAGAACAATGATTTTCATGCTCTCCACTCCATCTGCGCGACCTCTTCTCATAGGTCCTGGGGTTTGCCCCTTTAGATAACCTTACCTTCCTTCCACTGCTTGAGTTCAGTCTCCGAATGCCCCAGCCGCCCGCAGTAAATGTCTTCATTGTGCTCTCCGAATCGGGGGGGGAAAGAGAGGCGGCGGTGATGCTCTTCCAGATAGGGTGTCATGTTGGGGGGCGGCGGCAGGGTGAGTTTGGTCTTGGTCACCGGATCTTCTGCGTAAAGGAGCCTCTTGCTGACCAGGGGGTCGGCTATTACCTCTCGGACCGTGTGTATCTTGCTGATGGGTATGGTAAGGGATCTGAACAGTTCAATCAATTCCTCGGATGTCCTGTCCTTGGTGATCTCCTCTATGGCCCGGTTCAGGTTGTCCACGTCCTTGATACGGCCTGCATTTTTCTTATACTCCGGCCTGTCCAGGGATTTGAACATGTCTTGTTCAACCATTGCCTGCCATTGGCGGTTATTTCCCACGGCAATGTACACAAAACCGTTCCGCGTTGGGTACACGGAGACGGGGCAGAAGAATTCATGGGTATTGCCCCT
>CAZNLL010000036.1:0-28504 GCA_964573885.1 uncultured Desulfobacteraceae bacterium | reverse complement strand
AGGACAACCTTGATACGCGGTGGCTCATCAGCCTGAGAGAAATCACCGATCGAAAACGCCTGGAACTGGACCTGGAGGAATCTCAGAAAAAATACAAGGACCTTTTTGATAACGCCCGGGAGGGTCTGCTCCTCTTTGATCCACACGGAAAGATCCTGGAGGCCAATATCAGCTTTGCCTATATGCTGGGCTATCTCAAGGGTGAGATTGAGGGCATGGGTATCTCTGATTTGGCCAAGGGCCCCTCCAAGAAAATCTTGAGGGATTATCTCGACGACCTCAAAACACTGGGATTCACGGCCGTGACAATGGATTTTGTCCGAAAAAATGGCGACACCTTACCCATTGAGGCCAATGTGACCTGGCTCCCTGAAGAGGGCCTTTTTCGGTTCATGGCCAGAGACATTACCCTGGAAAAACGCCTGGAGGAATCCAGAAGGGTTTACTCGGAGAGGCTGGAAAAAGACGTAGAGGAGAGAACCCGAGAATTAAAGGCCTCGGAAGAGGAGGCCAGCCGGCAGAAGAAGACGGCCGAGGGGATCATTTATGGATCTCCCATACCCATGTTCGTCCTCGACAAGAACCACAGGGTTTTTTACTGGAACAAGGCCTGTGAAAAGCTCACAGGCTACTCCAGCCAGGAAATGATCGGCACCGATCAGCATTGGAAGCCCTTTTACCCCAATAAGCGGCCCCTTCTCGCCGATTTGGTCATGGATGATGACCCGGAGACCATCCAGAGGCTCTACAAGGACATGAATCTTCGCAGGTCCCCCATGGTGGAAGGCGCCTATGAGGCCGAGCATTTCTTCTCCCATCTGGGTCCTGAAGGCACCCATCTCTATTTCAACGCCGCCCCCATCAAAGACGACTCCGGCAATATTCAAGGGGCCATCGTGACCTACCAGGACTTTTCGGAACGGGTCCGGATGACCCAACAAATAAAGCGGAGGGAGGCCTTTGTACAGAATCTTATTCAAAACTCCATCGACGGCATCATCGCCACAGAGGCCCGAGGGAAAATCGTCATATTCAACCGGGGGGCTACTCAAATCCTGGGGTATACGCCCGAGGAGCTCATCGGCCGGATGAGTTACCAGGAGATCCTTCCTGATGAAACGGCCGTGGCCATCAGGGAGGCCTTTTCAGGGACCCGATACGGACCGCCCGGAAAAATCATCAACATGGAAACCAAACTCCTGAACAAGGCCGCCGAAACCATCCCGGTAAGGCTCTCCGCAACCCTGCTCTTTGAACGGAAGAAGGAAGTGGGGGCGGTCCTCTTTATTCAAGATCTCAGAGAAATACGCCGCCTCCAAAAAGAAAAGGGAAAGGCGGAACGAATGGCTGCGGTGGGCCGGACCGTGGCGGGCCTGGCCCATTATATTAAGAACATTCTCACCGGCCTGAAAGGGGGAGCCTATGTGATCAACTCGGCCATGTCCAAAAGAGATCTGGAGCTGGCCAGGAAGGGGTGGGAAATGGTGGAGAAAAATATCGACCAAATAAGCAATATTGTCACGGACATGCTTATCTACTCCCACGAGCGGAAGCCCCAATATGAATGGGTTAACCCAAATACTTTACTTGAAGAGGTTATGGAACTGATGGAGGAAAAGGCCCGGACCTCCGGTGTCATGGTGGTAAGGGACCTGCAGCCGGACCTGGAGGTCGTTGCCATGGACAGGACCGCCATCCATCGATGCCTCCTCAACCTGATCAGCAATGCCATTGATGCATGTACCCTGGAGGCCATTATGGAGGGTAACGGGGTGATAACCGTAAAAACAGACCGGCCCCACGGGTGGGGGGTAAGGTTCCAGGTCTCCGATAACGGCACGGGCATGAATCAAGAGACCCAAAAACGGCTATTCACTGATTTCTTTACCACCAAAGGGTATAAAGGGACCGGCCTCGGCCTTCCCGTTACCCAGAGGATCGTTAAAGAGCATGGCGGCGAGTTGACCTTTGAATCCCGCACCGGGGAGGGCACGACATTCAACTTGATGCTGCCTGAAAGGCGGAATCATTAAAACCAAATCGCCATTTAATCATTTCCTGGCACATCCCGGCACAGCAGCAAGTTTACCGCCCTCACGGTCATGACCACCTCCCGGTTCTGATTCAACACCTCGATGAAGGAACGCACAATTCCCCGGTCCGGTTTTGACGTGGACAGCTTGGTTTCCAGGACGGTCACACGAATGCTGAGCTCGTCGCCCGGACGCACAGGCGTTTTCCACCGCAGCTCATCCACACCGGGTGAGCCCAGACTCGCCACTTTTGAAAGATAATGGTCTACAAAGAGACGCATCATCAGGCAGGAGGTATGCCAACCGCTGGCGATCAGCCCTCCGAAGGCGCTCTTTTGGGCCCCTTCCGGATCCACATGAAACACCTGCGGGTCGAATCGGCGCGCAAAGGCAATAACCTCATCCTTTTCGACCAAGATAGGGCCGAATTCGTGGACCGATCCCGCCACGTAATCCTGGAAATAGCGCCCTTCCACAGGGACTTGAAAGGAGGAAGTACTCATCATCTTCTTGGGGAAAAGCTCCTGACCCGGGGTATCATCCCTCGAGGAACGCCACCACCCTGGACCGATGAAAGGCCGGATCCCCCAGGGTCAATTCATTTCCCTTGGCCCTTTTCAAGTGCAAGTGGATGTCGTGCTCCCAGGAAAAGCCGGTGCCTCCAAGGACCTGAATGGCACTGGACGCCGCCTTTGTATAGGCCTCTGAACAATAGGCCTTGGCCACCGAGGCAGCCAGGGCGGCCTCATTGGCGTCCCCATGGTCCTGGGCCCATGCGGCCCAATACAGAATCGACAGACCGCTTTCCGTCTCCAGGAACATCTGGGCGCAGCGATGCTTGATGGCCTGAAAGGCCCCGATGGGCTGGTCAAACTGGACCCGAACCTTGGCATATTCGGAAGCGATCTCCGTGGCCCGCCGGGCCCCCCCGATGCTCTCGGCGCAAAGGCCCACCTGGGCCCTTTGAAGGACCCGCTCCAAGGGTTCCCTCCCTTTCCGGGCCGCCCCCAGGAGATCGTCCTCTTTCACCGTCACATCCTTGAATTCCACGGTACACACCTTGCGCGTTCCGTCCATGGTCGGGAGCGTTGTCACCGTCACTCCCTCGGCCCCAGGGTCCACCAAAAAGAGGCTTACCCCTTGTCCTGGGAGGGTGTTCGCCGCCACGACCATAAAGTCGGCCGTATGGGCATCAGGGACAAAAACCTTGGTCCCGTTCAGCACATAGGTCTCCCCCCTTTTCTCAGCACCCATCTGAATGTACGTGATATCAGCCCCCCCATCGGGTTCGCAGAGGGCCAGGGTCCCTTTGAGCTCTCCAGTGGCCATTTTTGAGAGATAGGCCGTCTTCTGGGATTCATTGCCCGCCTCGATAAGGGCTTCGGTGGCCAGCATGACCGTGGAAAAGAAAGGCCCCGGTAACACGGCCCGTCCCATCTCCTCCAGGACAACCGCCAGGTCCATCAATTCCAGATCCAGCCCGCCATAGGCCTCTGGAATCCGCATGGCCATCCAGCCCAGTTCCGCCATCTTGGTCCAGAAGGTATCTTCAAAACCCCGCTCGTCTTCATACATGGCCCGGACATAATCCATGGGGCATTCGTTTTCGCAAAACCTCCGTGCCTGCCTGGAAATCTCCACCTGATCTTCACTCAATTTGATATCCATTCCTTCTCACCTCCTTTATGACCGTCTCAAGGCACGGCTGGCATCCTTGGGCAGACCCAGGACGCGTTCACCAAGGATGTTGCGCTGGACCTCAGAGGTGCCCGCCTCAATAGTGTTCCCCTTGGACCTGAGGAAGTTGAACTGCCAGAATCCATCCTGCACCGACCACGGGCTGCCACCCATCACCTGGCTGTTAGGTCCCTGAATGTCGACGGCCGCCTCTGTGATACGCTGGTTGGACTCGCTCCAGAGGAGCTTGCCGACGGATCCCTCGGGCCCCGGGATATCTCCCCCGATCTGTTTGCTCAGGCTCCGCAATCCGTGGTACTTCAGGGCCATGACCTCTATATAGGCCTGGCCTAAACGCTGCCTGACGAGGGGATCTTCAATGGCCGGCCTTCCGGCTTGCTTCACTTGAGCGGCCATGTCCAGCATCCTCTTGAAGTTCGTCTCATAGAGCGCCGCCATGGTGGCATCACCGATGACCCGCTCAAACATCAAGGTGGTGATGGTAATCCTCCATCCGTCCCCTTCATTGCCGACCAGCATCTCCTCGGGGACCTTGACGTCTTCGAGATATACCTCGTTGAAATCGTGCTCCCCTGTAATCTGGGTGATGGGCCGCACTTCCACCCCCGGCAGCGTCATGTCAAGGAGAAGGTAACTCAATCCCTTGTGTTTCTTGGCGTTCGGGTCGGTGCGTACCACCAGGATGCAATAGTCCGCGATATGGGCGTAACTGGTCCAGACCTTTTGGCCGTTCACAATGTAATGCCCCTTTTCCTTGACCGCCCGGGTGGATACATTGGCCACATCAGAACCCGCATTGGGTTCGCTGAAACCCTGGCACCAGATATGGGTCCCGTCCAGGATCTTCGGGAGAAAGGTCTTTTTCTGCTCCTCATTCCCGCACACATGAATGGTGGGGGCCGCCATACCAAAGGTGATGACCCCCGGGCCCCGGAGTTCATAGCAGGTGGAGGCAAGGCCTTGAAGGACAATGACCTCTTCCATGAGGCTTCTTCCCTGACCGCCGTAAGCCTTGGGATAGTTCATCCCCGCGTACCCGGCGTCAAAGAGTCGCTTCTGAAAATCCCGATGGACCCCGGCCCACTCCTCGTAGGTCTCATAATTACGGTATCGTGAAGGATCCCAGCCCTTGGGGAGGTTCTTCTCCAGCCAGGAGAGAAATTCTTCCCTGAAGGCCTGCTCTTGCTCCGTGAATCGAAAATCCATATTCCCCACTCCTTTTTTTGATTAAAAAATCCGCCTAAAACCAACCCTCACCGTCAAAGAGATGCCCGGATATTTATACATGGTTTTTCAATTTATCAATACTATTCTTTCCCCAACCCGTATTCAATCTCTTCTGACTATTTCAGTTTGTTGTTTCTTTGATGGCATGATATATTATTTGGTTGTTGCATAAAAGAGGCTTAAGAATCAGCTCTTTTGCCTTCCAGGTCTTTCAAATGCCGCTTTTAGCGCGTTAAATCTGGAATCCACGAATAGTGACTTCAAGGATCTGCCCATAAACTGGACTAAGCAGCTGTTTTAATTGTGGTTCTGGCTCAATCCTCTCAATGGCGCACCAACAACGGGGTTAAAATTCAAAGGGTCATATTAACGCTGTCTGGTCTGCAAAGCTACCGGTTAAGCCACACATTGATCATTGACCGAGGATTTTCTCTCGCTTCGTAGGAAGGGCTTCTCCCTTGGTGCCCCGGGGGACGGTCCTTAACACGTAGAAAATACTGTGAGCATGAAACTTGAATACCGCTTTAAAAATGTTCCCGCATTGAAGAACCTGGGGGTGCTCGTAGAAAACCAGGGTGCCAAGATCAAGACCAGAGTGTCCGGCACCAGAAACCCTTGGTGGTGGTTCGTCATCAAGCGCTATTTTGCCTTTTATAACGCCCTGGGAACCCTGGGGCGGCATAAGGACAGCAATGTCTATTCCCTGTACGTCCCCCCCTTCCCCAGTTCGGCCCATGCCAGGATGCTGGAGGCCTTTTTGGCGGCCCTCTTCTTCAAAAAGCGAATGCCTGTAGCCGTCACCATCGGGGTGACCAACGCCTGCCAGTATCGCTGTTTCCATTGCAGCTCAGCAGGACGGCCCAAAAACCGGCCGATCCTTTCCTTTGAAGAGCTACGTCGAACCATTCAAGAGTGCCTGGACTTGGGAATCTCCAATATTACCTTTACCGGTGGAGAGCCCCTTCTGAGGGAGGACCTGGAACATTGTATTGCCTCCGTTCCCCCCGATATGGCCCTCGCCCAGGTATTTACCAACGGGCTGGGACTTAGCCACGAACGGGCGCACTCCCTGAAAGCAGCCGGAGCCTTCGCCGTGCAGATCAGTCTCGATTCTTCCGTCCCCGCAGAGCACGATGCCCTCCGTGGTTACAACGGGGCCTTTGAAGCCGTGAAAACGGGGGTTCAAAATGCCCTCGACGCGGGACTCCTGGTGGGCATTTCTACTTACGCGAATAAGGAAAGAGTGTTCAACCACGGCCTTCTTCCCTTGGCGGACCTCTGTGCCGACTGGGGGGTCCATGAGATCAGCGTGTTCGACGCCATTGAAACCGGAAGGCTTCGAGGGAAAAAGGAGGTGACCCTTGACCAGGCCGCCCGGAAGATACTCCTTTCCGACAGCCGGTCTGTGAACAAAAAATATGGCGGGAGGCCCAGGATGATAACCCAGACCTGGACCAATACGGGAAAGGGGTTTTCGCGATTCATCGGATGCCTGGCGGCCAACTGGCAGTTTCATATCACGGCGCAAGGCGACTTCACCCCGTGCGATTTTACGCCCCTTAGCTTCGGCAATATACGGGAAAAATCGGTAAAAGACTTGTGGGAGGTCCTATTGGCCCATCCCGAATACCGGAACTGGAGACAGACCTGCCGAATGCAGGACCCGGCATTTCGAAAAAAATACATCGATGTCATTCCGGCCGGTGCAGATTTGCCTTTTCCCATCGATGCATGATTTGGGCCTAGCAAGAGAGCATCCTCCTAGATGATCTATTCGGTGTCGGGCGTGCCGGGCCATTACAGGCCTCTTACCCTCATTTTCTATAAGTACAGCCTATCATAACATGTGTTGATTCACCAAAGAGTTTGTTGCTTGGAATATCTCAATTGGACTAAATAAAAAATGATTTGACCCAAGCGCCTCGGTCCGGTTAACATGAACCCCGTTGTTGCAAACGCATTGACTTCCTTCCTCCCGTTCTTGAAAATCCGGGATGCGGCCTGAAAAAGGGACCAGAAATGCTCCAGGGAAACGAAATCATCATGGCCTTGTTGGGCACAGGTGTCCTGATCTTCTTATGGGGAAACCGCCCATGGGTGAGGCGTATCCCCTGGCATCACCTTCTCGCCTTTGGCTTCTATACCCTTTGGACCGGATGGCTTTTTACTCTTGTGGAAGGTTTTTTTCTCAACAGCGTTTTCAACTTCCTGGAGCATCTGTGTTATGCCTTGAGTTCACTGCTGTTGACCGCTTGGTGTGTTAAGGTTCTCAAGGCCGGAAGGGCTCGCAAATGATGCACCCTGTGGCCATCTTGGATCTTGTCGCCTTCCTGGCAACCCTGTTCGCCTTGGCCGTCCTTTGTTGGGGCTGGCGGCGGGGGTTGCCGGAGGATATCAAGCTCCTGGTCTTCGGGCTTCTCCTTTTCACCACTTTTCATCACCTGAGCAATATCCTGGAATGGAGTGGCATAGACAAGACCCTGGATCCTTTTGAGGATTTTATCGAGATACTCACCCCGGCCTTTTGGTTCTTCATCTTCTATGCCTTTTTCAAGAACACGGCGGCACAAGACCTGCGTGAAAACCAAAGAAGATTCAAGGAATCCCAGGAGATCGCCCGCCTCGGGCAGTGGGAGTTGGATCTCGTCACCAACCGGCTCTACTGGTCTGAAGGCATTTATCAGCTATTTGAGGTCGATCCTGAGGCCTTCGGTGCCTCCTATGAGGCCTTCCTTGAAAAGGTTCACCCGGAAGACAGGGCCTTTGTGGATAAGGCCTATACCGAATCCGTGAAGAATAAAACACCCTATGACATCATCCACCGATTTTTGCTCAAAGACGGGAAGGTTAAGTACGTAAGGGAACTGTGCCGCACCGAGTACGACGAGGGGGGCAACCCCTTGCGATCCCTGGGCACGGTACAGGACATTAGCGAACTGGCCCAGGCCCAGGAGCCCCTGAAGGAAAGTCACGAACAACTCAGAGAACTGGCCGCCTTGCTCCCGGAACCCATCTTTGAAATGGGCACGGAAGGGAGGCTGACCTATGTCAACAACAGTGCCTTGGAAGTCTTTGGATACACCATGGAGGATTTCCTGCAGGGAAAAAATGCCTTTGAAATAATATCGGCACAAGAGCATCCGAGGATGGCCGAAAATATCCAGAGGGTCTTATCTGGTGAAAACATGGGCCTCCGGGAATACACGGCCCTGAAAAAGGACGGCACCCCTTTTCCCGTCCTCCTGAACGCCACGGCCATATTTCGTGGGGGTGAGGCCGTGGGCATCCGGGGAATCATCGTGGACATCTCGGAGAAAAAGAAGGCCGAGCAGGCCGTAATCGAAAGCGAAATGAAATTTCGCTCCCTCTTTGATTTGTCCCCCCAGGCCATCGCCCTCACGGACCTGGAAGAGGGGCGACTGATCGATGTGAACAGGACCTTCTGTGAATTGACAGGGTATGCCAAGGAGGCGGCGGTCGGGCGGACCACCACGGGTCTGGGTTTTTATTCAGAGGAAGACAGGAGAAGATTTGTTCAGGGTCTCCAGAGCACAGGCGAGGTCCACGGAATGGAGATGGCCTTCACGGCCAGAGACGGGCAAGTCCTCAATGCCGTCATGTTCGCCCGGTTCATCCAGATTGCCGAGAAATCCTATGTCTTGACGGTATTTCTGGATGTGACCGAGCAGAAGCGGCTGGAAAGCCAACTCCAACGGGCCCAGAAAATGGAGGCCATCGGGTCCCTTGCAGGCGGGGTCGCCCATGATCTCAACAATGTCCTTTCGGGGATCGTCGGCTATCCCGATCTCTTGCTGCTGCAGCTTCCGGAGGACAGTCCCCTCAGGAAACCCATCCTGACCATCCAGGATTCAGGCAAGAAAGCGGCCGCCATTGTGCAGGACCTCCTGACCCTGGCCAGGAGAGGCGTGGCCACCATGGAGGTTTTCAATGTCAATGACATCATCCTGGACTTCCTGAAAAGTCCGGAATGTCAAAAGCTGAAACAGCTTCACGAAGGGGTGGAAATCAGGACGGATCTTGCCGGCGACCTCATGAATGTCTCCGGATCTACGGTTCATGTCAGTAAAACCCTCATGAACCTCCTCTCCAACGCGGCGGAGGCCATGCCCGGGGGTGGAGAGATCACGGTAAGCACGGAAAACCGATACCTGGACCGGACCGTGAGCGGATATGACCGGATAGAGCAGGGGGATTACATGGTTTTGGCCGTTTCCGACACCGGGATGGGCATCCCTCGGAAGGATTATAAAAAGATCTTTGAGCCCTTCTATACCAAGAAACGGATGGGAAGGAGCGGCACGGGATTGGGTATGGCCGTGGTTTGGGGTGTCGTCAAAGATCACAAGGGTTACATTGACGTCCAAAGCACCCAAGGAAAAGGAACGACCTTTACCCTCTATTTTCCTGCCACCAGACAGCCTCTAAAAGAGGCCCCCTCCAGCGTACCTCTTGCCGACTATACCGGTCACGGAGAGTCTATCCTGGTGGTGGATGACATCCGGGAGCAGAGGCAGATCGCCTCGCAGATGCTAAAGCAATTGGGCTATAGGGTCACGTCCGTTTCCAGCGGCGAGGAGGCCCTTTCCTATCTCCGGAAAGAGAACGCTGACCTTCTGATCCTGGACATGATTATGGACCCCGGCATGGACGGACTGGAAACCTACCGAAAGATTCTCGAAGGCTGCCCCGGACAAAAGGCCATCCTTGCAAGCGGCTTTTCTGAGACCGACCGTGTCAGGGAAGCCCAGAGATTGGGGGCCGGCCCCTACATCAAAAAGCCCTACACCCTTGAAAAGATAGGAATCACCGTGAAAAAGGTGTTGGGGGAGGAGACAACAGGCTGAATCCGGACGCGACCGAGGAGACCATGCGTAAACCAAAATTCAAAGAATCCAAATACTTTGAAGACCTCAAACAAGGCGATCGTTTTTACATCCCCTCCCGAACCGTCACCGAGAGCCACTTCGCCGCATTCCAACTGGCCAGCGGGGACAATCATCCCCTCCATTATGACCGTGAATACTGCCGGGCCCTGGGCTACCCGGACCTCATGGCCCACGGGTTCCAGATGCTGATTCTCACGGCCCCTGGTGCAGGCGATTTTCCCTATGTGTGCGAGGCATCCCTGATCTCCTTTATCGAGCAGTCTTCCAAATTCCTCAAGCCCCTGTTTCTGGGGGACACCCTTTACCCGGAATTGACGGTGACCGACCTCAAGCCGGGAAAGAGCACGGGGGTCGTAACCTTGAGCTCCACCATTACCAATCAGCGCGGAGAACTGTGCTTGAAGGGCGAGTTGAAATTCGTGTTGAAGAAACGATACGCCACGGGCCGAAGGTGATAAACATTTCATTCATCCGCCATAACCGGCATCTAAAGGTCTGCCGCAAGCGAGTTGTCCTGCCCTTCGACCCATTTCGAAAATTCGGTGTCCCTGTTGACAAACAGCTCCAGGTCCTCCGAGTATCGAACCGGGCTATAGTGCCTGCTGAGCGCGGTACCACCGGTTAGAGGCGCCCCCTTTTCCGCAGGACAGCTCGCAGAGCATGGCGCCGGTGCCGCATTGGGCGGTCTCGAATTGCAGGACAGGATGGTCGATCCCGAAGCGGTCCAGGCGCTTATAAATGTAGATTAACGATTTTGAGACCCTTTTTTTGGTAGAGCTCAAAATGTGAATCAGTGGTATAGATTTCGGTGCATTCAGGGACCAGAAGTGAACTTAGGATTAATGCATCAAGCCCTGGCATGCCGGTACCATGCCCAATGTGACCTGCCTGCAAGGCTGTCTTTTGATCAAACGGCACGACCTTTACTGCCAGACTGATATCCGAAATGATCTTTGGCCAGCCCTCAAATTCTCCTTTCAGAAGCTTTTTTTGGAGTTCATACAAAACAATGACGGACGTGAGTGTTTCGCTCTCCTGCCAAATCCGAAGCGCAACCGGATGTTGATTCTGTAACGCAAAGAAAAAGCCAAGCCAATCAACATAATGCAGCATTGGTTACGTGCTCAACCCATACTTTTTCATCTTCCGGCCCCTGATCCCTGTGGGGATGCCTTACGGCGGGGTGCCGGCGTCTCCGTCGCATTCGATCCGGCCGCCTTTCATGCTGTAGATCTTCTGAGCAATCTCTGCCAGAAAATCGTATTCGTGAGAGACGATGACCATGCTCATATCGAGGTGATTTAAGAGAGAAGCGATGGCGAGTCGGGCCTTCTCGTCCAGGCCGGTGGTGGGTTCGTCTAACAGGAGGGCCTTCGGCTGCATGACCAGTACCGTGGCAAGGGACACGAGCTTTTTCTCGCCCCCGGAGAGCCTGTGCGTGCTTACATAATTAATGGGCAGAAGTTCCGAGATGTTTGAACACCCCGAGATGCATGTGAAAGCCACGAAGGCCTGTTGCCGCGGAAGGGAAGAGACGCTTGCGGCTTTTTTCATTTGCCGGGCAATCGGCAAATGAATTAGGGGAACTGGTCAGAGTTGAATGGGGTCAATAAGATTTGTTATGGATACCGATAATAATTTCAAAATGGGTATCACAATACTCAATTTCGACCCCATGGAATAGGGCGCATGAGGCAATGATCAAGTCAGCAGGGGGCATCGTATGGCCGGCCTGGCGTGATTTTCGT
This sequence comes from uncultured Desulfobacteraceae bacterium, assembly GCA_964573885.1. Lineage (GTDB taxonomy): Bacteria > Desulfobacterota > DSM-4660 > Desulfatiglandales > Desulfatiglandaceae > CAZNLL01. The sequence continues at coordinate 16,891 of CAZNLL010000036.1, read as the reverse complement.
GCCAGTTCACGCGCCCCGCTCCACACTTCATCGGTTGTCGGAAGACAGATAATATCCTTTTCTAAGTCCGCCAGCCTTTTTTTCTCGTAATCTCCCCTCGCGCCGTTCCATAGCTCGAGCGCCACCATATCGCACCATGCCGCGAGACCATCAATCAGCAGCAGTTTCACCCGTTCGCGGATGTTTTCCTCTCCCTTCGATCGCAGGGCTTCGATCCAGCTTGAAGTATCCACTAAAGTTACTTCATTTTGTCCCATTTATCTTCTTCGCGCATGACCTTCAATTCATCTTGTGTCATGAAATCTTCAAATGTCCCCAACATTTTGGAAAGGTCTGCAAGCCTCCGCTTTTTATTAAATTCTTTTATGGCAAAGACCACCGCAGCCTTTTTGGTCTTGGCGCCCGTATATTTCATTGCCTGCATCAATTCCTTTTTTGGAATATCGATTGTTGTTTTCATGATTCTTGAATAATATATTTTTGGATTCTCGTCAAGACAATAACTGAAGGCAATCTCAGGGCCGGGGGGCGGGATTTTGAGCGCAGGCTCCCCGCTGCCCGGGCGATTAGAGCGGACCTCACACCTCGGGCTAGCCCATCATACCCTTCATCATGGACCGCATCCGGTCCCTGTCCATGCCCTTAGATTGCATCATGTTCATGCAGAAGGGCATCATTTCGCCCATCATCTTCAGCGGGTCGTTTCCGAAGGCCTCCGCCATCAAGGGCATGGCCGCTTTCATGAAGGCGATTTTTTCTTCGTCGGTAAGTGCCTTAAAATCGTTCAATACCTTTTCCATTGGATGCCTCCTTTCTGATGGTTCATGTTTCTTGATTGCCTAAAGCCGGCTCTATGGTTGGCATTTGACGTAACAGACGCCTGCGGGCGTTTCCACGGCGTACGGGAAAAACTTCTTCCGGATCCACAGGGCGAGATGGACCAGATTGATGAGCACGGGCACCTCCACCAGGGGCCCGATCACCGCGGCGAAGGCCTCACCGGAGTTGATGCCGAAAACCGCCACCGCCACCGCGATGGCCAGCTCAAAATTATTGGATGCGGCCGTAAACGACAACGTGGCGGACTGGCCGTAATGGGCCCCCAGTTTCCGGCTCAGGTAAAAGGAAATCACAAACATTAAAACGAAATAGATGAGAAGGGGTATGGCGATCCGCACCACATCCAGGGGGATCTTGACGATGTACTCGCCCTTCAAGGAAAACATCACCAGGATCGTGAATAACAGCGCGATTAAGGTAATCGGGCTGATCTTGGGGATGAACCTTTTTTCATACCACTCCTTCCCCTTTGTCTTGAGGCCGATGATCCGGGACAGGATCCCGGCGATAAAGGGAATGCCGAGGTAGACGAAAACGCTCTCTGCGATCTGTCCGATGGTGACATCCACCACCAGCCCCTTGAGCCCGAAAAGCGGGGGGAGGATGGTAATGAAGATATAGGCATAGATGGAGAAGAAGAGGACCTGGAATACGGAATTGAAGGCCACCAGGCCGGCACAGTATTCCGTGTCGCCCTCGGCCAGGTCGTTCCAGACGATGACCATGGCGATGCAGCGGGCCAGCCCGATCATGATGAGACCCACCATATACTCGGGATAGCCCCGCAGGAAGATGATGGCGAGGAAGAACATGAGGATGGGGCCGATCACCCAGTTCTGCACCAGCGACAGGCCGAGGACCTTGTAGTTACGGAACACTTCCCCCAATTCCTCGTATTTGACCTTGGCCAGCGGCGGGTACATCATGAGGATCAAGCCGATGGCGATCGGGATGTTGGTGGTTCCCACGTGGAATTGGTGCCAGAAATCCACAACGCCGGGGGACACGCATCCCCACCCCACGCCGATGAACATGGCGAGAAAGATCCATAGTGTCAAAAACCGATCGAGGAATGAAAGCTGTTTACCGACGGTCTGCTCTTGAGACATGATGTTCCTCCTTGAAAATGCTCAGCGGGCGCATTCCCCGCTGCTTGTCGGAGCGAAGCGTAGATCCCGACCTGTCGGGGCTACAGGGTTCTTCAAAAATAGCTTCCGATTACGCCTTTGTTCGTTTATCCGAATCCCTTTTTTACCGGTCGCTTCCCGATCGATCTTTCACATAGGTTCTGTATTCACTTAACAGGACTTGGGCATATTCTCTGCGCACATGTTCGGAGAAGGGGATAAAGTTCTTTTTTTCTTCCAAACGATGGATCATCTCCGTGGCGGTCTCATGGTTCGGCCTTCTGTCTTGAGCGTACAGAGCAGCCATGATCTCGTCGAGGCCTTTCACGCTCACCTGGGTATGATCCGGAAATGTCAGCATCCGCCGGCCAACTGCCGGTGGGGGAGAGACTCACCCGTCCTTTCATTCGTTCCCTTCATGTGAGGCCTTCGAGGGGTGGTGTAGTGAGATGTCGTCCGGATTTTTCAATACATCCTCTTCATGGGGTGACATAGGGGATTTCCTCCTAAGGATCTCGTGCGGGTCTATTTTTCCTCCAGTATCCCCGGCATCTTCTCCACAAAGACCCTGATCTCATCCCGCACGCGACGGTAATGCTTCATGGCCTCCGCTTCATCCACGGCATGTTGCGCGAGTCTTGGGGGATCGTCAAACCCCCGGTGCATCAGCCTGGTTCCGGCCGGGAAAAAGGGGCAGGATTCATTGGCGTTGTCGCACAGGGTGACCACATAATCAAATTCAAGGTTTCCGAGAGAGTCGATATCTTTGGATTTCTGTCCTGATATATCGATCGCCGTTTCGGCCATGGCCTTGACGGCCCTGGGATCGATCGGTTTGGGCGCCACTCCAGCGGAATACGCCTCAAACTGCTCGCCTTTCAGTGTGTTGGTCAACGCCTCGGCCATCTGACTCCGGCAGGAATTGCCGGTGCATAAAAACAGTATTTTCATCTTGTCGGTCATTTGCTGAAGTCCCCTCCTGATTCACGAAATGGGGCCGCTTATACATTGATCCGGAACTTTCGCCCGGGTTCCTTCCGCCCCGAAAAGTGCAATAAAACAGGTAGAACGCCGGAACGAGAAAAAGACCATCTCGAAACACATACCATGCCATGGGTGGACCGTCCGTTCCCTGTGCGCTGGAGTGGAAACAGCCGCAGTGGATGTCGAGGCCCCGGGCCAGGTTAAAGACCAAGGCGCCGAAAAATACAACCAAAAGCAGGGTCACCATCCACGCGGTCCCTTCTCGAAACAGGCCGACCACCAAAAAGATGCCGAGGATGAGCTCCAGCCAGGGAAGGACCATGGCGGGGAGGTTAATCAGGGCGTCCGGAAGGATCTGGTAATTGTAGATGTCCTTTGCAAAGGACGCCGGGCGGGCGATCTTGTCCATGCTGGCGTAAATGAAAATCAGCCCCAGGATCAGGCGGGAAATGATGCCAAGGGGTCCGTCCTGCTTCCATTGTCGTCTGAAAAAACCGGTTTGGCCTTCGGTCATTCATTTTACCTCCATCAGAGATGTCATAAGTGGCGCCCCCCGAGCTTACAAGCGCGCGCCGGCTTTATCTATCCCGGCTATCTGGCTGTCCTTATCTCCCTTTTCCACGGGGAGCCCGGCCTTTGTCCACCGGGTCCATCCGTTCAGAAGGACCTTCACCTGTTTGTAGCCCATGGCAATCAGTTCCCTGGCGAGATCCTCGCTCAGTGAACAGGTCTCCCCGTCACAGTAGGTGACGATCCACGCATCTTCAGGGATCACGCCCCAGACGCGGTCCATGTATGCCTCGAAGCCCTGCCAGGGCACGTTTATGGCACAGCTGATGTGTCCACGGGCATACTCCTCCGGGGACCGTGCGTCCAAAAACACCGCGTCTTTCTCCAGGCAAAGCCGCTCCGCCTCCTCGAGAGATACGATCATGCTGTCGCCTGCATCCATGGCCAGACGCGCCTCAGGGGACCAGTCGGCCACCACTGCCAATCCGTTCGACCGGCTTTCATTGATTAGAAGCCCGATGACGCAGGCCAGGACCACCATTGATGCAGACTGCCAGGCAGCCCGCCATATTCTTCCCTTGATCCCTTCGCTCTTCATGGCTTGACCTTATTTGCCCGGCTCGAGTTCCACGGCTTTATGATGGATGGGGTACACGTCGCCCGGGCGGCAATCTCGGATGCCACCAGGAAGAATTTCCCCTGCTTCCATTGCCACTTCCCCCAGTTCGGCGTTGAGATACGGGAGTGCCTCTCCGATATCCTGGTCCAGATGCGCAATGCAGTGCACGGATTTAAAGCCCGGGTTACATTTGGGACGAAAGATCTCCTTTTGATAACTCTCAAGCAACATAATCCCCTCCTTCCTTATAGGGATGTGAGGAACGGATTGATGATAAAATATGCCCCCAGTAGAACAACCACCACCCCCGCCCCCTTTCGGAACCAGTTGCCAGCCCCCTGCCAGGCGCTGTTTTCCATGAGGCGTTTCACAGCGGCCGTTGAACTGCCCGCCACCACAATGGGAAGACAGTGACCGATGGCGAACAGGAGGATAAACAGGATACCCGCGGCAATCTGTTTTTGAACGGTAACGACGGCCAGGATGGGCGCTATGAACCCGAAGGTGCAGGACCCGGAGAGGACCCCGTAGGCCAGACCCAGGACCAGGGCCCCGCCAATGCCGCGAAGTTTGAGTCTGTAGAGGAGGCTGCCGGCCATGGAACACTTTTCAACACCCAGCATGCCCAGCGCCACCCAGACCAGCACCAGGCCCACCAGGATCTGCCAATAGCCTCCCACGTCCCCCAACATCCGGCCCAGGAGGGCGCAGATGATGCCGATGAGCGCGATGGTGATGAAGAGGCCCACGGTAAAGGCGATGGAATAATGGGCCGCCTGCCTCGGCTTGAGGAGCGTCTCCTGCCCCCCCACATATGCCACGATCAGGGGAATGGATGCCAGGTGGCAGGGGCTGAACACCACGCTGATCATGCCCCAGACAAAACAACCTAAGGCGGCAATCGCCGTTCCCGCCGCAATCCATTGATTGACAGTGAGAAAGATATTTTCTAGCATTCAAATCCTCCAAATCGTCAGCTAACCCACGCCCATCTCTTTAAAGATCCGGTCAATGTCCGCCTCGCTCATAAACCCCTCATGGCGGTGGACTTCCCTGCCCTCTTTATCAAAGAAGATCTGGGTGGGGATGGCCCGGACGCCGAACCGTTTGGCCGGTTCCTTGTTCTTATAGACATCGACAATGATGATGGCGGCCTTCCCCTGGTATTTTTTTTCCACCTTTTCCAGGACCGGCACCATCATCTTGCACGGAATGCATTCGTTGGCGCCCAGATCCACCATGGTGGGCATTCCCTGGACCGGAATATCGCCTGCCGGTTGTGAATGGGATGCCGCAGGTTCTTCAGAAGAGCACCCGGAGATAAAAAGGCCCAGTCCGCCGAAGAGGATAATAATCACCACAAAAGTGAGTGAAAAGCGTATGGTTGGCTTCTGCATTTACTTGACCCCTATTTTCGCCAGTTGCTTCATAACCTCTTCCTCTGCATAGAATCCCACATGACGAAAGACCTCTTTGCCTTTTTGGTCATAAAAGACCTGTACCGGAATGGACCGGATACCGAAGCGGGCCCCCAGGAGCCGGTTTTGCCCCACGTGCACAAAAACCACGTTAAGCTTTTTGGGAAATTTTTTTCGGAGTCGATCGAGTATGGGCTGCATCATATCGCAGGGGAAACAGCCCTTGGCACCGAACTCCACCATGGTGGGCTTGCCCGACATCCGGGCCTTATCCACCGGATTATCCATTGCCAGGGCATACTGGCCCTTGACCCACTTTGCGTTGACTTGAATATCCGTGTCTCCCCCCAACTCCTGGAGATAAGATGCAAAGGCCTCCTGCCGTTTCTGCTGCGTCAGAACCTGTTGAATGGCCTGTTTCACCTGTTCGAACGCCATCCCCTGAACCATGGCCTTGTTCGCCTCGTAAAAGGCCTTTGCCTCCGGCTCCGACACCTCAACATCCTGAAACTTCTGGTTCAGGTAGGCCTGAATGGCTTCCGTGTCAGACAGGCCTTCGGCTACGGCTTTGGATGATCGGGCTTCCTGGACCAACATCGCCTGCATGGCCTCCTGCTCCAAGAGGAAAAAGAGGTTTTTCCTCAGTTCCGCTCTCATGCCCGCATCGGCCCCTTTCATTTTCTCATCGAGCTGAGACGCCTTGATTTCCAGCCCTTCAGTGACGAGAAGGATCTCCTTCTTCATGGGGACCAGTTGCGCTTTCTTGAGCATACCGGTGGCAAGGCCCGGGTATGCCTGCTCCACCGTCCCGGTCCCGGTTTGGTCCGCATGGACCTCGGACACATGAAGATACACCAACAACAAGCAGACAAATCCCACAATCGTCAATCTACATCTAATCATATAAATCTCCTGAATAACCGGAACTAACCACAACAGCAGGTTGTGGCAGTGTTTGCCATCGGTGGTTGCGCGGAAAGAGTATGCCCGCAGGCCTTTTTTATTGCCTTCTTGACCTTATCGATCTCATCTCTTTTGAGCTTGAACTCCTTGTTTTTCTCAATTCCCATTCCGGTCAAGACAATATACCGTTTCAGCGGGACCTCGGCATGTTCCAGAATGGCCTTGGCACAGCCGATATCACACCCGTCGACGGCCACCATCTCCGGAACGTCCTTGGCGGATTGGACAAATCCTCCGAGATGTCCGCCTACACCGGCCAGGCAGAACATTTTTCCGAACCCTTCCTGGGTCAATTCCACCGCGGCCTGATTGGCTAACTGACCCACATTGGAGCCGCCCGAGCACGTCAGGACCATGATATTTCCATTTCCTTCACAACAGTTTTCCGTCATTTATCTACCTCCTTCAAAGGATCTATGGGAGTCGATGCATGCCTCAGTGGCTTGCCCATATCCCATTTGTTGGCGCCGGCATTCCTCCCCCTTGTCTTCATCCTCGGGCAGAAGGTTTGACCGCCTGAATGTAGGCTGAAAAGACCACCTTCTCCGCACCGTCACCCACGTTCCAGCCTTGAATGATCTGCTCACTCTGGTTCTTCTCTTCGATCCGGATGTGTTGAAACCCCAGATCGGAAAGGATGTGTTTCACCTCACCGGGTGAAATGGCCCCGGCCACTCACCCGGTATAGGCGGCCGGATCGTTCTTGAGGGCTTCCGGGATCTCCCCGGATCGAAGGATATCCGAGATGACGATACGGCCCCCCGGTTTGAGGACGCGATGGATCTCACGGAAAACCGCCGCCTTGTCCGGAGACAGGTTGATGACGCAGTTAGAGATCACCACATCCACGGATTGATCTTCCACGGGAAGGGTCTCGATCTTACCCAGGCGGAAATCCACATGGTGGATGTTCAACTCTTGGGCATTGGCTCTGGCCTTTTCAACCATTTCCAGGGTCATGTCCATGCCGATGACCTGTCCTGCCTCACCCACCTGTTTGGCAGCGAGAAAGGCGTCGAACCCTGCACCGCTGCCGAGGTCCAGTACCGCCTCCCCCGGCTTCAGGTTCGCTTTCCCGATGGGATTGCCGCAGCCCAGCCCCAGGTTGGCTTCTCCGGGCGCCAAAAGGAGGTCCTCTTCCTTGTAGTCGAGGGTCCGGCCCAGGGACTGGATGTCCACCAGCGGGGTGGGGCCGCAGCACGAAGACGCATCAATACCGCGCTTCCCCTTTGCGATGGCCGCATACTTTTCTTTGACCAGGCCCTGTATCTCCTTGTCTTTATGTATCATGGCATATGCCCTTCCTTACGGCGGCAATGGCTTGTTATTTGGTTATCCATCCTTTGATTTCATCTTTATCCGGTACCTTGCCCACACTCTTGACTTCGCCGTCCACCACCACCGCCGGGGTTCCGAAAACCCCGTGTTTGGCAATCTCCATGGTGTCGGTCACCTTCACCACGTCGGCGGAAACACCGGCCTCGGACACGGCATCCTTAACGCTCTTTTCCGTCTGCTGGCACTTTGGGCAGCCAGGACCCAATACTTTGATTTCCATCATCATTCCCCCTTCTGTTTTTAATCTGTTTTCATACGGCCGAGGCCTTAAGCCTTTTGTGCTTGCGCCTCTTCCAACCATTGCTTCAGTTTATTTCTCGGAGGCACCTTTCCCACTGCCTTGACGGTGTTGTTGATGATCAAGGCCGGAGTTCCCATGACGCCGTAACGGCCGATCTCCTTGACATCCCGAATGTGCTGTATATCGGCCACGATCCCGGTTTCGGCCATGACCTGCATAAGTTGCTGCTCAAGCTGATCGCACTGCACACACCCCGGGCCCAGGACCTTCACCTCCAGCCCTTCCGGCGCTTCCTCTTCAACCGGTTTCCCAAGAAACTTCTTGAATTCCCGCAAAAAGGCCTTCCGGTAATTGTCCCGTACCTTGGGCGGGATATAATTCTTTCTGGAAAGCCGCGCCAGAAGCTCATCCGCCACCACCGGGTCCGCTTCTTCAGCATACTCAGGGGCCATCTCTTCCATGACCGCCTTGAGTCCGATGATACCCACCGGCGAATTGCCCACCCTGATCTGCGTTACATCATCCTGTGACATTCATTACCCCTGTTCTTGTTCACCGCTGACCCCGTAGGAATAGGCTCTGCATTCCACAGGGCGGAGGACGCCGGAAAGCAAAAGGAAACCCAGTTGGGGCAAAAAGAATAATTCACCTTTGCGTCCTTTGCGGCTTTGCGGTGAAGATTTTGGCTTCATCCCGCAATCCACCCATAGGTCATCCCGGCCATGCTGCTTAAGATCACGATGATGACACAAAAGGCGGCCGTCTTTTTGACCCCCATTACCCCGGCAATGACCAGCATGTTGGGGAGGGACAAGGCCGGCCCGGCCAGGAGCAGCGACAGGGCCGGGCCCTTACCCATGCCCGCGCCCAAAAGTCCCTGTAAAATGGGGACCTCCGTGAGGGTGGCGAAATACATGAGCGCACCCGAGAGGGAGGCAAACAGATTGGCCCATACCGAATTCCCCCCTACCAAAGTCTCAATGTAGTGCTCCGGTATCAGGGCCGAATGCCCGGGTCGGCCCAGCATGAAGCCGGCCACCAGGACCCCGGCACCCAACAAGGGCAAAATCTGTTTCATGAACCCCCAGGTGGACTGGACCCAGGTGGTTCTCTCCTCTTTCACAAACCATTTCTTCAGCATGAAGCCAAGAATAATGAGAAGCCCGGCCGTGATATACCATTTGGCAGCAAAAACAGCCGGCCACAGTCCGGTGGAGCCTTCGGCCGGTTTGGCAAAGGCCGCAAAAATGAGGATCAGCACCAGGGTCAGCATGAAGAGAGCCTCCTGGGTCAGGGTTCTGCCGTCTCCCTCTTCATCCGGGAGGTAGATCTGGCCTGCGGTTCGTTCAGCGTCATCTTTCCTGAAAATGAAGGCCATCAAAAGCCCGGTGATCACGGCAAAAATAATGGCACCCACGGCCCGGGCCAGGCCCAGTTGCCATCCCAGTATTCGGGCGGTCAGCACAATGGCCAGGACGTTGATGGCGGGGCCTGAGTAGAGAAAGGCGGTGGCCGGTCCGATACCGGCCCCCCGGGAATAGATTCCCGCGAAAAGGGGCAGCACCGTGCAGGAGCAAACCGCCAGGATGGTCCCGGAAACCGAGGCCACCGAATAGGAAAGGATCTTTCTCGCCGTGGCCCCGAAATATTTCAACACGGCTGCCTGGGATACGAACACCGAAATGGCTCCGGCAATGAAAAAGGCCGGGATCAGACAGGTCAGGACATGCTCCCGCGCGTATTCCTGGAGCATCATGAAGGCCTCCAGTCCGGACTGGCGTATTCTGGGATCGGCCCAGGGTACGTAATAGGCACCGACAAAAATCAGTACGATCAGTAAAAGTTTCCAGCGTTCTTTCATTATAAAATCTCTCTGCCTTGAAAATGAATAACTAAAAAGTCATATAGTTATTTAATCCGCTCAAAAAAAATTATCGCCTGCAGATATCCTCCCTGCGAATGGAAGGCAGTTTTTGGATTAGCGTCGCAATTTCAGGGTCCTCATCCAGCCAATGTTGAAGGTTTCCCATCATGCTGGCGACATACGGGGATTTCCGACCATCAGCAAGAAAATAATTGACCCAAAGCCCGTCTTTTCTGTAATCCACCAGGTCGGCTTCCCCCAGTATTCTCAGGTGCTTGGATACACTGGGCTGGGAAATGCCCAAGGCCGCCTTAATCTCGCACACACACATGGCTTTGTGCTGAAGCATCTTGATAATCTTGACCCGGTTAGGGTCTGAAAGGGCCTTCATTAGTTTGGTAAAATCCCTCATCATGAATATCACCCGTTAAATACCTTTTTTGGAATATACTTCCGACATGGCTGATTGTCAATCCCTTTTGGAACAATCCGACGTCCTGCGGTATTTGGCACCGGATATTTCCCCATCGGCCTTGCACTTGTCAATGGGATGGTCCGGTAGGGCGGCCGTAATCATTCCGGGCTCGGAATCAGCCTCACTCTGCGCACATCCTGGCCGATCGATAACCTGAAATCGGACAGGATTTTTATGTCCAAACTTGTGCAGAACCTCATGCAAACCTACAGGGATAGTGCTCCATTACCGGATATAGCGCCGGGCGTAGGTTCGGACATGGTGGCCGTCCAGGACGTGAAACTGCCGTATCTTCTTGAGGGTCACCGGCGAGAACATGCCTATAGGCATGTAAATGATCTTTTTCCCCAGGCGGGCTGCCAGGCTCCGGCACCATCCTGACGGGGGCGTGGACGCCACATACACCACATGGGTTTCCTGGCTGTAATCAATGGCCGCCATGAGCATCCTTTCCGGCTTGTTTCTGGCCATACGAAAAAAGGGGTCCTTCCAGATATCATAGACCCGCATGGGCGGATAGGTGAGCATAAAGCCGCCGTACTGGCACCTGGAAATGCCCGGGCCGTCCATGACCTCCCCCGCGGGGGTGCTGTAAAAGGCCATGTCTGATTCCTGTTCGTGTTCTCCCAGCCAGGTCACACACCAGGGGAAGGCCTCCCTTCCTTCCTCGTCTCCCAGGTCCGGGTCAAAGACGACCACCACAGAACCCACCTTGCCCCGGACCGGCATCTGCTCCTTAACATAGATCTTGCCGCTTCCCCAGTCCCGGATGGTCTCCCGGATATCCAGGCCGTCCATCATGGAACTGGTAAAGGGCTGGATCCTGGGGTTCTCTTCAGTGCGGATCTCCAGGGCCTTTTTCTGAAGATATCGGCCGTATCCCTCCACCACCACATCCTCGGGCGGGTACGAGCATATGGCCCATCCCTTGAATCCCTTTTTCCACTCTCCGGGAAACCGCTCCCGCTTCTTTTTCTTGACCGGTACAGGAACCAGACGTCTTCTCAGGGTCTTTAACCGGCGGTGAAAGGTAATCTTTTTTTCGTCCAGGAAAAGGTCTTCCCCCCTGAGCCTCAAAATGGGGAGCCCCGGTTCTTCGGTCTGCCAAGGGTAACGGCTCCCCAGGTCCCACACCTCGTAGGCGAAATTGTCGTCCACCGCACCCCGGGCCGCCACAAGGAGCTGGTAGAAATTGGGCACAAGCCGGCCGGTGATGAGACCATAGTTCCTGGCGAACTTGTGTAAAATGCGCACCTGTTGACGCGACAATTCTTCTTTGTTTTTTTTCCAGTGCTCCTTTCGGGCCCGGGTGATCAAATCGCTTTGGACCTCGAGGCGGTCGGGCACGTCAAGATCCCCTTCCTGTCTGCCCCGTTCATAGGCCGCGGCCAGGTGGGGCATTTCACCCATGACCTCCCGGCTGGAGTCCTCGTGGAGATGGGCCAATCCCACCCCCTTGCGCCTTCTCCTGCCGATGACCTCTGTCTGGGGTTGCTCCAGCATGTCCATGATTCCAGGGGCGTGGGTCAACCCGCCCACGAAGAAGATCCTTTCCCCTTGCCCGGCCAGGCGCTTGAGATGAAAGGCCATGGTCCTCTCCCGGAGCAGATCCTCCGGGGAGCGGGACCTGTCTTTATGGGCCTTTAAAAAGGCCTGACAATAGCCGAAGTGCCCGATCCTTTTGAGGGCGTAGGAATCCGGGAAGGGAGTAAAATCCAGGGGATAGCCTTCCGTATCCCGGTCGATGAAATGGACAGGGAGGCCCCTTTCCAGGGCCAGCCGGATGGCCTCCACCTGACCGTCGGTGGGCTCGATGAGGAGGTAGGTGAATGCGCCGTTCTCCTCCATGTAATAGACCACGGAAAGGAAGGGCAGCCGTTTCACCCCTTGAATGATCTTGGGGCCCAGAGTGGGAGGGTATTCCACGGCCACATGATGGGGCTTAAATTCCTCGAACTGGCGCCTCACTTCCTGGCAGAACTCCATCCGCCCGTGGAGTACGGGCACCATACGGACATTCTTCCACTCAATCCTATGTTTCGTCCTCGAAGTCATCCATCAGGTCTTGGAAGTATTCTGCGGCGGTGCTGTCCAGGATCATGGAGGCCGCCTCCCGCAGGTACAGGCCCAAGTGACTCCTCCCCCTTTCCCCGCTCTCCCCCTCTTTCTCCGCCTGGAGCCGCTTCAAGGCATAACGGGCGATGTTGATGCCGTCCCTCACCGAGTAACGCTCGTCGGCCTCATGGGCCGCCTGGAGGAATTCCACCACATAACGGAGGACATCCAGGTCCGCGAAGGGAAGGTTCTTCTTGAGGATGAGGAGTTCCTCGTCCCTTTCCGGAAAATCGATAAAGATCTGGGGCTGAAGCCTGGAATGGATATAGTCCGGGAGTTCAAAGGTGCTGGCATCGTCATTCATGGTGGTGCAAAGGCGGAACTCGGGGTGGGCCTTGATCTTGATGCCCGCCACAATGGATTCCACGTACCGCCTCCTGTCCAGAAGAGGGGCCAACGAGGCCCAGCTCTTCTCGCTCATGCGGTTTCCTTCATCAATGACGCCCACCCCACCCTTGATCATGGCCGCCACCACCGAACTGGCCATGTATTTCACCTGCCCCTTTTCGGATATGACCGGTGTCACGATGAGATCCTCCGGCCTCGTATCCATGGTGGCCTGGAAGAGATACACAGGCCGATTCAAGGCCCGTCCCGCATGATAGGCCAGGGTCGTCTTTCCCACCCCCGGCTTCCCTACGAGCCGGGGGCTCAAGGGCAGGTCTTCGTCGTCGATCACCAGCCACGCGGCCAGGACCTGGGTTATCAGCTCGGGCTGGCCCACCCAGGCCATGGACACTTCATCGGGATCGCTCAGATGGAGTTCCACCCCATCAATGGTCACTTTTTCCATCGTCTCTTAACCTCCAAACTTACTACCATTTTAATATGCCCACCATAAATTGCAAACCCCTTTGCCCGGGAATATTTTATTCCTCCCCGAAGGGGGCGATTTATGAGACACAGACCCAATAAATTCAAAGGTCTCGGAAGTGCCGCTGCCGAAGGTATCGATCACCTTGACCAGGATATCAATGCCTGTTTTCCTTGATGGCTGCTTCAGTCAATGGACGCGTGAAATTTGATAAATAGGCGATTATATAGCAATCAAATTGCTATTATCTCGACTGAATGTTAAATTACAAAAATGATGTGCGTTAGAATGAGTCTGACGAGACGCCGGAAACGACAAAACCGCGACGGGAAAGATCCGCACGCACAGGAAGTGGTCGCCGAATCTCATAGCCGCGGAGACGGATGAAGAGGTGAGGCCTCTAGACCTGGAGGTATTGAGAAAACGTATCCAAAAAGCAGTCCTTCCACAACTCAAGGAATATGAAAAGGATACCTAACGTGCGCCACGTCACCCTCTCCCTGATTCATCCAATTTACAGAGGACCCGATGGATACGCCGAAAAGGTTTGTCATCTGACGTGAACACCCTGTATTTATTCAATAAACAGTTTCGACTTCAGCCTCCTCTCTGATCTTTTGGTAGACCTCCTTGAGGAGATGCTTGCTGACCGCGTCCCGGAATTGATCCTCGTTCATGAATTTCGCTGTAATTTCTTCGTTCTGGTCCATTCGGTCGATGAAGAGCCCCTCTAAAGCCTTGCGAAAGACGTAGCCGAAGTTTTCCATCGTGTTGGCGAGCGCTGCCTGGCGGAGGTTGCCGTCCAATACCGCGTCCTCCCGGATCGATTCAAAAAACAGTTGGTCACCCGGACGAAAATCCGTCCCGAACCGCTCATTGAGGATGTCAATCAGTTTGGACAGTTCGATCTCGTCTCCCCGGGCAACGCCCGTTCCTACGGATGTAGGGCCTGACACCTCGTAGCGGGCGCCGGGCTCCATCACGATTGACCCTTCGCCGATCTTCTGCAGGCGGTAATACTTCAGGGCAACATCGTCGTTGAAGTTGTAGACCGGGCCCCGGTCGCCTCTCGGCAGCTTGGTCAGCAGGAACCGAATGTACGAATAGCGCTTTTCGAGGTCGGTATCCTGGAACGGGATCACCTGTGACATGAAGGAATAAAGGTTCCTGTAGGCAACGAGCGTCTTGCGGAATTCCTCCCGGACATCCTCGTCCAGGTCGTTGTAGCGTCCCACCGCCGGATCGATGCAGGCATTCATCCTGGAATGATCCGCCGTCGTCTGGTTCGGCTTGGGCTTATAGAAAACCTTGCAGAACTCCTCGACCTCGGCCTTGTAATAAACCTGGTGGCCGTCGAGCTTGGCCTGCAGTTCATATAACTGCTGGGGTTCGGCACGCTCGCCGATAAGCGTCTGCTCATAATAGGGCTGAAAGGCCTTGAGAATTTCATCCGGTTCATTCACGAAATCCAGGACAAAGGTATCCTCCTTGCCGGATTGCGTCCGGTTAAGGCGGGAAAGCGTCTGCACGGCCTGGATGCCGGACAGGCGTTTGTCCACATACATCGTGTGAAGGAGGGGTTGATCAAAGCCGGTCTGATACTTCTCCGCGACAAGCAGCACCTGGTATTCCTCTGTCCCGAACCGCTCGGGCAGTTCCTTTTCCTTGATGTGCTTGCCCTGGGCGTCCACGTTCATGCCGGATTCTGTGTATTCGACGCCCGCAGCGCCTGCCTGCCGGAGCCCCGGCGCAGGCAGGTCCGGGTCGATCACAGTTCCGGAAAAGGCCGCCAGCGTTTTAATGCCCGTATAGCCTTTATCCTTAATGTACTTGTCAAACGCCTGTTTGTATCTGACCGCGTGAAGACGGCTGGAGGTTACAACCATGGCCTTGGCCTTTCCGCCGATCTTGTGCATCGTGAAGTGCCGGAAATGCTCGAGCATGACCTCGGTCTTTTGGGCGATATTGTGCGGATGCAGGCTCATGAATCGCGCCAGCGCCCGCGCGGCCTTGCGCTTGTCCACCTGCGGGTCGTCCTCGATTGACTTGATCAGCCGGTAATATGTCTTGTATGTCGTGTAGTTCTGAAGCACGTCGAGGATGAACCCCTCATCGATGGCCTGGCGCATGCTGTAAAGATGGAAGGGATTCGGCTTGCCGCCTTCCTGCGCCGAGGCTTCGGCAGGCAGGTTCGCGCCGGGTGCCGTGCCTGCCGGCAGGCAGGTGCCGAAGACCTCCAGGGTTTTATATTTAGGCGTTGCCGTGAAGGCGAAAAAGCTGATGTTGGGTTGATGCCCGCGCTTTGCCATGGTCTTGAGGATTTCCTCCTCATAATCGGGCAGCCCTTCCGCCTCGGCTTTTGCCCTGGCCTCTTCCTTGATGGCAGCGCCGGCGAGCACGCCCTTGAGTTCGGTCGCCGTCTCGCCGCCTTGGGAACTGTGCGCCTCGTCCACGATCACCGCGTATCGGCGCATGGGCAGATCACCCATTTTCTCGGTGACGAACGGGAACTTCTGGAGCGTGGTGATCACAATCGGAACGCCCGAGGCGAGGGCCTCCGCCAGCTGGGTCGAGTTGATGTCGATCTTTTGCACCACGCCCTGCTTGTGCTCGAACTGGTAAATCGTGTTCTGAAGCTGCTGGTCGAGGACAACCCTGTCGGTGATCACGATGATAGAGTCGAAAACCTTCTCGTCACTTTCGGTGTAAAGACTCGCAAGCCGATGGGCCAGCCAGGCAATGGAGTTGGACTTGCCGCTGCCGGCGGAGTGTTGGATCAGATAGTTGGTTCCGGTGCCGCGTTCGCGGGCGTCGGCGACGAGTTTCTTCACGCAATCGAGCTGGTGATAGCGCGGGAATATCATAATTTCCTTCTTGATTCGCTTGCCACCGAGCTTCTTTTCCTCGATCTGCAGGTGAATGAACCGTGCCAGGATATCCAGCAAGCTGTGACGCTCCAGCACCGCTTCCCACAAATACGCCGTCTTGTAGCCGCCGGGGTTTTCCGGATTGCCTGCCCCGCCACCGCAGCCCCTGTTGAAGGGCAGAAAGCGCGTCCTCTTGCTCGAAAGGCGCGTGGTCATGTAAACCTCGTCGGTGTCCACCGCGAAATGGACAAGCGTGCGCTTCTTGAACTGGAAAATCAGGTCTGACGGATCGCGGTCGTTCTTGTATTGCGTGACCGCATGTCGCCAGTTTTGGGCGGTCATGGGGTTTTTCAGCTCCAGGGTGGCTACGGGAATGCCGTTGAGGGCCAGGGTCACATCAAGAATGCCGCCTGCCTGCCGCTTCGCGCCGCTCTGCGGCGCAGGCAGGTGCTTGGCCGAATAGCGGAGCTGGCGCGTAATGGTGAGCCGGTTGGCGGCATAGAGCGCCTGGGTGTCGGGGTTCATTCCGCTGGCCGGGGCGAAATAGGCCACCCGGAATAGCTTGCCGAAGCACTTGAACCCGTGTCGAAGAACCGAGAGGCACCCCTCATGGCTGGAGTTGAGCGCACGGCACAAATCGTCTATCAGCGTCTCTTCGGACTTTTCCTTTTGGAGGTTGGCAAGGTAATCCCATTCCTTGGGCTGGGTTTTCCGGA
>CAZNLL010000035.1:0-28890 GCA_964573885.1 uncultured Desulfobacteraceae bacterium | reverse complement strand
AAGGGGCCGCAAGGGGGATTGAGGAGATGTAAAAGGCCTGGCAGAGGAAGGGTGTGTTTTATAGAGAAGGGGACTCAGGCGAAAAAACCCGTGGCACGGGATCATGATTTTCTGTAAGGGGATGACATGGGCAGCGGGGAATAAGAGGCGGGCATGAGGGGAATCAGGGAGCAAGTGGACAGGGCCCGGGGGATTTACGCCTCCTGGGGCCGGGCCATAGGATCGGACAAGGAACTTTCGTGCCTCGTGGAGCGGTATAGAAGGGCCATCGGCCGGACGCGAAAGATCATGGCGACGTCAGGCATGGTGGCGGCCTGCACCCGGTGTGCCCTCAAAACCCCGGGGGGATGCTGTTTTCAGGATGTGGAAACCTGGTACGACCCTGTGCTTCTCTTGATGAATCTTCTCATGGGCTGTGACATGCCCGCCCGACGGGAGATCGCCGCCGGCTGTTTCTTTTTGGGAGAAAAGGGATGTAAGCTCTTGGCCCGCTACAGCTTTTGCATAAACTATCTCTGTCCCCACCTCAAGGCCCTCCTGGGACCATCCGGGACAGGGCGGTTCGTCCGAGTGGCCGGGCAGGAGCTCTTGAGGGGGTCGGAGCTGGAACTGGCCCTGGTGCGGTGGCTTTCTAAGGCGGGGGTAAAGATTCATGTGTAATTCCATTGATCTGGCTCCGGGGCTTTGATACTATTTTGGGGACTTGGACGGAAGCAGATCTTGGGGGAGGGAGAATATATGCGGCTTGAACATGCTGCCCTTGTGTGCGGTTCCCAGAAAAAGGCGGAGACCTTCTATCAGGGGATCCTGGGCCTTCGAAAGGCCAAGTCCCAGACCCTTGACCGGGAAATGGCGAAAAAGATCTTTGATCAGCCCTTCGCCTGCGATATCACCCTTTACAAAAACCAGGACCTGGCCGTGGAGGTCTTTGTCCCCCATGGAGAGGTGGAGATCCGGCCCGGCGGGTTTTCCCATCTGTGCCTGAAGGTCGATGACCGGGAGGCCTTCATGGAGGCGTGTAGGGACGCCGGTCTTGAGGTCCGCCGGATACCGAGAGGGGACGGTTTTCTGGTGTTTGTCAAGGATTTCGACGGGAACCTTTTTGAAATTAAGGGCCGGGAAAAGCCGTGACCCCCTAATGGAGGAGGAAGAGATTATGGCAAATTGTCACGAGATGAAAAGAGGCGAAATCTGGGCGTGTGAGGAGTGCGGTCTGGAACTCCAGGTGGTCAAGGAGTGCAAGGACGTGGGAAAGCCTGCTGAAGAATGCGCCTGTCACGGCACTGCGGATCCCTGCACCTTCAGCTGCTGCGGCAACGACCTGGTAAAAAAGGGTTAGGCGGGTTTTAACAAGTTCCCGAAGAGGGAAAAGAGAAGCGTAAAGATCAGGCCCTGGATGACCCACCCGATGACACATACCCCCAGGGCCCTGAGGGTGCTCGTGTAGTCCAGGGCCTGCCTCACGGCGACCACCATGGCCACCAGCATCCAGATGGCGGCAATGAGAAAAACGGGCCCGGCCAAACCCGGGATGAGCCCCAGTACGCGGATAAGACCAGGGGAACTGGAGAAGCCGATGGTTCGGAGGAGTTCTCCCAGATTGGTCTGGGTCCGAGCCTCCGGGAATACCCTGGTGCCGATGAAGTAGGTCACCACGGCCCAGACATACCATCCCAGTAAGGCCGTCAGCACCCCCAAGAGGATGCCGGCCATTCCTCCCTTGGCGATGGTCCCCACGCCGGCAGCCACGCTGGAGAGGACCACCACACCCATGGCCTGGGACATGGCCCGGGTATCCGCCTCCACCTCCTCATAGGTGTGGGCGTCAAGCCGAGCCGCCCCGACGATCCGGTTGATATAGCTCGCCATCCGTTCCTCCTGAAATGGTTGAGGCCCTTTAAGGGCTCACGGTCCATAATTACCCGTTAAGTGTGGGAAGGGCCTTGGCCAGTTCCCGCCCCGTTGAGAAGGCCTCCTCCAGATACCCGGGGTGCTGGAGGACCGCCCCCTGCTCATCCAACCCGCGATAGAGGAGAGAGCGCCAAAGTTCCATCCCCAAGGCATCAAAGAAATAGCGGACCGTGAGCAGGGTCCCCTCAAAGAGCCTTTTGCCCTTGGTGGCACCCACAGATATGAAGAGCCCCTTGCCCCGGAAAGGACCTTTGCCAAAGGGGGCCTTTTCTATCCAGTATCGTCTCACCCACAGGGACTGGCACCGGTCCATGAAGGCCTTGGTATGGGCACTGACAGTGTAAAAAAATATGGGAGAGGCCAGCATAAGGCCTTTACACTCCAGGACCTGGTCGTAGAGGGCCTGAAAGTCATCCTGGATCACGCACCGGCCCGTGTTTTTGCATCCGTAAATTTCCAGACAGGGAGATATCTTGAGATTACGGAGCACCACCTCTTCCACGTGGGAGCCCTGTTCCCGGGCGCCCTGCACCGCCTTTTGGAGCAACAGGGCCGTGTTTCCCTGACGGCGAGGGCTGCCGTAAACAGCAAGAATGTCGGCCATGGGCCACCCCCATATTTAAAGAGAAAGGATTGATGGATCTGGGAAATTCAGGGAACTTTAGCATGATTCGGAAGTTTTTGAAAGCCCGGGCCGGGGCAATCAAGACAGGGCTTGTGGTGACAGGAGAGGTTGCGGTAAAAAGCTTATGAAAAATCCCACAGAAGAGAGGAAGGGAAAATCTATGAAAAGGGAACCAGAAAAGGGGCTTCTCACTTCACCCTTGCCCGCCCTCAATGATCTGGAGGGGCAATCGGTCCCCCCGGGGCTGCCGGCGGTGATTGACGCCCATGTTCACCTCTTTCCAGGGCCCCTGTTTCGTTCCATATGGGAATGGTTCGGCCGGTACGGGTGGCCGGTGCGGTATCAAATGGATACCCCTGAGCTGGTCACCTTTTTGCTTTCCAGGGGGATCACCCACCTGGTGGCCCTCCACTACGCCCATAAGCCCGGGATGGCCGGGGAGCTCAACACCTTCCTGGCGGATTTCTGCGCTTCCCAGCCCAGGGTCACCGGACTGGCCACGGTCTTTCCCGGGGAGGAGGGGGCGGGACGGATCCTGCGAGAGGCCTTTGACCTGGGCCTGGCCGGGGTAAAGCTCCATGCCCATGTGCAGTGTTTTGATATGTTGAGTCCGGCCATGGAGGAGATCTACCGGGTGTGTGAGGAGCGTAACAAGCCCATGGTGATGCACGTAGGCCGGGAACCCAAGAGCCCGGCCTCCCCGTGTGATGCCCATGAGTTATGCAGTGCGGGCAGGCTGGAACTGGTCCTGAGGGCCCATCCAGGACTGAGGGTATGCGTACCCCATCTGGGCCTTGATGAGTTCGAGGCCTATCAGAGGATGATAGAGGTCTACGACAATCTCTGGCTGGATACGACCATGGCCCTGGCGGACTACCTGCCGGGGTGCCGACCCCCTCCGCTGGCGGCGATGAGGGCGGATCGTATCATGTACGGATCGGACTTTCCCAACATTCCCTATGCATGGGACCGGGAGCTCAAGCGGTTTTTGGGGCTGGGGTTGCGGGAGGAGGCCCTTGCCCTGATCCTGGGCCGGAATGCAGCCCGCTTTTTCTCCATACCGGGCCCCCGAGACCTGGGGGTCTCCCGGGGCCCAGGGCCTAACGATTGGCCTTCCTGATCCCCAGCTGATCCAGGGCGATGATCCACTTGCAGATATTGGCCGACCCTTCAACCATGTAGTAAGGGGGGGCGTCCCGATAGTATCGGGCCACGGGATACTCGGTGGAATAGCCGTAGGCCCCCAGGATCCGCATGGCCATGCGGCTCGCCTTTTCAGCCACCTCTCCGGAGAGATACTTGGCGTGGGCCACTTCCAGGGTGTTGCCCAGGTTGCCCTGGTCCTTCTGCCAGGCCGCCTTGTAAACCAGCAACCGGGTCGCTTCCACCTCGGCGGCGACCTGGGCGATGATATCCTGATTCATCTGAAACTGGCCGATGGACTGGCCGAACTGCTGCCTTTCCTGGCAGTAGTCGGTGACCACGTCGAGGCAGGCCTGGGCCAGACCGACTCCGCCGGCGGCCGCCGACAGGCGCGTCTGGTTCAAAGAGCCGAACAAGATCTTGGCCCCGTCCCCGGGCTTTCCCAGGATATTTTCCTTGGGGACCCGGGTGTCTTCCAGATAGATTTCCCCGGTGGGGATGGAGTGGGTGCCCAACTTGTCCAGGTCCGTGGTGGTGATGTTGTTGAAGTTCTTGGGTTCGATGACAAAGGCGGAGAGTCCTTTGCCCCGGGCCTCCCTGTCCGTGTAAGCGTAAAGGATCATGGCATCGGCGGCGGAGGCATTGGAAATCCATGTCTTGGATCCATTCAAAAGCCAGTGATCCCCCTTGTCTGCGGCGGTTGATTTCATGGCCATCACGTCGGAGCCGGCATTGGGCTCGGTGATGCCGAAACAGCCCATGTACTCGGCGCTCACCAGCTTGGGGATGTATTTCTGTTTGATCTCCTCGGAGCCGTACCGGTAAATGGTAAAGGCGCAACCAAGGGTCTGCATGTTGATCTGGACCCGCAGGGAACTGGAGGCCCGGGCGATTTCCTCGGTAAGGATCATGGCCGCCAGCCATCCCATCCCGTTGCCCCCGTATTCCTCGGGAATCACGGTGCCGAAGAACCCCAGCTCCGCCATGGGCTTGATGGCCTCTTCATAGGGGAGATAATGATTTTCGTCCCATTCATCCGCGTAAGGGGCGATTTTCTCTTTGGCAAAGTCCCGGGCCATGTCACGAAGCATTTGTAATTCTTCACTCAACACAAAATCCATGGGTCATCCTCCTTCAAATAATGATAAGAACCCGATGCCTCCGAACAAACCCGGGGTCGCCCTGGCCGGGCGGCCACTGAGGGTTTACGGCATCGGGGGCCGGAAG
Source organism: uncultured Desulfobacteraceae bacterium (assembly GCA_964573885.1). Taxonomy (GTDB): domain Bacteria; phylum Desulfobacterota; class DSM-4660; order Desulfatiglandales; family Desulfatiglandaceae; genus CAZNLL01. The sequence goes on along the minus strand of CAZNLL010000035.1, from coordinate 23,984 downwards.
CAAAAAGGGGGTGGGGCCCCGCATGGAACACCCACCCCCTTCATTTTTCTTAATGACCAAGCGCGTTAGGTCGCAATCAGCCTACCATTCCTCGTCCAGGTCAACGCCCAGTTTTTCCCACTGGGCAGCGGCCTCTTCCTCGGCCTTCTTGACTTCCTCTTCGCTCCAGGGCTCAATGACCAGGCTGTCCGCCACCAGTTCCCAGATGTATTTGACCTCGTACTTGTAGTCCTTATAGTACTTGGGGACCCGTTTCATGAGCTGATCATGGCAGTTGGAGCAACTGACGATGACCACATCCGCTCCCGCGTTCTTGATGCCTTCGTATTTCATGCGGCCCTGCCATGCGGCCTCGTCTTCATAGGGCCCCGGCCACATGCCGCCTCCGGCGCCGCAGCAAAAGGCGTTGGCTTGATTGGGATGCATGTCGACAAATTCATCCACGCACTGCTGGATGATCCACCGGGGCTCGTCATAATAGCCCCTGCCGAAGTGGCGTTCAAGCTCCCGGCCGTGTTTGCACGAGTCATGGTAGGTGAAGACCTTGCCCGCATTGACGCTCTTGTCCAGCTTGATCCGGCCTTCCTTGATTAATTCGATAAGGTATTCATAGAGATAGATAAAATTGATCTCATTTTCCGGGTTTTCTTCCACACACCACTCCATGCCTATGCGGCATCCAAGAGAGGCCCCGCCACAGTCGGGCATAAGCATCCTCTTGAGGTCGAGATTCTTCATGTGATTGATCTTGTTTTGGGCGAAGGCCTTCATGTAGTCATAGTTGCCGGTGAACAGGCCCCAGTCCACCGACTCCCAGTTTTCCGAGGGCACGGTCCAGTTCTCCCGGGCCGCATAAGAGATCTTCCACCACCACTTCATGTCATCGTTGTCTGCAAAGACCTCCTTGGAATTGGGAAAGTGGAGGATATCGGCCCCTTCTTTGTCGATGGGCACGTAAAACCCGGGGCATTCCTCCTCGGCCAGCTCCTTTCCCAGGTCGGCCAGGAGAAAGAAGTAGTCCGTCTGGGGAATGGCCATGTTGTTGCCGGTGTCAAAATTGTTCTTGGCGCCCTTATGGAGGATACCGGGGACCTCTTCCCTGGGCCGGAGATGTTTCATATGGAGCATGATATAGGGGATATCAATGCCCATGGGGCAGGCATGGGCGCACCGGCCGCAGCCTGTGCACAGCCAGGGGAACTTGGAATTGACCACTTCGTCGAGAAGCCCCAGGGAGAGCATGCGGAGGGCCTTTCTGATATCCCACCCCTCCATGCCCGGGGTGCCCGTGATGGGACAGCCGTTGGTGCAGGTCCCGCAGGTGAGGCAGAGATTGAGATCAAATTTATCCAGGTATTGCTTGACATCCTCAGGTAGTCTCTGGGGGGTTATGGGTGTGACGGCTTCTTGCATAATGACCTCCTTTTATAAAAATATATCTAAAATGATAAAAGGCTTTCTTTTTTTAAAAGACAAATCCCGGCAATGCCTTGCCTTTCCTCTGGGACCGGGCATGACTCCGAGATTATGTAACATATAGAGGGAAGACTTTTTTGTCAAACAATAAATCAGGGCCTTCGGCTCCCCCCGGTCCAGGCGGTGGCAGGCCATTAAAAGGGGTGGCCCCGCCCTTAGAGGTCGCAGCGCAGGCAGCGCCGTGCCTCTAAAAGGGCGGTATCCTCATCGAGGCCCAGTTCCACTTCCCGGAAGTCCCTGATCCTTTGGCCCGCCTCCCGCTCGGGCTGCTCGGGCCGCACGAGTGCTTCGTCCTCATCGGTCAGTTCCAGGCGGTCCACAACCAGGTGAGGTTTTGGAAACCAGTAGCCCTGGTAAGGGGTCCCCCTGAGATAGCAGTCCATGGAAACCGCGGCCCGGTGACCCGCCGCAATGGCCTGTACCACTGTGGCCGGACCGGTGACCGCGTCCCCGCCGGCAAAGAATCCCGGAACATTGGTGGCCAGGGTCTTTTCGTCCACCACGAAGGCGTTCCAGCGGTTGACGGCAAGGCGGTGATCCTCCTCAAAAAAGGACAGATCCGGTTCCTGGCTGATGGCGGGAATGATCACATCCGATTCAATGACAAATTCCGAGCCCGCCACGGGTACGGGTCTGCGCCGGCCGCTGGCGTCGGGTTCCCCCAGTTCATTGCGGATACACTCCATGCCCACCACCTTGCCCCCCTCTCCCAGGATCCGCACGGGAGCGGTGAGAAAATCAATGATAATGCCCTCTTCGATGGTGGCATTGATCTCGGCCGGATTGGCGGGCATCTGCTCCTTCTGGCGACGGTACACGATATGGACTTCCTCCGCTCCCAGCCGCAGGCAGGTGCGGGCGGCATCCACTGCGGAATTGCCGCCGCCGATGACACAGACCTTTTTCCCGGGGGCCCTCTTTTCTCCCAAATTGACCTTTCTCAGAAAGGTGGTCGCGTCTATGAACCCCTCAAAGTCGTCCTCCCCGGGGATACGCAGCTTGAGCCCCTTGTGGCAGCCCACACCCAGAAAAAAGGCCCGGTACCCTTGCTCCCGGAGTTCGGAAAAGGGGATGTCTTTGCCCACTTCCACGCCCAGACGGATCTCCACGCCCAGCCGCTTGATGGCCTCGATTTCATCGCTCAACACGTCCCGGGGAAGGCGGTACTCGGGGATGCCCACACGCATCATGCCGCCGGCCACGGGCAGCTTTTCAAAGATGGTGACGGGATAGCCCTTTTGGACCAGGTCGTAGGCCGCGGTAAGGCCTGCCGGCCCGGCGCCTATAACGGCCACCTTGTCTTCGGGAAAGACCACCGGGACGGCTTCGATTTCCCAGAGTTTATCCCGCATCCTGTCCGCGGCGAATCGCTTCAGGGCGCATATGCTGATAGGCTTATCCACCTCTCCCCGCCTGCATTGACTCTCGCAGGGGTGGGGACAGACCCGTCCCAGGACCATGGGCAGGGGGTTTTCCTTCCGGATCACCTCCCAGGCCTTTTCGAATTCACCGTGCCCGATGAGGGCCACATAGGTGGACACATCCTGGCCCATGGGGCATGTGGATTGGCACGGCGGGGCACTGAGCCGTTTGCATACCCCGGCAGGGCAGTGCTTGTCATAGATATGGGCCTCATATTCGTGGCGAAAATAGCGAAGGGTGCTGAGGACAGGGTTGGGTGCGGTCTGACCGAGGCCGCACAAAGAGGCCTGCTGCAGGACCCTGCTGATTTGCTCCAGCCTGGGGATGTCTTCGGGGACACCGTCACCCTGGGTGATTCTTTCAAGGATTTTAAGCAGTTGCTGAGTGCCTTCCCGGCAGGGGGTGCATTTGCCGCATGATTCCTCCGCCGTGAAGCCGAGGAAGAATTTGGCGATATCCACCATGCAGCTGGTCTCGTCCATGACCACCATGCCGCCTGATCCCACAATGGCGCCCGTCTTGGCGATGGACTCATAGTCTACAGGGGTTTCTATCAGGGCCTCGGGCACGCATCCCCCCGAAGGTCCACCCAGTTGAACCGCCTTCAGCTTCTTCTGGTCCGGAATGCCTCCGCCGATATCGTAGATAATGGTCCGGAGAGGCGTCCCCATAGGGACCTCGATGAGCCCGATGTTCCTCACCCGTCCGCTCAGGGCGAAGACCTTGGTGCCCTTGCTCTTTTCCGTTCCCAGACTGCTGAACCAGTCGGCCCCCCGGTACATAATCTGGGGAATGTTGGCCAGGGTCTCCACGTTATTGAGCACAGAGGGCTTGTCCCAGAGCCCTTTTTGAGCGGGGAAGGGGGGCCTGGGCCTGGGCATACCCCGTTTTCCCTCAATAGAACGCATGAGGGCCGTTTCCTCGCCGCACACAAAGGCACCTGCGCCGTAGTAGAGCTCGATGTCCATGTCAAAACCGGAACCCAGGATGTCTTCGCCCAGGAGACCGTAGTTCTTGGCCAGGGAAATGGCCGTATGCAGCCGCCTTATGGCCAGGGGATATTCGGCCCGGACATAGATATAGCCCTTATGGGCCCCAATGGCCTTGGCCCCGATAATCAGGCCTTCCAGGACCGCATGGGGGTCGCTCTCCAGGATGGACCTGTCCATGAAGGCCCCGGGATCCCCCTCATCGGCGTTACAGAGCATGTATTTGGGATTCCCCTCTGCAGCGGCGCAAAACTTCCATTTTACCCCCGTGGGGAAGCCTGCTCCCCCCCGTCCCCGGAGGCCGGAACTGATCATTTCTTCCACGATTTGTCCTGGTGTCATCTCCAGGAGGGCCTTGGCCGTGCCCAGGTAGCCGTCTCTCGCGATATACTCGTCGATGTTGTCCGGGTCAATAAGGCCCCGATTCCTGAGGGCCACAAGGATCTGGCGGCTGAAAAAACCGATATCTTTGATCTTGGGGATGAGTTCCGCCGCCTCGGGGCTCTCAAAGAGATGCTCTTTCACCACCCGGCCCTTGAGGAGGTACTCCTCCACAAAGTAGGGCACATCCTCGGCCTTGAGCTTCTGGTAAAAGACCTCGTCGGGATAGGCGATCATGAGGGGCCCGGCGGCACAGAAACCATTGCAGCCCGTGGTGGCAATATAGACCTCGTTTTCCAGGCCGACCCGCCGGACCTCTTCAACAAGGGCGTCTCTTAAATCCAGCGAGCCGTTGGCCACGCAACTGGTGCCTGCGCAGACCAAGAGGTGAACACGATACTTCTTTTCCATAGATCCAGCCTCTATTCAGGGCCCCGCCCGAGCCACTCAAGGGCGGATGGGGGTCAGGACCCGTGTAAGATAGATTTAAGGTAAAACTTTAGGTGTTCAGTGTTCGTGATCCAATTTCACATTTCACCGAAAAGGGCGACCCTTTAAAGGGCTTCAATAGGTGGTCTCACTGCCCACAGACAGGGCGTATTCGGGTACGGGGTGCCCCTTCATCACATGTTCGTCAAATACCCTGGCCGCCTTTTCGGGATCCAGTTTCACGTACTTGACCGGTGCCGCATCTTTGGTCTCCACGGTGATCATGGGCTCGTGATTGCAAAGCCCTGCGCAGCCCGAAGAGGTGAGGATCACATCATTGACCCCGGTTTCTTGAAGTTTCTGGAGAAGGGCATCCATGATGGTTCGTGCACCCGCCGCAATGCCGCAGGTCCCCATGTGCACCGTGATCTTGACCCGGTGGGTCCCTTCCCTCAGATTGACGGTCCCCGTCATGGATTCCTTGATCCTTTTGAGATCTTCTACTCGGAGCTTGGCCATCTTGTCTTCCTCTCACGATAGACCAGAGTTTAATTCCTTGATATTTTTATTTAAAACGCCCTTTATAAATGTCAGGACCGCAGGATCATTGATGGCCGCGCCGTCCCCCAGCTCCGCCTTGATGGCCCGGGTATCCACGATGACCCCCTCCCCGTTGAAGGTGGCGGCGTAAACGAAATCCCTGTCCGGGTTGCCCGCGATGAGGGTGGCCAAGGTTGAGCCCATATCACCGAGGGGCTTTAGATCAATATGGCTGGCCTGAAAGGTGGCCCGCACTTCGGTTCCCCTGGCCGGCCCGGATGTCACGGAAAGCCCTCCCCCCGCCGCCCGGGCCGCCTGCTCCAAAAGGGCCAGTCCCAGTCCCACCCGCCTCGTCTTTCTGGTGGTCACGAAAGGGTCCTGGGCCACCCGGGCCGTTTCGGGATCCATGCCCCGGCCGTTGTCCCTGACAATGATCTCCAGGAGGTCCCGGGCCCTGTCCCTGGTCACCTCTATCTCCACCAGGGTGGCCTTGGCCGTAAGGGCATTTTCCGCCACGTCCAGGATGTGAAGAGAGAGATCTTCCATGATTAAACGGATAGGGTCCCGTAAAGGATGCCCCGGCCCTCTGCCCCGGCCAGGGCCAGCCTCAGTTCCCCCAGGCCGGGGCGGCCCAGACGAAAACGGACGGGATGAGCCCCGATCTCCTCCACCGAATGGGCATCCGAGGCGGTAATCACCGGGAGTCCGGCACCGCCTTCCACATGGGCTGGATCCAGGCCCCTTTCCGTGGCCCGGGAGATCTCCACCGCATCCAGGGCCAGGTTATGGGGAATGAAGCCCAGCTGGCTTACCACACTGAACCGCTCCCGGTCTATATGGGCCGCCACGGCCAGCCCGCCCCGGAGGTGAATCTCACCCACGGCCTCGTGGAGTCGCAGGTCCGTGGCCCCGATGAGAAGGCGTTTGCTGATGCCTTCCACCTCGTCCATCTCGTTGGAGATCACCTGGAGGCCGAAGAGATCCTCATCGTTCTCTCCCGGTTGAAGGCGGCCATAGACCAGGGCCTGCATGGAAAGGGCCCCGTCTATGCCCTCAAAAAGCCCCAGGAGGTGGGTCTCTTCATAGGTGGTCACCTCGATTCCCGGGATCACGACGACCCCCGTGTCCCTTGCCGCCTTGATCACCGCCCCGGCGTTTTCCGCACTGTTGTGGTCGGTAATGGCGATCATGGCCAGGTGCTTGGCCCGGGCCTCCCTCACGATCTTCATGGGGGTCATATCCAGGGTGGCACAGGGTGAGAGACAGGTATGGATGTGGAGATCGGCGGTGATCACCTGTAATGTGTGTTTTCCCACGCCCCTTCAACCCTTTTGACCGGCCAGGCCTACCGGCCGGAAATCCCCAATTCAAAGAGCCTTCCCACCACTTCAAAGGCAGGCATTGTGCTGACCAGGATGGGAACGGTTTCCGCTTCCCCCTTTCGCAAGGTATCTTCCTCGGGTTGCCGTCCGTTGACCAGGACAATCCCGGCCAGGGATTTCATAAGCGCCACGGCCACAATATTCTGGTGGGTCTGCAGGGTGATCCACAGATCCTTTTCCCGGCCATGGGCGATGACATCGCTCAAAAGGTCACTGGCATAACCCCGGGTGATATTTTCATCAAGGCGGCCCGCGCCGGTTTTGACCTCCAAATTAAGCCTTTGTACAATTTCCGAGAGCTTCATGACGGCCGCCTGGACAGGGGTTTGTTCTACTCGGACAGGCTTCGGTAACTCTCCACGATTTTAACCACTTCCTTGGCATCCACCTGACCATGCGTGATGTCGTCTACCACCATAACCGGGGCCAGCCCACATGCGCCGAGGCAGCGGACCACCTCCAGGGAAAACTCCCTGTCTTCGGTGGTCTCTCCCACGTCCACCTTAAGGTGGCGGGACACGTTTTCCAGGAGCCGGGCCGAGCCCTTGACAAAACAGGCCGTGCCCAGGCAGACCCTGATGGTATGCCTGCCCCGGGGGACCATGGTAAAGAAGGAGTAAAAGGTGACCACCCCGAAGACATCCGACGGGGGGATTCCCAATCCCTGGGCGATGTAGTTCTGGACCGGCTCGGGGAGAAAGCCCAGAATTTCCTGGACTTGCTGGAGCACGGGGATCAACCCTCCCTTTTTCCCCCGGTAAGCGCCCAGGACCTCATCGATCTGGGCCTTTGCGCCCTTGACATCGGCCACCTCCTCTTCCAAGAGGGCCAAAAAGGCCTCGGTGACCCGCCGGGGATCAGTAAAGGAGGCGCGTACTCCCAGCCCGCCTGTGCGGGGCAAAGACTCAAGCAATCCCTCACATTGCTCCAGGAGGGCCCGGTGATGGGTATTGAAGTCGGTGAAGGCGGGCCGAAACAAGGCCGGACCGTGACCGTTTGACGGGGAGGGAATCTCAAGCAAAGGCCAAGGGATGCCTCCCTCTTCGATGCGGCCGTATGTGATATCTTGTAAAGGGGCTACCAGGGGTATTATCTCCTTTTCCCAGATGTCACGGCTCTTCGGCTCGGGCCACGCCTGCCCCAGGCGCCCGGCCAGTTGGGTGAAGATCCAGGTTGGGGGTTTGGCCTCGCCCGGGGCCCGGACCGCCTGCCGGACCCGGCTGACCCTGCGCTCGCAATTGGTATAGGTCCCTTCCACCTCGGCCCAGGATGCGGCCGGCAAGACCACGTCTGCATATTTCAGGGTCTCCGTATCCAGGTTGTCTTGGACCACCAGGAAGTCGGCGGATTCAAGGGCGGTCATGACCTGGGGAAAAACAGGCTTTGTGACGGCCAGGTTCTCGCCCACGCAGTAAAGGAACCGGATTCTCTCGTCCGGGCCCCCGTTTTCCCCGGCCATATGCTTGATCAGATCAAAAAGGCCCAGCCCGGGTTGGGTGTTGAGGGTGCATCCCCAGGCCTCTCCACAGGCCTTGGAGGCCTGGTCATCGTCCACACGGGCGTAACCGGGGAGATGCCCGGGTAAAAGGCCCATGTCGCAGGCCCCCTGGGCGTTGTTTAATGGGCCCAGGTAATTCAAGCCCCCGCCGGGCCGGCCCAGGTTTCCAAGGAGATCCTGGAGTTGAAAAAGAACAGAGGCCGAAGCGGCGGCCCGGGGACCATACACCACCATCAACGGTTCGTCCCTGTCCAGGATGTCCATGGCCCCCTTGATATGATCCTGGTCAAGGCCGGTGGTCTCGGAGACCAGGGACAGGGGGAAGGCGGCCGCTGTCTGCCTCACCTCCGGGGAGGCCTCACGGCCCCGCTCCAACAGCTGATTAATGAAGCCGTTTACGAGGACCGATTCGGTGCCCTCCTTCACCAGGAGCCGGAGGGTGGCGAAGGTCCCGATTTTTGTCTCACGGGAGTCGATCACCAGGAGGGGGCAACCCTTGTTTGCCGCCCTCTTGATAAAGGTGCCGGCCACCGGGTTTTCCTCGGTGACATCATTCCCCACAAGGACAATGGCTTTGGCCTCTTCCAGCTCACCCATGGGGTTGTTGAAGCCTGCGGCGGCCTCGGGGCAGGCAAGATGATTACTGCCGATGACGGCCCGGAAAAGCTTCTGCATAAGAAAGAGTGCCTCGTTGGTGAGATGGGCCGAGGCGACGCCCGCAATGGCCTGGGGACCGTGTTCCGCCTTGATCTCCCGGATCTTTTCGGCCACCAGATCCAGGGCCTCATCCCAGGAGGCCCGGCGCAGGCCTTCCCCCTCCCTGATCATAGGGGTGGTCAGGCGATGGGGGCTTTTGAGAAAATCGTAGCCGAAGCGGCCCCGGACACACAATCTGCCCAGGTTGGGCAAGGCCCCCTTGGCGCCGGTGACCCTCATCACAGTATTGCCTTTTACATGAAGGTCCATCTGGCATCCCACGCCGCAATAATGGCAGGTGGTGCGCACGTAGGCGGCCTCCCAGGGCCGGATTTGATAGCGGCTCTTCTTTTCGGTCAATGCAGCCACCGGGCACGCCTGGATACACTCGCCGCAGAATACACATTCAGAGCGCTCCAGGATGTCGTCGCCCATGGCCACGATCTTGGCCCGGGCCCCGCGAAACCCGTGGGCTATGGCGTTGTTGACCTGGATCTCGTTGCAGGCCGCCACACATCTGCCACAGAGGATGCACCGGGAGAAATCGCGCACAATCAAGGGGCTTGCCATTTCCATGGGGTAGGGGACGGGTCTTCTGACAAAATGACCGGGATCCACCTGATACCGGTAGGCATAGGCCTGCAACCTGCAGGCGCTGTGGGCCGGACACAACTCCCGGCTCTGATCGTGGTTTTCCACCTCCCGTTCAAAGTCGGTCCAATTCTCCGGATCCTTTCCCGCTATGGCACAGTTGTGATTCCCCGATTGGAGCAAGAGGGAGAGGATGGTCCTCCGCGCCTCCAGGACCTTGGCTGAATGAGAGTGGACCACCATGTTGGCCCCGGCGGGTGTGGCACAGGCGGGGATCAGGTTCCGGGCCCCCTCCACCTCCACCACGCAAATACGACAGGCCCCGGTAGGCCGCGCTCCCTCGATGTGGCAGAGGATGGGAATAAAAATGCCGTTCTTCCTGGCCACCTCGAGGATGGTTTCGCCCGGGGTGAAGACCAGTTGACGGCCGTCTATGGTGATTTGGTTATCGGACATCTCTTCTCTAAGTCCCCTCTATGGCCGTTTTCTTGTAACAAATAAGGCCGCACTGAAGGCACCGCTCGGCCTCACGTCTGGCCGCCGCCTCATCCAATCCGGGCCGTTCTTCAGGGAGTATCCAGGCTGTTTTGGTATCTCCTTCCGTGTCCCTCCCATGGGATCCCTCTCTCTGGGAGGGGACAATTTGCGGCACACCCTCCAGGGTCAATATGTAGTCGGCCTCACAGACAAGGTGCTCGACGGGGGTTATGGCCCCGTCGGTAAAGTGCTGGTGAAGGCCCCGGGTGAGCCTCCGGCCGGAGAGGATGGATTTAACCACGGCCGCGGAATCACTGGTCCTTCCCGGCTCCGGGGGGGTAAACAGACCAAGGCCCTTGGCGCCGGGAAAGGTTCGAAAGGTCTCCAGGGTCTGCCAGGTCATCTCGCCCGCGGGTCCTTCGGTTCCGGCATCTGCGGGCACAAACACGAGTTCAGGGAAACGGGCCCCGGCCAGGATCATGGTGTTGACTTCCAGGATCTCCTGCTCCAGATCCATCCCGCCCCGCCTGGTGCCCTCCAAGGCCATCCGGGTGAGACCTTCTCCCCGCCCGCCCAGGGCCACCACCCAGGCCGGGGATCGAAGCTCAATGCCCTCCTTTTGCAACGCCCTGGTATGGGCAAAGGCTTCAGGCAGGGAGGAAAGGGGGCGATTGGAGACGATGGTTACCCTTTCAGCCCCCAGGTTTCTGCACTCCCTGGCCAGCTCCAGGGCCTTTGGGGTGCTGTCGATGACGGCCACATGCCTTCCGGGATCCGGTCTATGCCCTTCCGCCAGGCGCATGAGAAAATCCAGCATAATATAGAGGCCTTGTACCGGAGAAGAAAAGGGACTTTCCCCGGTCAACAAGATCTTGTGGCTGTCAAAGCCGCCGTTGGTGAGGACAAGGGCGTCATATCCCTCTTGAAGCACGCCGTGAAGGGTGAAATCGCGGCCCAATAGTGTGCCGGTTCTGGCCTCCACACCCATTTCCAGGATGCCCTCGATATCATGGTCCAGGACCTTGCGGGGAAGGCGGTCCTCGGATATAACGTATCTCAGGATTCCTCCCAGTTGGGGTTTGGCGTCAAAGATGGTGGGCTGGTATCCCAGACGGGCCAGGTAGTAACCCGCTGTGAGGCCTTCCGCCCCACCGCCGACCAGGGCGATCTTGATCCCCTTGTCAGGGGCCTTATAGGGATGGACCCGTTTGCCCGTGGCCATCTCATAATCCGCCACAAAACGTTTTAGTAAATCAATGGCCACGGGTTCCTCCACCACCCCCCGGCGGCACTCCAGCTCGCAGGGTGCGGGGCAGATATAGCCGCAGACCAGAGGAAGGGGACATTTCTCCTTGATAATCCTGACGGCCTCTTCATAGCGGCCTTCCCTGATTTCCCGGATATAGTCGCGGATGTTGATGCCCGTGGGGCAGGCCCGCATGCAGGGGGCCGTGCATTCATCGGTCACGTACTCGCTGAGGATGCGCCGGGTGGCCGAGGTGAGGGTGACGATGTTTTTGGGGCATGCCTCAACACAGGCGCCGCAGCCCACACAGTTATCGAGATTCACTACGGGGAGATTGTCCTCGCCCATGCGCAAGGCGTCGAACTGGCAGGCCTCGACACAACTGCCCAGGCCGATGCACCCGATGGGGCAGAGCTTGCTTCCACCGTAAAGGAGCATGGCCGCGTTGCAGTCCGAGGCGCCGTTATAGGTATAGATGGGGTCGGCCCTGCCCACGCCGTAAATGCAGGTGGTGTAAGAGAATTCCGGCTCCCGAACCTCTACCTTCTGGCCCATGATTTCTCCCACGGCCTGGGCGACCTCGAACCCCCCCACCACGCATACATTGACCGGGGCGCGGCCCGCCGCGATGGCCTCGGCTGCGGCGGCGCACCCTGCATTTCCACACCCGCCGCAGTTGGCTCCGGGTAAAACGTCCGTAATGGCCAGCACCTTAGGGTCTTCCCAGACATAAAAGGCCCGTGAGGCGACGGCCAGTAACATACTGGCGGCCAATCCTAAAAAGAGTAAGAGTAATGCGGCTGATAACATTTTCAGTATCCCTATGGTAAAGGGATCTTCAATCCCTTGAAATGCTGTGCCCTTCTCAGTCCACCAGGAGCGGAAGGGCGTTTCTTCAGTGCTGTAAAAGGGCCTTTAACGCACCGTCTACACCCACAAAACCGAAAAAGGCCAGGGACATGAGTCCCGCCATAATCAGCCCGATGGCCGTACCCCTGAGGGCCTTGGGAACATCGGATATCTCCAGCCTTTCCCGGATCCCCGCCAGCAGGATCAAGGCGAGGGTAAAGCCGGAGGCCGAGGCTACGGCAAACACCACCGCCTCAGGAAAGGTCAGCTCCCTTCGTATGCACAGGATGGCCGTGCCCAGAACCGCACAATTGGTGGTGATGAGCGGCAAAAAAATGCCAAGGGCCTGGTAGAGGGGTGGGGCGAATTTCTTGAGAAACATCTCTACAAACTGGACCAGGGCCGCAATCACCAGGATAAAGGTAATGGTTTGGAGATAGCCCAAATGGAGCGGATTCAAGAGGTTGTATTGGACCCAGTAGGTGACCACGGTGGCGATGGTGAGCACGAAAATGACGGACAAACCCATCCCCACAGCGGTATCCATTCGCTTGGAAGTCCCCAGAAAGGGGCAGTTGCCCAGGTATTCAGCCAGGAGAATGTTTTTGATAAGCACCGCTGAGATGATGAGGACAATGTATTCCATTTGCTCGACTCCCGAATGCGGCCTTGGCCTTCTCAGGCCCGGCTCGGCCCGGAGAGGGCGTTCATGAGACCCAGAAGGATCCCAAGGCTGACAAAGGCCCCAGGCGCTTCCACCATGAAGGTAAAGGGCCGGAATGAGGCCCACATAATATCCGCCCCAAACAGGGTCCCGTTGCCCAAAATCTCCCGTATGGCGCCCAGGACGGTCAAAGACATGGTGAAGCCCACACCGATCCCGAGGCCGTCGAGGGCGGAGGGGATGATCTTGTTCCGGGACGCAAAGGCCTCTGCCCTGCCGAGGATGATGCAGTTGACCACGATAAGGGGGATAAAAATCCCCAATCTCTCATAAATCCCGTAAAAAAAGGCCTGGGTGGTGAGTTCCACAATGACCACAAAGGAGGCGATGATAACGATATAGCTGGCGATCCGCACCTTACGGGGGATGAGATTCCTCAGGGACGATACCAGGACGTTGGAGCAGGTGAGCACGAATATGACGGCCAGGCCCATGCCCAGGCCTGTTTCCGCCGACTTTGTGACGGCCAGGACGGGACAGAGTCCCAGGACCAGGCGGAAGGGGGGCAATTCCTTCCAGAGACCCTTGGTGAATTCCTTGGTGAGGTTCATGAGCGACTCCCGTCCTCAAAGGCTTGAAGCCTCTTCTTGACCTTTGGAAGCAGGGCAAGGCTCTTTCTTAAGGCCTCGCAGACCCCCAGGCTGGAGTAAGTGGCCCCTGAAATGGCATCGATTTCTTCCGGGCATTGGTTTGGGGGCACGTCCGTGTTCACATGGAGGCCTCGAAAGCGCCGGGTAAACTGCCTTCCTTCAACCCGGGAACCCACGCCGGGGGTTTCTTTGTGAGAGATGATCTGGACGCCTGTGAGGGTATTGAGGTCAAGGTCATAACCCACCATGACCTTGATGTCTCCCCCAAACCCCTTACCTACGGTCTCGTAAGCCACGGCATAGGGGCCCCCCTTTTTTTTGCCGATGAAAACAAGAAGGTCCTTTCCGTTGATCTGAATCTTTTTCCGGTCGGCGATGAGGTCGTTGTCCGCCCCCTGGAGGACCACCTCCACTCTGGGGCCTTGGACGTTCATGAGGACCTGTTGTTCAATACGCTCAGCCGTGAGACGACGGTATCCGGAAAGCACCAAACCGCAGACGGTGCTGATGACCGTGAGGACCACAATCATGCGGATGATTTCCCTCATGACGCCGTCCTCCCGCCTTTGATGTCCGTGAGAGTGGTGAGATCCATAGGCCGTGGAACCACCTGTTTGGCCTTGAGTCTGTCCAGGAGAGGGACAAAAAGGCTCATCAGGAGACAAGCGAAAACCACACCGTCGGGATAGATGCTCCAGGCCCTTAAGATCACCGTGAGGGCTCCACAGCCCAGGCCGTAGACAATCATGCCCCACCGGTTGACAGGAGAGCTGGCATAATCCGTGGACAGGAAAAAGGCCCCCATCATCACATTACCTGTAAGGATATGAAATAAGGGGTTGGCATAGGCCTCGGGATCTGCGGCCCAAAAAATGGAAGCCACCCCGATGACGCCGATGAAAAAGAAGAGGGGGATCTGCCAGCGTATGGTGCCCCGGAGCACCAGATAGAGTCCTCCGGCAAGGATGCACACCATGCAGGATGCCCCGATGCCCCCGGTTTGCCGGCCCAAGAAGAGGTCAAGCAGATCAAAACGGGACAGGGCGGCCGGGCCTTTGGCCTGGAGTACGGCCAAGGGATACTGAAGGATGAAGCCCGGATCGTAGTTCACGAGCATAAGATCAAAGTCCAGAAACCCGGCCCATGTCTTGGTTGCGCGGATCACGGCCCACCCCACCAAGGCCGGATTGAGCGGGTTGGCCCCCAGTCCCCCGAAGCACTGTTTTCCCACGATGATCCCCGCAAAATTGGCCACAACCACCACATAGAGGGGGACGCCTGCGGGAAGGAGCAAGGCGAGCAAGAGTCCGCTTGCCGCCGCACTGCCATCAAAGATCCTCAAAGGCCGCTTTAAAAGTCTCTGCATCCCGGCCTCGGCGAGCATGGCCGAGGCCATGGAGGCGGCTATGACCCTCACCGCATCAAAACCGTAATAGGTGATCCCCATGATTACCGCCGGGACCAGGGCGAGGAGAAGATTATACGCCGGTCCGGTCATCCTTGCACCGCAGTGGCGATGAGGGCTGGGAGAAACAATCAGATCCCGTGGTTCTATCATGGCAGCAAACCCTTTGCCTGGCCCATAAAGGGCGTTCCCATGGATACAGGTGCCGTAAAAGCGCTCATCTTCTCAGGGCCTCCTCCTCTTCCGGGGTGCTCTCGAAGAGCCTGACGGGCGGAGGAGGGGAGGTGTCCCCTTTTCCGGCCGGGGCCTCCGGCCTGCGAATTTCTTCCTGTGCCTGGCTTCGAAGGGCCTCTTTGGCGCGGGCGAGGAGTTGTACCAGAGGCCGGTGAGCGGGGCACAGGTAGGCACAGAGGCCGCAGTCGATGCAGTTTTCCACACCCAGGTCCCTGCATCTTTCAGTCATGCCGTATTCCGAAAGCCTGCCCAGGAGATTGACCTCCAGGCCCACGGGGCAGATGGCGTTACATTTGCCGCAATTGATGCAGGGGGCGTTGTCGTAGAAGAAGACCTCCCGGGACCCCTGAACGTGGACGGCGTCGGTCTGGGGGGTGACGGGTAAACGGTCCGAGAAACACGCATATCCGCACAAGATCCCGTTCACGATGAGCTTGCCTTGGGGTTCCAGGGCCGCTCCCACCGCCTGGAGGATGTGGTCCAGGGGTGTTCCGATACGGACCAGGAGGTTTTTGAATCCCCCCGCTTGTCCCGAAGAAAAGGTGACCCTTTTTTCCAGGAACGGTTTACCTCCTTGCAGGCACTCCGCCATGGCCATGGCATGTTCCACGCTCACCACCAGGGTGTTTCCTGAAAGGCCCCGGTAATCGCCTTTCATGAGCAGGCCGGCCCCACAGTTCCTGGCCAGCATGGCGGGCAGTCCATTGGGGTAAAAAGGAGAGACCGGCACCGCCTTTGCAGGTCCTGGGGAGATCTTGGCCGCCATGGCCTCCAGGTGTTTGGGGACCGCCAAAACCGAATGGCGGGCCTCCGAGGCGCGAACCAGCAATTGAATCCCCTGATGAAGGTCATCAGCGCGGTCGCGAAAGGTCTGCTGATTGGCCAGGCTGAGTATATCCCTGTCCAAGGCGCTGACCACCAAAACCTCCACAGGAGGCCATAGGGTGGGATTCCTTGAAATGGCACTCAGGTCGGTAAATCCTGAACGGTTGACGGCCTCTCTGAGCTCCCAGGGGTCTTTCTGCGAAAAATCCTCGATCTTTTTGAGGGAGGGATCAAAGGCGTCTCTCGAATCGGCGCTGATGGCCACGACCACCCGGTCCCGGCCGTGGGGCCCGGTAAAGGTCTCGATTCCTTCCACCCGGCCGGATACGGTGGAGACAAAGGGCCCCTTTCCCTCCCGGGCCATGTCCTGGCCGGTCCTCACATCTTCCCCGACCCTGACAGCCACGTCCCCGGATTCTGTTTCCGGAAAGAGGAGGGCGATCTTTTCGGGCATGGGCAGGGACTCCACGGGCACAGAAATGTCCGGATAGGGAAGCCTGGGAGGAAGTATTCCGAAAAAGGATCTCAATTCCATGGATTGGTTTTTCCGTAACACCTCAGGTGTTTGCAGCGCCGTTGATCCGTTTTCATATAGTCTAAAATGATACGTTTTTCCCTGGTCCCCGTCCCCTTTGGGGCAAATAACGGGGCGGTCCGGTTATTCCATATGGCACTGAGAGCAATCATCAGCACCATGACAGCTGACGCAATTGGCGCCGATATAGCGCGTGTGATACTCGTCTTCACACTCAGAAATTTGATCGGCCTTGTCATAGTGACAGGCACGGCATTTCTTGTCACAGGGCATTCCTTTCATAAGCCGGCCCTCTTTGCATTCGTGGTGGCAGGCCATGCAGGGCTCACCGACGTCTCTACTGATGTGTACCTTATGATCAAAGGTGACCGGGCCGTTGTCCGTCTCGAACTGTACCACTTCGGGCAAGGGGGGCATGTCCCTGCCGGATTCTTCAAAGGCGAAACCCGGGCGGATGTGGCACCTGTCGCACACCACTTCCATCCTAACGGTCTTATGGCAGTCTACACAGTTGGCACCGATGAAGCGCGGGTGGGTGGGGTCGCCACTTTCGAGGTCCCTCGCCTCCCCATAATAATGGCAGGACCGGCATTTTGCTTCATTGGGTCCTGGAGCCTCGTCGCCCTCGAAATTGTGGTGACAGTCGTAGCACTCGGCCAGGGTGACATGGTAGGCATGATCGAAAATGACATCACCCCCTGATGCATCAAACCATATCTTGTCAGGCTCCCCAGGGGGCGACTGGGCGGAGTACCCCACAATGGCAACCACCGTGCATACAAGGAGGAGGATTCCGGCAAAAACCTTTTCAGCTTTATTGAACATGGAGAGTCCGTTACATCCGCAGGTGCTGCACAAAATGGTATCGGGTGAATAAAGGGTCCGGTTTACCCTGTGGCCGAGGGCCCATGACGAGACCTCACGGCCCTGTTATCCGTGGAAGTTTCAAACGTCAGATGGCTCCGGAAACCGCCGTTCATAGGGCCGAGACCCTTTGATATTAGCTCGTGTGTCAGCGAGAAAACCTTGATTGTGGGAATAGCAAGAACCCGGGTACGTGTCAAGCGATATATGACATTTACCGGGTTTGTCCCTTCACAGCAGAAACGCTCCTGATCAGCCGGCCCGCACCTTGATCTCTATCTTTAGCCGGGTGCCCTTGCCCGGGTCGGAATGGATCTCCAAGATGTCGGCGTTTTTCTGGATGTTGGGGAGGCCCATGCCGGCGCCGAAGCCCATTTCCCGGTACTCACTCGTCGCCGTTGAATAGCCCTCCTGCAAGGCCAGTTCAATGTTTTCGATTCCCTTGCCCTGATCCTGTACCTCCAAGGTGATCATTTCCGGGTCCACAGTGAGGAGAAAGGTCCCGTCGGAACCATACATGACCACGTTCATCTCCGACTCGTAGGCGCAGATCGAGGCGCGCCGGATAAGGGAAGGGTGGAAACCTATTGTCTTGAGAATGTTCTGAACGTGAATGGAGACCTCCCCCGCATGCGTGAAGTCTCTGGCCTTTATGTTGAAACTCTTGTTCAGGTGGGGCATGGCTGAGAGGAGGAATCCTTCCTCCAGGTCTTCAGGGGAACCCCCGGGCGTTATCCCGCCGGTTGGAGCCGGATGGGGGCATTTCTGTCAATGCCTCGGAGCCCCTCACAAAATAATATACCGCAGGACGAAAACATGGTGAGGGGAGTGCATAGGAGTGGGAGGCCGTGCTGTCGGGCCTGGTCAATCATCTCCCGGGTGGGTTGTTTTCCGCGCACCAATACCACAGCGGCCACTCCGGCGATAACTGAAGTGCGGACAGCCTGGATGTTATTAAGACCTGTTAACAGAACGACCCCGTGGGTGTGCCCGTTGAGTATGTCGCTCATCAGGTCACTCCCGGTGCAGGCTCTAAAGAGGTGGTGTAGTTTGTCTTCACCCACCAACAACTGGGCGTTAAGGGCCCTTTGTATCTCGAGAAGGCTCAGTGCCCCCGGCTTTTTAAGGGTGTCATTATCCATAGGGAAAGCCTAGACTTTCTATACCTGCAAGACGTTGCTCACGGGGCTCGTTGATCATTCCGTGTCCACCGCCCACAAGCCCCGCTCCGCATCCTGTTCCAGGAAGACACACTCCTTGAGAGAGGCCCGGCCATCTACCACATCCTCGGCAAAAGTACGGCAGTCCGGTGCACCACAGGCGCCGCACTCCTTTTGGGGCAATAAAGCCAGGATGCGTTCCACCCTGTTCAATCGTTCAATGCTGCCGGATATCTCCGACTCGGTACGATGGGGCGGGGCCAGGTCCTGGGCTGACTGCCTGTCCGTAAAAAACCACCCCTTGTCATAGAGCCTTTTCACATACCCATATTTGACCCTTTTTTCCACCCCGAACATACGAACGAGCCTCTGGATATGCGTTTTGGCCCGATACTTGTCCGCCACGGAAAAAAGGCCTCCCACACAGCCTTCCGGACAAATTCTGAATTCCACGTAATCGATATCTTGGAGCAGGCCCATCTCAATCCTTTCCAGATAGGCCTCCACCTCTTGAAGACGTGAGACGGCAAGGCTTTTGAGGTCGACCCCGGCGACTTCCCCTCCTGATATGCCCCAGCCCAGCCCAAGACCTCCTGAATGGTGTAACACGATATCCTCTTCCAATTCCTGGATATTTTGTCTGACAGTGTCATAAATATCACAGATCCCAACAGTTCCGTCCAGGTAAGAACGGGACTGGAAAAGGGGCTCCTTGATGGAAAGCATCTTTGCCGGGCAGGGGGTGATATGTAAGACTTTGATTTCATCCTCCTCACAGCCGTACTTGGCAGACAGCCTTCTCTTCGCCTCTCTGGCCACAATCTCCCTGGGGGGAATCAACGGGGGGATGTGGGGCAACAGGGAGGGAAAGTTATGGGCGATGAGCTGTACCACCACCGGGCAAACGGGAGAGATTAAGGGCCATGATGCCGCCGGGTCCTGATGCTTTTCCTTGGCGTAGAGTTCAACGGCCACGTTAAACATCTCGTTTGTATAGGCCTGGTCATGGACATACCTGAAACCCATTTTTCGAAGGCCCAAAAGGACGTCATTGGGCATCACATCTTCACCGAATTGGCCGTAAATGCAGGTCGAGGCGCTCACAATGGAAAAGGGCAGGTCTTTGAAATCGTCACTGACGCTGGTCACCGCCTTGATGGCGTTCGTAGGACAAACGCGGACACACTCTCCACAATCAATGCAGATGCCTTCAATGCGGGCCCGGTTCTGCTTCACCCGGATCGCCTTGGTAGGGCAAACCTTCATGCAAAGGATACAGCCGTTACACAGGCTTTCGTCAATGTGAACATAGCTTTGCGGCTTTTTGGCAGGCAACAGCTTATATCTATATTCTTAGATCATCTGTGATAAGGAAAAAAAGCCAGAGCCGCGAGATTCCTGGGATACAAATGCGATCAGTTTCGTCCTCCGCGGTTCTGGCTTTGTCTGCTTTCTACTCTACTTCATGCCTCAGCATCCCAAATTTTCTGCTACCAAAATCTAACGCTTCTGTCAAGTTTCTTGTTCCGGGGCGTGTAAAGGCCCTGCCGCAAGAAGGAGCAAAAAGGACTTGACAGTAGCGAGGCAAAATAAGTATAAAAAAGCGGGCTAAAGCTCATTTGCCAAGGCCAGCATTTCATCTGTAACCTTACTTAAGAGGCCTGCTATGGATGCCACTTCCGATATCCGGGTCCTTCTCATCGATGATGAAGAAACCTTGCTTGAATACCTTTCCAAGAGGTTGCTCCGAGAGGGCTTTACCATTAAGGCCACTTTCTCCGGAGAGGAGGCATTGGAGGTGGCCAAAAACGAGACCTTCGATGTGGCCGTGGTGGACCTTAAGATGCCGGGCATGGACGGCGTAGAAACCCAGAAACGGCTCAAAGATGTTCAACCTTTTCTCCAGTGTATCGTTCTGACCGGCCACGGGTCCGTAGAATCGGCCTTGGAAAGCGGCCATCAGGATGCCTTTCAATATCTCCTCAAACCTATTGATTACGAACAGCTTGTAGAAGCCATAAAAGAGGCGTACAAGAAGCGGGCCGACAAAATGAATGCCCAATTCCGGAAAAAGGTGGAGGAGCTCGCCACTTCAGGCCTTGGTTCAAGAGGTATCAAGAAGGCCCTTAATGAATTAAGAAAGCTTTATGGAATCGATTGATTCCCTTCAAGAAGAGCTGAAAAGAGTCTCGCAAGCGTTATCCAGCCACCAGAGCGAACTCCACCAGACCAGGGGATATCTCCACTGTATCCTGCAGAGTTCAAACGATATGATCTTTGCCACGGATATTGACGGGATCCTGGTCTCATTCAGCCGGGGTGGGGAGAGGGTGCTCGGGTATACCTGGGAGGAAGTGGCGGCCAAGCTTGTCAGGGACTTTGCCGGAGACCCCGATGACTTTGAGCGACTCATGGCCGCGTCAAGAGAGCGGGGAAGCGCCCATCAGGGAGAGGTGCCTTTTGTGCACAAAAAGGGGCATACCGTCTACTGCGACGTTTTTCTCATCGAACTCACCAACAGGGGAGGGCAAAATGTAGGCACTGTAGGGGTATGCCGCGATATTACCATGTGGAAAAACCTCCAGGAAGACCTGGTCAAGATCGATAAACTTGCGGAGATCGGAAAAATGGTCTCGGGTGTGGCCCACGATATCAACAACCCCCTTGCCAATATCAGTGAGATATCAGGTTGGGTGGGCACGGTCGTCTCCGATGCAGACGAATTGACCGGGGAGGACAAAGAGGAATTGCAGATTGCAGTGCGCCGCATCGCCGAACAGACCCGAAGGTGCCGGGATATCACCCGGCAGATCCTTGATTTTGTCAGGCACGTCTCCCCGGCCAGGACCTCCGTGGACGTCCACAAGGTGCTCAAAGAGACTGTACGCTTTCTTCAGCATGAATTCAAGGCCAGCCCCGTAGAGATCATATTTGATTTCTGTGAAAGATCCCTTTGTATCAATTCCGATCCAAAGATGCTCCAGCAGATCTTCGTCAATCTCATCTCCAACGCCATTTACGCTGTTAAGGAAAAAGGGGCAGACAAGGGGTTTGTAGAGGTGAAAACGTCCAAGGCCGGCCCTGACATAGAAATTACCATTGCGGACGACGGTATAGGGATTTCTCCGGAAGAACAGGCCAGGATTTTCGACCTCTTTTACACGACCAAGCCTTCAAGCAAAGGGACGGGCTTGGGCCTCCCTATTTGCCGGAATATTGTAAAAAAGGTGGGCGGGGACATCGTCTTTGAGAGCGAGGCGGGAAAGGGCAGTACATTCACCGTCCGGCTTCCTCTCACTTAGCCTTACAAAGAGAGTGCCTGATCCCCCGACCTCGGCCCTTCTTCCTGTCACCCGGGACACGGTGTTTCACGCGTAGTGATTCTTTTAACCCCTTTTTATAAAGGGCTTCCAGGTCAGCAGGCTCAAGTCATGAAAACCCTGTCTCCTCGCCTGATTATCTTTGCCGTCCTTTTTTGCCTCTGGATCATCCTCTCGGGCAAGTTCGATCCCTTTCACATGGGCCTGGGGGTGATCTCCTGCGGCCTTGTCACCCTCTTCACGGGGGACCTGCTTTTCCCGGAATTGAGCGGCAAAGACCTCTTCCGGACCTGGGTGGGCTTCGCCCGGTATATCCCCTGGCTGCTTTACCAGATTTTCCTGGCGAATCTC
This sequence comes from uncultured Desulfobacteraceae bacterium, assembly GCA_964573885.1. GTDB lineage: Bacteria > Desulfobacterota > DSM-4660 > Desulfatiglandales > Desulfatiglandaceae > CAZNLL01. The sequence continues at coordinate 2,000 of CAZNLL010000035.1, read as the reverse complement.
TATATACTCTATCTCGTATTTCATCCACGCATGATGGAGCTGATTGAGCCTCAGATCATAAAATTCCAGAGCAAGCTCCATAAAGAGTTCGCCCTGGTCACCTTTGCCAATTCCATTACCCTCACCCCGGGCACCATCACGGTGTATGTCTCGGTGGATGGGGACTTTCAGGTCCATGCCATTGATAAGAAGTCGGCTGAAGCCCTGCCCGGTGACATGGAAGGCAGGGTGGGAAGGGCTTTTGGAGAAGAGGAATGACTGCGGTTTTCTTATATACGGGAATTTACCTGTGCCTGCTCATGCTCGCCTCTCTGTATCGCGCCGTTTTTGGCCCGACCGTTTTGGACAGGCTTATCGGCATGAACGCCATTGGGAGCAAGACGGTTGTCCTTTTGGTGATCATCGGCCTGATCTATGGGCGTGTGGATATGTTTGTGGATATTGCCATCGCCTATGCCCTGCTCAATTTTATCGCCGTGATTGCGGCTTCCCGTTTTTTTCAAAAGAGGAAAGGACTGTACGGAGAACCTCCTTATAAATAGTCAGCCCGGTTTGCCGCCTCACGGGAGGGCTCCCGGCAATGAGGCGGGCGGCTGGCTCACCGGCCAGTTGTGGAAGGGTATATGATGGACATTGTCGTCCTTTTTCTCCTCGTGGCAGGACTCGTCTTTTTTACCGGCGGTACGGTAGGTATCCTGAGACTGCCCGATTTCTATACAAGGCTTCACCCGGCAGGAAAGATGGACACCTTCGGCTCTTTGATGATGATGTTCTCCCTTGCCCTTTTTAACCTCCATGAATTCACGGGAGCATCTCTCCTGACGAGTTTCAAGATTATGCTCATCGTGGTGTTTGTATTTCTCTCCAGCCCCACCGCCACCCATTCCATTGTGGATGCCGGGGTCAGGGCGGGGCTCAAACCGTGGACCAAAGAGCACAAGGGGGCATAAGCCGTGATCTGGCAACTGGATCTTGCCATACTCACCCTGGTAACGCTGTGTGCCGTTGCAGCCATTACGGTCAAAGATCTTCTGGGGGCAGCGGTCCTCTTCGGAGCCTACAGTTTTATGATGTGTCTCCTTTGGGCGATCATGGGAGCCGTGGATGTGGCCTTTACCGAAGCCTCCGTGGGGGCCGGGGTGAGTACGGTTTTCTTCGTAGCGGCGGTGTTTCGCACCACCAGGAGGACCAAGGATTGAAGATTGTCGGCCTTCTCATTGTTGTCTTGAGCGGCGGGCTGCTGCTTTATGCCACGGAAGATTTCCCGCCCTGGGGGGACCCGGCCTCTCCGGCCAGCACCGTTGTGTCCCCGAGATATCTTGAGAAGGCCGTTGAAGAGGCTTCGGTGCCCAACGTGGTCACGGCGGTCCTCGCCGATTACCGCGGTTTTGACACCATGTTTGAAACCACGGTCATTTTTTGTGCCGGCGTGGCCTGTTTTGTCCTTTTAAGGATTTTCACCCGGGTGCCCGAAGACCGCTACTATAGGCATGTCCCCACAGGGGTGACCATCCATATCAAGGGGGGAGGAAAGATCAATGAAAGATCCAAGGTCTTTGAAAGGATTGACACCCTGTGGACCCCCTACGACCTGATCATCAGGACGGTCTGCCGGCTCTTGGTCCCCTTTATCCAGCTCTTTGCCCTTTACGTGATCGCCCATGGCCACCATAGTCCCGGCGGGGGCTTCCAGGGGGGGGTCATCCTGGGGGCCAGTATCATATTGGTGGCTATTTCTGAGAACCTGAGGGCCGCCATCGGGCGGATAAGCGAAAGGCTGGACGGTCTCCTCAGCGCCATAGGCGTTTTTATCTATGCGGGTATTGGAGCCCTGTGTCTTCTCCTTGGTGCCAACTTCCTGGATTATCACGGCCTGGCCTCCCTTCTACCGGGCGACCAGCCGGCGGCCCGGTCCCACGGCATTCTGGGGGTCGAAATAGGAGTGGGGATCACAGTCATGGCCGTTATGATCTGTATCTACAACAACCTCTCCTCGGGGG
>CAZNLL010000034.1:0-28962 GCA_964573885.1 uncultured Desulfobacteraceae bacterium | reverse complement strand
GGTGGCACACACCCAGCCGGGAGAGCGCCGAGTGGGGCATGTATGTTTTCTGAGATTGTTGCAGGACCAGTACCAAGCGTATTCGATCGGTGATTTCTCTCAGGCTGATGAGCCACCGCGTATCAAGGTTGTCCTGATCCTTGAGGGGCCTGAAGTGTGCCTCATAATAGACCATGCGGCCCTGCCGGGGGACTACATATTCCTTTTGTCGCCTCTGAGGGCCCTCTTTGGACACCCGGGATATGGGACAAAAGGATGCCTCACAGGGTTCTTGACGTTTGAAAATGGCCTGAAAGCAGGGCCGTCCGATCACCTCGTCACGTTCCAGGCTGAATTCCTTGAGAAAGGTCTGATTGACATTCTCGATCACGAAGCCCTTGTTCATGACGATTACGGAATCAATGAGGTTGTTCAGGATCTCGGCTGTCTTGTCCCGTTCTTTTTCGACCCTCTTTTCCGCCTTCTTTTCAGTGGCCAGCTTTTCATCCTCAAGGCGGATGAGATCCCAAAAGAGGCGGGCCACGGTGTGGTCCATCAACTGGACATGGACGGGTTTTTCCTTTTGGATCGCCTGGCTCACCTCCGCCCGACCCGAGAGTTCGATAAGGAGGTCCAGCCCCGGGATGTCAAAAAGGTCGTGATAGTCCTGGGTGGTAAAAATGCCGAAGGACCGGGCCCTTTCCAATGCAGGGGCCGCAGGGTTAATATCCGCAATGCCCACAAGGTGCATTTGGAGCTGTCGGAGACGATCTTTGAAGATCATGTCCATGATGGCCAAGCCACCTGGACCGCCTCCCACGATGGCCACGTTGAATGTTTTCATAGGCTAAAATTTTATTGGTATTTTAGGGGGTTGAAACAGCTGCCCATGGCCGCCTCAGCAAAAAGCGTCTACTTCAGGGCCTGAAACATGAGGATGGGCTGTTTGGAACGGTCTTGGATCTATCCCAAAACCTCCTTGACGAGTCTTACGATTTTTTCCGGGTCTATGGGTTTTTCCACATACCCTTCAGGCCTCAGGGCCTCCCTATCTTTATCTCCGGTCGAGGTTCTCTTAAAAAAGGCTTCCAGATCAATGCCCGTTTCCCCGGATACACCGGTCACCATAATGACCGGGATTTTTCTCAACTCAGGATCCTGCTTGAGATCGGAAAGCAATGAAATACCGCTTTTTTCAGGCATCATGAGGTCCAGAAGAATCAGGTCGGGCCGGTCTGAAGTGACCTTTTCCAACGCCTCCAGGCCATCGGCGGAAGACAGGGTCTCGTAACCCTGATCCTGTAAGACGGTTGAGAGAAACAGGACCACATCCGGGTCATCGTCTACAATGAGTATCTTTTTGGGCATGGGTCACTCCCTTAGAATCATTCATCATAGAAAACATATATCCGGCCCGGTCTGTCAAGTCAAGCCCGTGCATGGACATTCAAGTTGGATCCAGTCTTTTGTTGACATTGCAAAAAAAGGGTCTAATCTTTTTTTGTAAAGGGATCAAAGAGTGAGGGCCTGCGGTGTGTCAAGACATATGCTCTCGCCCCCTTTTTGCGCCATACCCCGGGCCCGGCAAAGAGCAGAAAAACATGACCAAGAACAAGAAAATCCAAGAGACACACACAGAGATCATCTTAGACAGCATCGCGGATGGTGTTTTTACGGTCAACGCCGACTGGAAAATAACCTCCTTTAACCGGGCAGCGGAAAAGATAACAGGTATCAGAAAGGAACAGGCCTTGGGCAGACATTGTTGGGATGTGTTGCGGGCCAGCATTTGTGAGCAGAGTTGTTCCCTGCGCCGGACCATGGAAACGGGTCAGCCGGTCGTGAATCAAGCCATTTTTATTGTGGATTCAAAGGGGGACCGTGTCCCGGTCAGCATTTCTACGGCCTTGCTCAAGGACGAGCAAGGGAATGTAAAGGGGGGGGTGGAGACCTTCCGCGATCTGAGCGTGGTTGAGGAATTGCGCAAAGAGCTTGAAGGAAGCCACTCCTTTTTTGATATTATCAGTAAGAATCTGGAAATGCAGCGGCTTTTCGGCATCCTGGAGCAGGTGGCGGAGAGCAACACCTCTGTTTTGCTGCTGGGGGAAAGCGGCACAGGAAAAGAGCTTTTCGCCAAGGCCATCCACTCCCTAAGTCCCCGGAAAAAGGGCCCCCTGGTCACCATTAACTGTGGCGCCTTGCCAGACACCCTTTTGGAGTCAGAGCTTTTTGGATACAAATCAGGGGCCTTTACCGATGCCAAAAGGGACAAGCCCGGCCGGCTGGCCCTGGCCCACAGGGGGACCCTTTTTTTGGATGAGATCGGGGATATCTCACCGGCCCTGCAGGTCCGGCTCCTTCGGTTTCTCCAAGATAAAATCTATGAACCCTTGGGCGGCACCAGGCCGCAGAAGGCGGATGTCCGGATTGTGGCGGCCACGCACAGAGACCTTGAAGAGCTGGTTGCGGAGGGCCACTTCAGGCAGGATCTCTACTACCGTATCAATGTGGTCAAGCTCTGTTTGCCGCCTCTAAGGGCGCGTAAAGAGGACATCCCTCTGCTGGCGGATCACTTTATCCGCAAATTTAACCGTCTTGCAGGAAAGGAGATTCAAGGCCTGTCACCCGAGGTGATGCCCATACTCATGGCCCATGATTTTCCCGGAAATGTGCGGGAACTGGAAAATATCATTGAATACGCCACTGTGGTGTGCAAGAACTCGGTCATTGGCGTTGAGCACCTCACGGATTCCCTCCGGCCCTCGGTCACTACAGAGAGGACGCCCTCCGGGGATAAGGCCGAGTCCCTTTCGTGGGAGGAACTGGAGAGGGGCTTCATCCTTCAGGCCCTGGAACGCAATCGGTGGAACCGTTCTGCCACCGCCTCTCAACTGAACATCCACCCCAGTACCCTGTGGCGCAAGATGAAACGCCTTCAAATTGAGGCCCCTTGAGACGCCCTTTCCCCAGCCATTGCATAAATGCAATTCCTTTGGGCCTTCTAAATCCCAGCAGGCCCTTGTGGGCCCGAAGCCCCAGTAATTCCTTGGCCCGTTTATATTTTTATTTTAGGGGCTTATAAGAATTAAGAGGGCCTTTCCCTCGTCCGGGGCCTCTTTATCTTTCCCTGGCATAATCTCTGCATGGATTTGAGGCGGACCCTCAAAAGGAGGTAAGGTCAGATGCCCATCTATGAATACCAGTGCAGGTCCTGCGGCAGGATTTCAGAGTTCCTGGTGGGGGTGGGAAAGGATAGGGCCATCACCTGTTCCCACTGCGGAAGCCCTGATATGGAACGGGTCATGTCTACACCGTCCGTTTTGGGTGAAAGGACAGGGCCCGGGACCACTTGCTGTGGCCGGGAGGAACGTTGTGATTCCCCGCCATGCTCCGCTGGGGAAGGATGTCGAAGAGACATAAAATAGACTCGATCATTTCAAAATTGCAATTATAAGGGGTCTGGTCTAGTAAAACTGCAAAGTTTTTTTGTCCCCATAACATTGAATTGGACCGAGCCGCGTCTTAGCGTATTAAAAGAAGATATGGAATAGATTAGAAATTCTGCGGACAAAGGCCGGGTCGTTTCAGGGCCCAAGGCCTTTTTAAGGAGGAGATAATCAATATGAAGATAGTGGTCAGTGCAACCGATAAAGACCTGGATGCAGCCATTGATCCGCGATTTGGTCGCTGCGCCTATTTCGTTTTTGTAGATACAGAGGATATGGCCTTTGAGGCCTTTGACAATGAAAATGTGGCCCTTGGCGGGGGGGCAGGGATTCAGGCGGCCCAGTTCGTGGCCTCCAAAGGGGCTGAGGTGGCTATTACCGGTAACATGGGCCCCAATGCCATGCAGACCCTTTCCGCTGCCGGGGTCAAGGTCATTGTTGGCCAAGGGGGAACCGTAAGAGAGGCTGTCACTCGATTTCGGGAAGGAGAATTGAAGACCACGGCTGAAGCGAATGTGGCCGACCATTATGGCATGGGGGGCGGAGCCGGCCTGGGTCGAGGCATGGGCCGGGGTATGGGCCGGGGTATGGGCCGGGGTATGGGAGGCGGCATGGGTGCCTCCGGTCCCCCGCAGGCCTCCCCCCTGAGCAAAGAGGAGGAGTTGAAAAGGCTCAAAGAGCAGGCAAAGGAGCTCAAGGAGCAGATCCAGGCCGTTGAATCTCAGATTAAGAACATGGAAAAGGGGTAAAGGAAGGAAAGGTCCGGCCTCCATGAATATCGCCATTCCGGTGTGGGAAGGGAAGGTTTCGCCGGTTTTTGACACCGCCTCCAGGTTGTTGGTTCTCAAGGTGGAGGACAAGGAGGAGAAGCACCGCTTTGAGACCTATCTGGAAGAAAAAGACTTGATGCGCCGTTTCGACCGTGTTCAGGGTCTTGAGGTGGATATTCTCATCTGTGGGGCTATTTCCCGGCAGTTTCACAGGATGCTCAGTGCCGGCGGGATTGACGTCATTCCCTGGATTTCCGGCCCTGCAGAGGAGATCCTGAATGCCTATCTGGAGGGGACCCTCTCTGACGCCAAATACCTGATGCCGGGTTGTGAGCGGGGAGAAGGGAACTGGAGATAGGGGGGAGGGGCGCTTTTACATCCGTAAAAGGGCTATTAAGGGGCGTTTTGGAATAAAAGAGGAGGAAACTGATTCATGGCAAAGGGCATGCATACCGACAAACATCAGCAGCAGGACGTGGAGATTAACACCACCCTGAAACAGATAAGAAACAAAATCTTGGTCATGAGTGGAAAGGGGGGCGTGGGCAAGAGCAGCGTGGCGGCTTATCTGGCCGTGTCCCTGGCGAAGAGAGGATTCAAGGTAGGGCTTATGGATGTGGATCTCCACGGGCCCAGTATTCCCCGTTTACTGGGATTGGAGGGGACCATTACACCGGGCACAAAGAGCGGAAAGGCCCGTCCTGTCGAATACCTGCCCAATCTGCATGTGATTTCCATTGAAACCCTTATGGGCGAAAACAAGGATTCAGCCACCATATGGCGGGGGCCCCTCAAAATCGGGGTGATCAGGCAATTTCTGGCAGATATCGAATGGACAGACCTCGACTATTTGGTTATTGATTCCCCCCCGGGCACGGGGGATGAGCCGCTGACCGTGGCCCAGACCATCCCGGACGCCCGGGCCTTGATTGTGACCACACCCCAGGAGATCTCCCTGGCCGACGTACGTAAATCCATCAGCTTTTGCCGGCAGGTCAACATGGAGATCCTGGGGCTGGTGGAAAACATGAGCGGTCTTGTGTGTCCCCACTGCGGTAAGATGATCGAACTCTTCAAGACCCACGGAGGGATGGTCACCGCCAAAAAGCAGAATCTCAGGCTCCTGGCCACCTTGCCCTTTGAACCGCAGATGGTGCAAGGGGGTGATATCGGCAGCGTGGCCTTTCTCGAAGATGACCAAATCCCCGTAACCAAGGCCTTTAATCGCCTGGTGGATCAGATCGTTGAGATGCCTTCCCCCAAAAAGGATCAGATTGCCGAGGAGCAGAAAAAAAAGGAATTCCCCTCCCGGAGAAAGGATGCCTCAGAGGGTAAGGTTGTTGCGGTGCCTGTCTCAGATGGAAAGCTCTCGGCCCATTTCGGGCATTGTGAGCATTTTGCGTTTATCGAGACCGAAAAGGGTAAGATCGAAAGCACGGAGATGCGCACACCCCCACCCCACGAACCGGGCGTACTTCCCGGCTGGTTGTATGCCCAAGGGGCTGATGTGGTGATCGTGGGCGGCATAGGCGAGCGGGCCGAGCAACTGCTCAGGGAAAAGGGCATCGAGGTCGTTTCAGGGGCACCTATGGACACCCCCGAGTCCCTGGTGAACCAGTATTTGACAGGGAGCCTGGTTACCGGGACCAATATTTGTGACCATTAGAAGAAGGGCTACGGTGGACTTGGGACTGGAATGTAGGGGATTTCGCCACGAAAAACCTTGTTTTTTCCCCGGCCATGGATCAGAATCCGGCATGCAAGGGACCCGGAGACCACGGCAGGAAGGGGGAAGACGCTATGAGCAATGACTTAGATGATTTTGTGCAGGAGTTGCAGGATCGGATTTATGAAGAAACCCGGGAGGCTTACGGCGATATAGCCTTTGAGAGGTGGCTTAACCCCCTCTACATGGGGCCCATGGAAGGCCCGGATGGGTATGCCCGCGTGACCGGTTCCTGTGGAGATACCATGGAGATATTTCTTAAGTTTGAGGATAGACGGGTCAAAGAGGCCTCTTTTCGAACAGACGGGTGTGGGACGAGCACGGTGTGTGGGTCTTTTGCTGCAGAGATGGCCCTGGGCAAAGACCCCGATGAACTCCTTGAGGTGACAGGGGAGGCGATCCTTGAGAAGGTGGGAGGCCTGCCCGATGAGGAGGAGCATTGTGCCTTCCTCGCAGGAGAGACCCTTCAGGAGGCCTTGAACGCCTATATGATCCAGCAGGCAAATGCGCATAAAGAAGAGCAAGGGTTGGAGAGAGACCATGATGACTGAATCTGAGAAAGGGCATTCCTCTTCCGGCATTATCATCAGCGTGGCAAGCGGGAAAGGCGGCACCGGAAAGACTACCGTGGCCACGAATCTGGCCCTTTCTCTTGGATCAGGGGTTCAGTTTCTAGACTGTGACGTGGAAGAGCCCAACGCCCACCTCTTTATTCAGCCCACCATGGAGGAGGTGGTGGGGGTCACCACGCCGGTGCCGGAGGTGGATGAGGACAAGTGTACCCTTTGCGGAAAGTGTGGGGAGATATGCCAGTTCAAGGCCATCGTAGTGATCGGGGAAACCGTCTTGCCCTTTCATGAGCTCTGCCACAGTTGTGGCGGGTGCATGGAGGTTTGCCCGGAAAAGGCCATCAGTGAGACAGGGCGGGAGCTGGGCGTTATCGAAAGGGGGCACAGAAACGGCCTGGAGTTCGTGCACGGCGAATTGCGGATTGGTGAGGCCATGTCCCCTCCATTGATCAGAAAGGTGAGATCCTATGCGCGACCCGATAGAGTGACGATTATCGACGCCCCGCCGGGGACCTCATGCCCGGTTATTGCAGCCATGAAAGGGGCCGATTTTGTCCTCCTCGTCACTGAGCCCACGCCTTTCGGTCTCCATGATCTGGAGCTGGCGGTGGGAGCCGTGCGGGTCCTGGGAATCCCGGCGGGCCTGGTGATCAATCGCTCGGACGTGGGAGATGACAAGGTCAAGGCCTATGCGGAAAAGGAGGGCCTGCCTGTGCTGATGGAAATCCCCTTTGATCGGGGCATTGCAGAGGCCTATTCCAGGGGTGAGCTTATGGTAGAAGTCATGCCCGGGTGGAGGGAGCGCTTTCGGGGCCTCTTTGATCGTATTGTGGAAATCGCAGGCACAGAGGAGGCTTTTTCATGAAGGAAGTGGTGGTTATCAGCGGCAAGGGAGGGACGGGAAAGACCACTATCCTTGCAGCCTTTGCTTCACTGGCTAAAAACAAGGTCCTCTGTGATGCAGACGTGGATGCGGCGGATCTCCACCTTATCATGGCCCCTGACATCCAGGAGCGCCACTCTTTTGAGAGCGGCAACACGGCCGTCATTAATGGGGATAAGTGCACCCAGTGCGGGCTTTGCAGGGACCTGTGCCGGTGGGACGCCATCAGTGAGGATTTTGTGGCGGACCCCATAGAGTGCGAGGGATGTGGGGTGTGTGTCTATTTTTGCCCCGAAGAGGCCATCGACTTCCCGGTGAATACCTGTGGGGAGTGGTTTATTTCCGAGACCCGGTTCGGTCCCATGGTCCATGCGAGGCTGGGCATTGCAGAAGAAAACTCAGGGAAACTGGTCACCCTGGTGCGCCAGGAGGCAAAGAAGCTTGCCGAGGAAAAGGGCCTTGACCTCATCCTGACCGATGGGCCCCCGGGTGTGGGATGTCCCGTCATCGCCTCCCTGGGCGGGGCCAGTGGCGTACTCATCGTGACCGAGCCCACAGTCTCAGGCAAACACGATATGGCGAGGGTCGCTCAACTGGCGGCCCATTTTCAAATACCCGCCATGATTTGTGTGAATAAATTTGATCTCAACCCCCAGGAAACGGAGGCCATCGAAGGGATGGCAAAAGAAAGAGGCGTAAAGGTCTTGGGGCGCATTCCCTTTGATCCCATGTTTACCAAAGCCATGGTGCAAGGATTAACCATCTTTGAATATAACGGCGCCTCAGATGCAGGCAGGGCCGTTAGCGAAGTGTGGACAAAGCTGGGCGAAGAATAACAGGAAAATCAGGAGAGGGTAAAGAGAGATCCAACGCTGTTGAGCTCAAAGGAGGTGGGGAAGGCCTCTGAAAACCTTTGAATGGCCTTCCACCCGGTACAGTGCATGGGCACGACCCACTGAGGGGCCATATTCTTCATCTCTTTGATGGTTTCTTCAATAATGGGTTCGAAAAAGGGCCCGGAGAGATGGAACCCCCCCATGACGGCGTGGATCTCCTGAATCCCGGTTATTTTTCTTGCATAGAGAAGGGTGTTTATGATCCCTGCGTGGCTGCATCCGGAAATGACCACCAGCCCTTTGCCCTTGAGATGGATGACCAGACCCTGGTCATCTAAAATAGGATCTTTCACCACTTCTCCCTCCCGCTCCAGCAGGGCGTTGGGAAGCCCCTTTTCAAAGCCTGTGACCCGTTCCACCTCTCCTGTGACCAGAACCGTGTTGTCGGCCAGAGGGGTAGGCTCTTTTCTTTCCTGGATCTTTGCTCCCCGGGCCTCCAGGTCGCCTTTGACCAGGGTCTGGGGAAAGAGGAGCTTTCTCCCGTCGTCCAGGCCGAAGTAGCGGGGTGCCGAAAAGGCATCCGGATGGAGCACCAGGGGAATGAGACCGGGGATTTTCTCAAGGAGGGGATAAAGGGCCCCGGTGTGATCCATGTGACCGTGGCTGAGGACCAAGGCTTCCACCCCCTTCAGGTCCACGCCCAGCTGTTCCAGGTTGTGGGGCACTCCGATCTGGCTGTACCCGGCGTCAAAGAGGATTGTATGGCGGTCTTCCCCGGTATACACGGTGACCAGGAGAGAAAGGCCATGCTCGGCCACCGGGGTGTCTGAGGGGATATTGCCCCCCTTGGCCAGGGGAGGACGGGTGACGACCTCTGAGTTCCTGAGCAGGACGTCCACATAGTTGTCCATGAGGGTGAGGATTTCGACACGGTCCACAGGGTTCAAAACAAAGGTTGAATCGGTCATTTTTTGCCTCCTCTTTGCGGGTTTTTTTGAAGTCCCTTAAGGGTGTCCCAGAGGGCGTCCACCTGTCTTCGGGTCTGGTCCAGGGGGCCGTTGTTGTGGATGACGAAATCCGCGTTTTTCACCTTCTCATCCAAGGGGAGCTGGGCCTTGAGGATGCGGGCCGCCTCATCCCTGCTGATCCCGTCCCGCTTGATCAACCGATTGATCTGTTCAGCAGGAGGGATATAGACGACGAGGATCTTGTGAACCAAGGCCTCTAATTGGACCTCAAAGAGCAAGGGGATCACCACCTGGATGATGGCGTCCGGGTCTTTCTCTACCACGGCGTTTACCCGGGCCTGGTATTCCTCCAGGATCCGGGGATGGGTCAGGGACTCCAGTTTTTTTCGTTCCTTTTCGTCTTGGAAGACGATGTGACCAAGCTTTTTCCGGTCTAATTGGCCGTCCTCTTGAAGGACCTCATGACCGAAATGGCCTATAATCTCTTTCCAGGCGGGTTTTTCCGGCTCGACCACCGTCCTGGCCAGGGCGTCAAAATCAATGGTAAAGGCCCCGAGATGGGCGAGCATATCGGCCACCGTGCTCTTTCCGCTGGCAATGCCGCCTGTTACGCCCAGGAGCAGGAGGCGGTCCTTATTGAGGAGGGAGGTAAAGGCTTTTTGCTCTTCCTGGGGCATGGTGGATCCGCTTGAAAGGGGAACTTGGGAGACCATGGGATCTGGTCCGTTCTTATGTCAGTCTTCCATGGATGTCAAATGGGAATTTTAGCGTGCCCCAGGTCCGGGATTCTTCGGATTGCCCTATTACCCAAGACCGGCCGCGTCTTGAGAAGAGGCCTTGTGGGAGGGGGGGATTAACCTTGACAGACAGCCATTGGGTTATATAAGTTCGGGTCGGGTAAATGTAGAAGTGAGCAATATTTTTGGGGATTGAGGCTTGGCAGGGGCGTTTACGTTTTATGAGGGGGAGCTATGTATGCTTTAAAATTTGATGAAAATGTGTGCCGCACCTGTCCCACGGGGGACTGTCTCGTCAAGTGCCAGTACATGGATCTGGACAAGGACCAGGCCGTGAACGAGATGGTCAAGATCGCCCGAGGGGAGGGCTCCTTTGTATTGCAGGATTGTGTGACCTGCTATGGGTGTGAGGAATACTGTAAGCGGGGAAATCACCCCTTTTATCTCATTACGGAGCGCAGACAGGAGAAAGGGATTCTGAGTTCGCCAAGGGCTGTGACAACACAGTGGATCAACATCGGGGAACCCCAGGGCAAGTACAGGGTGGGAGAGGTCAAGGACAAGATGCTCTCCTTCGGGTTCATGCCCGAATTCCTGAGGTGGGTCAAGGGAAAGCTCTTTGAAGACCTGATGCCCGCCTATATTTTCGGTCAGGAATTCTTCTGTAATGTGGTTTACATCCATTTTGCCGAGACCTCGATTATCAAGGAGAGGCTTCCCCAGGTGATGGAGAATTTCAAGAAACTGGGCGTTCGGGAAGTGGTATGTATGCATGATGAGTGCTACGGGTCATTTGCCCACCTTGCACCCGCCTTCGGCATTGAGGTCCCTTTTGAGCCCATCCATTACTTTGAATACCTTTACAACCGGCTAAAGGTCCTGGGTGACCAGGTCAAACCCTTAAATATCAAAGTGGCCTATCAGAGACCTTGCTCCTCCCGCCTTTCGGCGGATAAGCACCATTTTGTTCGGGACATTATGGATCTCCTGGGGGTTGAATTGGTGGACAGGACCTACCAGGATGAAAATGCCCTCTGCTGCGGGGGTATTCTTGGCATGAACTATGGTTATGATCTTATGACGGATGTACAAAAGCGGAACCTGGACGACATGGTGGAGCATGAAGCCGAGTACTGTGTCTTTAACTGTCCGGCCTGTCAGAGCACCCTGGCTGAAAAGGTCTCCAAGAGAGGGATAAAGCCCGTCCATATGATAGACCTTTGCAGGATGGCCATCGGCGAAAAACAGTAACTGGAGGTGGCGATATGCGTGATATCACCCGTGCACTTGCGGAGATCGTGGGAGAAGAATACGTCTCCAATCACCCAGAGGAGGCCTATTTTTATGCGCGCGACCCGGGCTTGATGCCCGCCCATGAACCGGACTATGTGGTGGTCCCCAAGACGGCGGAGGAGGTCCAAGCCGTGGTGAGGCTCGCCAGTGAGGAGAAGATCCCTGTGGTTCCCATGGGGGCCGGCATGGCCCTGACGGGCCTGATTATTCCCCTGAAGGGGGGAATCGTCATTGATATGAAGCGGATGAACAGAATCCTGGAGGTCAATGAGAAAGGCCGGTATGTGATCGTGGAAGGAGGGACCTCCCAGGGGAAGTTAAGGGCCTATCTGGAGAAACATTATCCCCGGTTACGGCACAGTATCCCTGACTCCCCGGCCACGGCCACCATAGCGGCCAATGTGATGATCCACGGCCAGGGCAGACTAACCCAGGAATATGGATTCAATTCGGACATGGTCTGCGGTTTGGAGGTGGTCCTGGCTTCAGGAGAAATATGTCGCATTGGATCCTCCTCCATCTCCCCTTATTGGTTTTCAAAGGGGGCTCCCATTCCGGATTTGTCGGGGTTGTTTCTGGGATGGTTTGGAGCGACCGGTCTTCTGACCAAGGTGGCCCTCAGACTTTATCCCCGCAAAAAGATGAGAGATGTGGAGATCTTTATCACGGATTCGGCGGACTTGGTCCCGGACATGGTCTATGAACTCACCCACACGGAGATGGTAGAAGATATCAATATCTTTAACCAGCCTTTGCCCATGATTTTCAAAGACAACCACCATATGACCATATTTATGACTGCGGATTCGGACGAGGAGATGGAGTTTAAGAGAAAGATGGTCTGGTATGCCCTCGACCCTTTTATCAAGAGGAAGGACGGCGGATTTATGATGGTCGCTCCGGTCATGAAGCCTACTCTGCTGGAGATGCCCCAGAGGAGTGTGAGCCGGTTTGCTGATGTAAAAAAGGGCGGGGGCTTTGAATATTCCGGCCCCATCATCCCTGTTGAGAAATATCCTGAATGTGCCCAAACTGTCATAGATCTGGCGGCCAAGTATGATCTGGGATATTCAGGCATGGCCAGGATTATCGGAAGGGGGCACTGCATGATGTATGGGTTCGCCTTTACCTTTAACCGGGCCGATACGGACATGATGGAAAGGACCAGGAAGGCCCTCCATGAAGTCAGCGAATATGCCCTTAAGGCGGGAGGTATTTTTTGGAAACCCACCGTGGACGAGCAGCGCATGGCCCTTGAAAAGATGGATCCGAACACCCGGAACCTCATGGGCATGATCAAGAAGAGCCTGGACCCCGACAATATTATGAATCCAGGAAACTGGGAGGTAGGTTAAATGAAGTATGAAGAGATCGTACACAGGTGCTTCAGGTGCGGGTATTGCAAGTTTACCAGTGACTATACCGACTTTAACTGCCCGGCATACCGTAAGTTCCGATTTGAGACTTACTCTCCCGGGGGCAGGATGTGGCTCATCCGAGCGTGGTTGAACGGGGATATCCAGAACAGCGATCGGTTTCAGGAAATCCTTTTTTCCTGTGCTACGTGCGCCAACTGCGTGGAGCACTGCGTCTTCACCTTTAGTGAGGACCTGGTCAATATCTTTATTGCCGCCCGGGAAGAGATGGTCAACGGCGGCATTATCCCCCCTCCGGTAAGGGATTACTTAAAGAACATCAGTGTGAACGGCAATCCTTACAAGGAGCCCTCCCAGGAGAGGGGCAAGTGGGCCGAGGGTACCTCCATCAAAGGCTATGACGGCCAGGAGCACCTTTTTTATGTGGGTTGTGTGGGATCCTATGACGAGCGGGGCAAAAGGATCGCCAGGGCCGTGGGGGAAGTGCTCATCAAGGCCGGCGTCTCCATGGGTATCCTGGGTGAAAGGGAGCGCTGTGACGGTAATGAGGTCAGAGCGCTGGGAGAGACCGGTCTATTTGAGGCCTTGGCCGAGGAAAACGCGGCCCTTTTCAGGGAAGTGGGGGCAGGAAAGGTCATCACCCTGGACCCCCATGCCTTTAACGCCTTTAGGAATGACTATCCAAAAATGAACGGGGGGATCCATGTGTACCACTATACCCAGGTCCTGGCCCCTTTGATCCAGGCCGGAAAGCCCCCTGTAAAGGAATACAAGAAAAGGGTCACCTACCACGACCCCTGTTATTTGGGACGGCATAACAAGGAGTATGATGCCCCCCGGGCGATTCTCCGCGCCATTCCCGGCCTTGAATTCAGGGAGCTGGACCTGAGCGGGGAGAACGCCTTCTGCTGCGGCGGCGGCGGGGGTAATTTTTTCACGGATATCCTGGGGGGCGGTGAAGACAGCCCGGCCAGGATACGGGTCCGGCAGGCCCTTGACACCGGGGCCGAAGTCCTGGCCGTGGCCTGCCCCCAGTGTGCCAAGATGCTCGATGACGCGCTCAAGATCGAAGGGATGGAAGACAGGCTTGAGGTCCTGGACGTGGCCGAGATTGTGAACCAAGCCCTGGCCTGACCCGCATTACACTCAGAGATAAGGGATCAACATCTCATGCCCCGTTTTTTGGGACCCAGGTGATCCTTTTCAATGTCATAGGCCATCTTGACCCATTTACACAGGAGGGATCTGGTTTCCCGGGGATCGATGATATCTTCTATACCGAATGCCTCCGCGGTCCGGAAGGGAGAGGCAATGGCCCGATAGGTGTCATGCAATGTGGCGAGATAGGCCTCGGGGTCCTCGGCCTTCTCAAGTTCCGCCCGATGGGCCGCGTACACCCCCCCCTCGACCGGGATATTTCCCCAAACCGCTGATGGCCAGGCATAACGCCAGCTAAGACGGAGCCCGCTCTTTTGGGCCCCTCCGGCCACGCCGAAGCATTTCCGGAGATAGATGACGGCAACAGGGATGGTGGCCTGGATCATGGCAAAGCTGGCCCTCACCCCCTTTCGAATGGTCCCGTGTTCCTCGCTCTTTTTCCCGATCATGAAGCCCGGTTGATCCGAGAGGTTGACCAGGGGGAGATGAAAGGTATCACACATGTCGATGAAGCGCTGGAATTTCTCGGCCGCGTCATAGTTGAAGGACCCCCCATAAAATCGGGTGTCATTGGCCAGTACACCCACAGGGTAACCGTTGAGGCGGGCCAAGGCCGTTACCTGGGATCGACCCTGATACTTCGCGATCTCAAAGAGGGTCGCCTGATCAAAGACGTGGTTCAGGAGCTTGCGGATGGGGTAAGGCCTCTTGTGGTCTCTGGGGATAATGGAGAGCAGCTCTTCTTCCTGCCGGTCCGGGTCATCGTGTGTTTCCTGCCAAGGGGGCATCTCCCAGACATGAGAAGGGAGGTAGGAGAGGAATTTTTTGGCCTGCCCCAGGGCATCCATCTCATCTTCCGCCTCATTGTCCACCACACCCGTAAGCCGGGTGTGAAGCCTGTATCCGCCCAGTTCTTCTTTGGTAATATCCTCTCCAAAGGCGGACTTGACCAAGGGCGGTCCCCCTACAAAGACATGGGCCTTTTCCTTAACCATCACGGAGAAGTGGCTCTGGACCATATACATGGCGCCCAGACCGGCCACCGACCCGAAACCCAAAGAGACGACCGGGATCTCAGAGAGTACCTCAACGCGGTTTTGGGCACATTCGTCCCCGGAACTCGGGAGCTCGGTATATCCTATCTCGAGGATTTCTTTGATAGAGCCGCCGGCGCCTTCGAGTAACCGGACAATGGGGAGCCTAAAGGTTCGGGCCATTTTGAGAAAATAGGCCCCCTTTTCTTTATACATCCTGCCCACGGAGGCCCCTTTTATGGTGAAGTCGTCTCCATGGATGGCCGCTTTTCGGCCCTCGATTTCACCGATGCCCATCACAAACGGGCAGGGTATGAGATTGAGGAGACGGTCTTTTTCATAGGTGGCCACACCGGTAAGGATACCCCTTTCGAGAAAGGAGCCCTCATCAACCAGGGCATGAATGCGTTCCCTCACCGTCATCTTTCCCCGGTTGTGCTGCTTGGCGATGTTTTTTTCTCCCCCCAGCCGGTAGGCGATCTCTTTTCTCTTTTGGAGTTCTTCTGCTCCCTTTTCCCACATGGCTTTCAGCACCCCTCCTGAAAGGTTGTTTGGCACCTTATAAGAAATAGTTCCTTTTTCAGCCGGCAAAGGTGGCGAGATCTTTTGTGATATTCTTTCCTTGGCTCTGAAGGCGCTCGCGAATACACTATTGCCCTTCGTAGTGCTTTTCAAAGACCGGGGTTTTCCGGGTCTCCTTGGGCAAGGCCCCCGGCTCAACGAATTCTATAGAGGGCCGGATCTTGATCTCCCTATGAAGGGCCGATGCGATCTTTTCGGAGAGTCCGGGAAGGTCTGAGTGTGCCGTGTGCGGACCGTGCTCGATTTTGAGCTTCAGGGGCGGCTGTACCCTGGGAGGGGGCGCCTCCAGGATAATCCTCATTTCTCCGGTCACGTCAGGTACAAAGGTGGTGACAATGTCCTTGATGGCGGCGGGGTATACATTGACCCCTTTTACGGTGAGCATGTCATCGGCCCGGCCAATCAACCTGGCCCTTTTGCCTTTGAAACCGCAGCCGGGACATTCCCCCGTCGAGATCTGCACCACGTCTCCATAAGCGTATTTCACTGCGGGACAGGCCTCTCTTTCCAGAGAGGTGTGAACCATTTCTCCAATGGCTCCGTCCACATCAGGATCCACGGGTTCTTTGGTAATCGGGTCCACCAGATCATCGTAACTGGTACAAACATCCGGGGCCACGGCGTGAAGCCCGTAATAGGCGCCGGCATCACAGGAGATGCCCATGGCATTACCGCAGGGGGACCAATAATCAAAGGCCCGGCATCCGTAGGCGGATTCCAGTTTTCTCTTGATTTCCGGGATGGCAATGCCGATTTCACCGGTGGTGAGTAAGCCCCGGAGGTTGAATTGACCGACCTCTTTTCCGAGGTGGGTGGGACACTTTTCTATGAGGTATTCCGCCAGAGAAGGGGTACATGCCAGGTGGGTTGGACGGGTCAACCCCATGAATTTCAAAAGGAGATCCGTCCCGGCCCTGGCATCAATATCAATGGGCAGGGCCCCCAGGTTCCTCAACCCCCAGAGGGTCATGGTGGTGGCGTAAATGCCCAAAGCAAAGAAGAAAACCACACGGTCTCCCTTGCCCAGGCCCGTGAGGGAGAGGCGATGACCCAACTGGCCGCCGATAAATTGGATGTCTTTTTCAGTAAAGGTATAACTGAAGGTGGGCGTCCCGGTGGTCCCTGATGTGGTGCCTGTAAGGTAGATGTTTTCCACGGGGGCGCAGAGGTGTAAACCAAAGGGATGGCCATAGCGTTCGAGTGATTCCTCAGCGCTCTTTCTTTCATCGTCTTTAACCATGAAAACAGGCAACCTGCGGAGGTCTTGAAGGGTCTGAATATCTTCGGGTTTGGCCCCGCACGCATCAAAGCGGGCCTTGTAAAACTCGGAGTGATCATAACAGTATCTGAGCTGCCCGGGCAGTTTCTTTTCCTGGTATTCTCGAATTCCCTCTTGGGACATTTGATTGAGTTCAGGGACCAGGTAGAAATGCTTTGTCATGGCCGTGACCTCCTTTCTGAGCCCTGAGGTTTCTGAATGGGCACCCTCGGGACCGGTCCGGGATTGAACGGGCCGGCAGGTGACCGGAGCGGCGGCTTATTTATCATGGACTCAGAGGGTTCGACCTTCTAAAAAGGCGAGGCAGAGATCCACGATGAATTTGGAGCACAGGATAATCAAGGGTTACTTGGATGTCAAATAGTATGGACCATCCAGTAAATGTCCTTGACCCTGCGGGAAGGGTTGGGGTACTTGTGGAAGGGAGGTTTTTTGGGCGTGACCATGGCAAAGATTCTGATTGTGGATGATGAAGGGCCTGTGCGTGAACTTCTGGGTCAGATCCTGGAAATGGGTGAATACGATTGCAATCTGGCCGCGGACGCCTTTGAGGCCCGCACGAAGCTGGGGGAAGAGGATTTCGACTTGATCCTTTGTGATATCAACATGCCGGGGGAATCGGGCTTGGACTTCGTCCGATATGCCCTGGACGCATACCCTCGGACCGCGGTGGTCATGGTAACCGCCATTGATGACCCGTTGATCGCCGATGTGGCCCTGAAGATCGGGGTGTATGACTATATCATCAAGCCCTTTGAGAGAAACGGCGTGCTCATCAGTGTGGCAAACGCCCTCCGTCGCCGCCAGCTTGAGAAGGACAATGAGGCCTACCGGGAGCGTTTGGAGAAGATGGTGGAGGAGCGGACCGCGGCCCTGCAGGAGAGCATGGCCAAGGTCCGAAAGGCCCTGGAGGGCAGTATCCATGCCATGGCCTTGACCGTTGAAATGAGAGACCCTTATACTGCGGGCCACCAGCAACGGGTGGCCAAGCTGGCCGCGACCGTTGCGGAGGAAATGGGCATGGACCGGGAACGGGTAGAAGGATTGCGCATGGCCGGGGTGGTCCATGATATCGGGAAGATCGCCATCCCCGCAGCAATCCTCAGCAAGCCCGGACGCATCACCGAAATTGAATTCAACCTCATCAAAATTCACCCCCAGGTGGGTTATGACATATTAAAGACCATCGAATTTCCGTGGCCCATCGCACAAATCGTTATTCAGCACCATGAAAGGATCAACGGTTCAGGCTACCCTTCCGGCCTTTCAGGGGATGACATCTTAATGGAGGCGAAGATTCTGGGTGTGGCGGATGTGGTGGAGGCCATGGGATCTCACCGGCCGTATCGTCCCGCCTTGGGTATGGACAAGGCCCTCGAGGAGATTTCCCAAAAAAGGGATGTTCTTTACGAGGGAGCGGTGGTGGATGCCTGTTTGAGCCTTTTCCGGGAAAAGGGGTTTGTCCTGGTTTAGGTCTTCAGCCTGCGGCGCATCCCGGCGTTTATGCGCAGTTTCTCCAAAGAAAGCGCGATGGTGTCTTTGGCCAGGATCTTTTGCTCCTTGTAACGGTCAAAGAAGGAAAAGACCTCCTCTTCCCTTCCCAGGCCCGCCAGGGGGATAACCCCCTCGATGACCCGCTCATAGTGGAGGGGATGAAAACGCTCAAAGGTTTCCACCCCTTCCCTGTACCAGTCCCAGAGGTAAGGGATGGCGCCGGGATTGGTGGCCATAGAGAGGACGGGCATGAACCGGTTCCGGGCCGGTACTTTTTCCAGCGTGAATGCTTGGGCCCTCTTAATCAGGTCTTTTTCCCCAAAACTCCCCAGGGCCACGAGGATATTGATCCGTTCATGTTCGCTTTGTACGGAATCAAACCTTTTTTTAAGCCACTCGAAGGTCTTATGCTCGCCTGTGAAGGCAGCCACCCGGAGGATGCTTTTCATGAGGTCCGGATGGATGCTTTCTCCTTTGAGGAGCCTTGAGAACTTGTCCAGCGCCTGTTTCTCGGTACTCTCCGAGCCGTAGAGAACGGCGTCCCACATGATCTGGTCCCTCAGAATGGTAAGAGTGTGTTCTTCCCCGGACCGGGGTTCATATCCCAGACGGAAGAGGATCTTCTCCAGGAAGGTCCTTCCAAAGGAGCAAACCCGTTCTCTTTGAGGTTCTTTAAGGACCAGATAGGCGTGAAGCAGGTTTTGGGCGATGCTTGTGATGGGGAGATAGGCCTCTTCATGCTTATAGAAGGAGAGAAATTCGAGGTATTCGTCAATGGACACATCTCCTTTCTTGACCAGGGCATAGAGATCATTCTGAAGCCCCCACCGGTCCAGACAAGGGAGTTTGTTTTCAAGGACATATCTCCCAAGAACCCGGAGATCTTTTTCATGGAGATATTTGACCCTGTAAAACCCGCTTTGCCCGTCATTGACTTTATAGGCCTCAACCCGCTCATCCATTTCAAGCAGGTGAGTTTCATTTTCCAAAAGGAAGGGCACCCATTCGCTGTGACCATCTTCATAAAAGAACCTCACCGTTACGGGCACAAGCCAGCATTCGGGGGATTGCCGGTCCAGATAAGTAAACTTTTCTTGGGTGATGCGGAGCCCGGTCCCCTCCTTTTTTACCGACAAGAGAGGGTGCCCGGCCTTCTCAACCCAACTCTTCATGATCCTGGTTATGGGCTTTTCCGTGGCCTCCTCAAAGGACTCCCAGAGGTGCCGGCTCGATGCACATCCGTAAGCATAACCGGCCAGATAGGCCCTGAGGCCCTTTTTGAAGCCCTCCTCTCCCAGGTAAAGGGCCATCTGCCTCAGGACGCTGGCCCCTTTACTGTAAATGATGGGGGCGGTACTCGCATTAATGACCACATGTTCCCCTCCAGGGATTTCAATGGCGAAGGTATGACAGAGGGCATCCCGGTCAAGGGCCTTATCTGTTCGACCGTTTATGAACTGATCCCATATTCCCCACTCGGGAAAGTAGTGGTCCACAATCCCGTAACCGAAGTAGGTGGCGAAACTCTCGTTGAGCCAGAGATATCTCCAGTCAGAAGGGGTCACCAGGTTTCCAAACCATTGATGAACGATTTCATGCGCGATGGTTTCACAAATGCCTTCTTCCGCCGCCTGCGATGTGGTGCCCGGGTAGTGGAGGAGGAGGTTCTCCCTGAAGGTGATGGCGCCCCAGTTTTCCATGGCCCCGAAGGCGAAATCGGGAATGGCGATGAGGTCCAACTTTGAAAAGGGATAGGGGACACCATAGTAATCCTGGCAGAATTCCAAGGCTTTCCTGCCGAAGTCCAGGCCGAATTGTGCATAGGGGGTCATGCCCGGAAGGGTCGCTGCCCGGACCACCGGGCTGCCCGGGTCCTCAGAGAATTCAAAGTCTCCTACGGCAAAGAACAGCAAATAGGTGGACATCTTCGGGGTTTGCTGGAACCCCACCTGCTTTTTACCTTCGGGCAAAGGCCGTTCTTCCACGAGGCGTCCATTGGAGAGGGCCACAAGGTCTTGATCGATAACCATTTTTATGTCAAAGGTCGCCTTTTTGTCGGGCCGGTCAAAACAGGGAAAGGCCCTTCTGGCATCACTCTCCTCAAACTGGGTTACGGCCATATAGGCGGTTTGCCCGTTCTTTTTATAGCGGCTTCTATAAAAGCCGGCCATCTTGTCATTGATCTCTCCCTGGTAGTGAATCCTCAGGGCCAGTTGCCCCGAGAGATTCCGGGGCAGGAAAAGGGAGAGCGCCTCTTTCTGAGGATCCACCCGAAAGGGGCACTCCGAGAAGGCGCCCTCCACAAAGGCCTGGCAGGACCGGACGGCCAGTTCAAGGCTGTTTAAGGTGATTTTTGCCACAGGATACGGGGCGTGGACCAGGATTTCGGTGGTGGCGGAAAAGGTAAAACGGCGCAGGTCCGGCTCCAAGTGAATTTTGTAGTTTATGGGGCTTAATTGAGTCATCAAATCCTCTCAAAGATCTCCCTTTGGGTTTGTGGGCTCACCCAGGGAACGGGCCCTGGGGATTTTTTCTTTTATAAAGGGTCAGGATGTTCACGTCTCCCTCCCTGTGATAACTCACGCGGTCTGTCATCTTGTGGACCAGGAAGAGACCCAGACCTCCGATCTTCCTCTCTTCCAAACTCAGGGAGAGGTCCGGTTCCTTGACCTGGAGGGGGTTGAAGGGGACGCCTGTGTCCATAATCCGGACCACGAAGACGTGATCCTTGTCCATTTGGCACTGGATGGTGATATCTCCGGGCTCATCCGGATAGGCATAGCTGATCACGTTGGTGAGGACCTCATCGGCGGCCAGCTCAATTTGCATGGCCGCAGCCTCATCAAAGCCGCTTTGGGCCGCCCTGTCCAGAATGAAATGCTTCATGGCATGGAGGTTCTTCAGGTCGGCGGGAAGGGTGATTTCATCTTGATGTGGAGGAGCCACGGTCCGTCTCCTTGGTAACGCCTTAAGGGGTTTCGAAAAAATGCCCAACCTAAGTCACGCCGGATCACCGCCGAGGTAGAGTCTCCTGACCATGTCATTTTCAGACAGGTTCTTTGTCTCGTCTTCCAGGGCGATTTCTCCGGTCTGAATCACATAGCCTCTGGTGGCGATCTGAAAGGCCATCAGGGCGTTTTGTTCCACCAGCAACACGGTTTTTCCTTCCTGGTTGATGCGCTGAACTGTTTCCAAGATGGTCTCTACCAGGAGAGGTGCAAGGCCCATGGAGGGCTCGTCCAGGAGCAAGAGCATGGGCCTGGCCATAAGGGCTCGACCGATGGAAAGCATCTGCTGTTCCCCCCCCGAAAGGGTCCCGGCTACCTGCCTGCGTCTCTCCTTTAATCGGGGGAAGAGGCGAAAGACTTCCTCCATGTCTTTGCGGACCTCTCCCGGATCCTTTCTTATAAAGGCCCCCAATTCCAGGTTTTCCGTAACACTGAGACGGGAGAAGATTTTTCTTCCCTCAGGGACTTGGGAAATACCCCGGTGAACCACCTGGTGGGGATTAAGACGGTCGATTCTGGAGCCCTGAAAAAGAATCCGCCCCTGCCTGGCGTTCAGGATGCAGGAGATGGTGTTAAGCAAAGTGCTCTTCCCTGCCCCATTGCTCCCGATTAGGGTGACGATTTCCCCCTGATTGACGTCAAGGGATACCCCTCTGAGGGCGTGGATTTTACCGTAGAAGGCGTGCACGTCCTCCACATGGAGTACCTGCTCCGCAGGTGGAGAACCGGATGTCCTGTGATGCTGCCCTCTCACGGATGTTCTTCCTTTTTCATGCCCGCCCCTTGGCTCATTAAGGCACCGAATCGTCCCAGGTAGGCTTCGATGACTTTGGGATCCTTTTGGACTTCACGGGGGCTGCCTTCAGCGAGCTTGACGCCATAATCGAGCACGGTCACCCTGTCAGATATACCCATTACAACCCGCATATCATGCTCGATGAGGAGGATCGTGAGGCCCAGCTCGCTCCGGATCCGTTCAATGAAGGTCATCAATTCGGCTGTTTCCTGCGGGTTCATCCCTGCGGTGGGCTCGTCCAAGAGGAGCAGTTTTGGTTCTGTGGCCAGGGCACGGGCGATCTCCAGCCTTCTCTGATTGCCATAGGGGAAATTCTTGGCCAGGACATGGGCCTTGTCGTCCAGTCCTATGAATCGCAAGAGCTCTTCTGATCTCAGGAGGGCCTTTTTTTCTTCCTCCAGGGTGGGCCGGTTGCGGGTAACGGCCCCCCACACCCCGGCGCGCATGCGGCAGTGTTGACCCACCAGGATGTTTTCGAGGGCGGTCATGTTATTAAAGAGCCGAATGTTTTGAAAGGTCCTTGAAACGCCCAACCGGGTGATGACGTGGCTTTTAAGCCCTCCCAAATCTTGGCTCTTGAACAAGACCCGCCCCTGGTCAAAGGGATAGACCCCGGTGAGACAGTTGAAAAGGGTGGTCTTACCCGCCCCATTGGGACCGATGAGCCCGGCAATCATCCTCGCTTCCACCTTGAAATCGATGTGATTCAAGGCGATTAAACCACCGAAGCTCTTTAGCAATCCCCTGGTTTCAAGTAAGGTGTCCATACACATGCCCTCCAGGGGCTCTTCCCTCATGTCTCCAGCTCCAGTTTTCTTCGGGCTGAAGGAATAAGGCCGGTAGGCCGGAAGATCATCATCACCACCAGGAGCCCTCCGAAGACGAGCATCCGGTATTGCTGGACTTCGCGGAGGAGTTCGGGGAAACCAATAAGGACAACCGCACCCAGGATGACGCCCGGTATACTGCCCATACCGCCTATGATGATGAGACATAACACATTGATAGACACCATGAGGGAGAAATTTTCCGGGAAAATGGACCCTTGACGGGCGGCAAATATGGCGCCCCCGATCCCGGCGAAGGAGGCCCCGATGGTGAAGGCCAGGAGTTTGTATTTAAGGATATTGATCCCCATAACGGCGGCCGCGTCTTGGTCTTCCCGCATGGCGATCCAGGCCCTGCCGATACGGGAATTATTGAGCCTGTCCGCGATAAAGGCCGAGAGAAAAATGCCGGCCAGGATCATGTAATACCACCTAAAAGGGCTGTTGATGGCAAAGTCTCCGATGGTGGGGGCATCAATCCGCAAAAGCCCTCGGGGCCCGTTGGTTATGGGGTCCAAGTTGTTGAGGAGGATCCGGATTATTTCACCAAAACCCAGGGTGACAATGGCCAGGTAATCGCCTCGCATGCGCAGAACGGGTATGCCGAGCAGGGTGCCGCCCAGCGCGGCCAGGGCCACGCACCCGGGAAGCATGAACCAGAAAGGGATATGAATGCCGAACTGGGGAGAGGCTACAAGGGCATATCCGTAAGCCCCGATGGCATAGAAGGCCACATAGCCCAGATCCAGAAGCCCGGCAAAGCCTACCACCACGTTTAGCCCGATACCCAGCATGACATAGATGCCGATGTCTCCCAAGACCTGGGCCCAGTAATTCCCCACCATTGGGGGCAGGGCCAACAAGAAGAGGAGGCCCACCCCGAGAAAGACCTTGGGGGGAATGACGCGCCATATTGACCGTATCTGTTGCATATTTGGTTAGGCCCTTTCCGAGACCACCTCGCCGAGGATCCCTTTTGGTCTGAAGATCAAAACAAGGACAAGGAGGCTGAAGGCGATGACATCCTTATACTCGGCAGGCATGAACAAGACCCCCAGGGCCTCTGTCAGTCCGAGAAAAAAGCCCCCGAGCATGGCACCCGGGACATTTCCGATTCCTCCAAGGACTGCTGCGGTGAAGGCCTTGATACCGGGGATAAAACCCATCATATGATTGATCTGGGTATAATACATGCCCACCATGACACCGGCGGCGGCGGCCAAGGCAGAGCCGATGATAAAGGTGATCATAATGATTCCGTTTACGTCAATGCCCACCAGAAAAGCTGCCTCCTTATCCTCGGCCACGGCCCGCATAGCCTTGCCTGTCTTAGTCCTTCGAATAAACAGGTAGAGGGCAACCATGAGGAATATAGAGCCCAGAATGATGAAAATTTGGAAATAAGAGATGCTAAACCATCCGTATTCCAAAAAGTTTTCAGGGATGACGTCCGGGTAGACCTGCATGCGGGCCTCTATGATGAGCATCATCACGTTTTGAAGAAAAATAGAAGCCCCTATGGCACTGATGAGGGGGGCCAGCCTGGGGGCGTAACGAAGAGGCCTGTAAGCGATCCGCTCCAGGAGGGCTCCCAAGAGGGATGAGACCACCATGGCGGCCAAGAAGGCCCCAAGGATGGACAGGGCTGGATGGCTCTTGGCAAAGCCCGTGTTGACAAAGTAGGTGAGTACGGCAAATCCGCCGAAGGAGCCGAACATATAGATCTCGCCATGGGCGAAATTGATCATGAAAAGGACGCCGTATACCAGGGTGTATCCCAGGGCGATGAGGGCGTAGATGCCGCCGATGGTGAGCCCATTCAAGATTTGGGCGATGATCACTTCAGGGGTGAGGAAATAGGGCATAGTGCGTTCCCTGAGGCGTCCCCGGTGGGGAAGCAAAATAAGGAAAAGGCCGAAAATTCCTCGACCTTTTTTTCGAAACTCGGTTCACCCTCTGCCCGGACCCCTTTTAGCGCTAAAAGACGAGTCGCTTGAAAAAGCGCCTCCCTTCATCCTCCACGACCTTGTAAACAGCCACCACGGAACCGGTCCGGTCCCCATAAGGATCGAAGGCGATTTTGCCGGTGATGCCCTCATATTCGGTGTCTGCGACAGCATCTCTCAGGGCCTTTTTCTCGACGACAAGGGTTCCATCGGCCTTCTTTTTCGCTGTTTTTTCCACGGCCATCATGAGGATATTGGCGGCGTCGTAAGCCTGGGGCGAAAAAGTCTGCCTCGGCCCGTACTTATCCTCAAACCTTTTGACCCACTCAGGGTCAGGCTCCTGGGCGTAAGTGACATAGCATCCGTTGCTGGCCTTTCCGCCGGCATGGATAAAATCCTTTTCCGTATAACAACCGTCATCACTCATGAAGTGGGCCTTGATCCCCACCCTTTTCATCTGCCTGGCCAGGAGTACCCCCTCGGCTGCCATTCCGCCGAAGTAAATGAGCTGGGGTCTCAGAGGCTTGATCTTTGTGAGTACGGGTGTAAAGTCCTTATCCCCTCTGGTGATCCCTTCCAGGACCGGGATCTTCCCTCCCTTTTTCCTGAGATTTTCCGCAAAATCTTCGGCAAGGCTTTGGCCGTAGTCACTCTTGTCATGAAGGACGGCCACCCGAGTCCATTTGCGGCTTAAGGCAAAGGCCGCAGCCCTTCTGGCCTGAATCTTGTCGTTCCAGCAGGTGCGGAAAAAGATGGGAATGTTGCGCGCGGTGAGTTCCAGGGCTGTGGATGATGGAGAGATCATGAGGACCTTGTATTTGTTGTGAACATCGGAGGCGGGCTTGCTCCCGCCGCTGCACATATACCCCACCAATCCCGCCACCCGGGGGTCGTTACAAAGCTTTTCCGCAATGGCTACTGAAGGCGGCCCGGCGCAGCCGTCGTCTTCGGCCTGGAGGACAACCGGATGGCCCAGGATGCTTCCCTTCTCCTGAACGGCCATTTCCGCGCCGTGCATGATATCAATCCCCAGACTGGCATAATCGCCTGTAAGCATGGTCCCCATGCCTATCTTGATCTCCTCGCCCGGGGGTATGGTTATGGTACCCCACTCATCGGCGAAAGCCAAGAAGGGAATTAAAAGGATCATGAATAACACCCCAAGAATGAACCTGCCCCCTTTTCTGACCATGATGAACCTCCCTGTTTTCAATGTCATGGTTCGGGTTTTAAAAACAAGGCCTGTTGCACCTTGTCTTTTATCCTTTTTACATGCCCTCGCCCCAGGCCTTTGACTTCACACCCCAGCTCAAAGTAGCGTTCTATCTTGGTATCATCCAGGATGCCGAAACAGTCCAGGACCGCAAAGGGGCCTCCGGCCATGCGCACCAGGTCATCGGGCTGGAGTTCCAAATAAGGCCGGTGGCGGACGGCCAGGACGACGGCGTCGGTCCCTTTCAAGGCCTCCTCCAGGGTGGGGGTCATGGTGAAGTGGAGAAGGTGCTCCTGATTCCTGAAAAACCGTGAGAGGGAGGCACCTACAGCGGGATAGGTGTCCTGTTTTTCAAGCTCCCACCAGTGCGACACATAGGGGTCATGGGCCCTTACATAGGCGCCCATCTCCGTCAGCTTTCTGAAAATGATCTCCGAGCCGCTGTGCCGGGTATCGCCCACGTCTTCTCTGTAGGAAACTCCCAGGAGGGTGATCTGTGATGCCGCTACGATTCGGCCCATATTTCTGAGGGCGTCCCTGACCAACTGGGCGGCATGTAAGGCCCGCGTATCATTAATGTTGATGGCTTCAGGCGTGATCTTGAAGATATCATCTTCAAACCCCATGAGGTGCTTGTAGGCCCAGAGGCCCAAGGCGCCGTCCTTGGGCAGGCAGTATCCACCGATCCCAGGACCAGGAAAGATAATATTGTTATGAGTGGGCCGGACCTTAATGGCATTGACCACTTTGATAAGATCCACGCCGTTGGTCTCCGCAAAGAGACTCCATTCGTTTAAGAAGGCGAGGATGGTAGCCCTGTAACTGTTCTCTACAATCTTGCATGTTTCGCTTTCAATAGGCCTGTCCAGCATCGTTATGGGGTAGTTGTCTGTATTGACGATGCCTGACAAAAAGGACAGGGCCCTTTCCCGGCTCTTTGGGGTGATGCCGCTACACACCCGCCATATGTCTTTGACAGAACGGACATAATCCTTGCCGGGCATCACCCTTTCAAAACTGTGGGCCAAAAGGGGCTCTTCCTCAATCCCCCGGGCCATAAAGGCTTTCTTGATAAGGGGATAGGCCACGTACTCCGTGGTTCCGGGAGGGACGGTGGTTTCGATCAATACCAGGCATTGGGGGGGTATCTTTTCTCCAATGACCCGAAAGGCCGTCTCCAGGTCACTGATTTCGGCATATCCGCTGCCCAGGTTGCCCAACTCCTCCTTGATAAAATCGCAATGCACGTCCACCACCACCACATCGGCCAGGGTCAGGGCCTCGTAAGTGAAAGTGGCGGTGAGGGTCTTCTTCCGGGTGACACAGCGCCGGATCATCCGCGCCACTTCCGGGTCTTCCGTCTCAATGGGAGAACGGCCCCGGTTGATGACGGGGATTTTCCAAAAACTGCGGGGGCTGGGCCTCTGCATGCCGATAACATACGTGTTGGGTCTGCCCTGCTCGTCTGAATCGGCCACCACCCCGGCCATGACGGCACCGACAAAACCCAAACCCATGACCACGACGATCTGTGAGCCTTGCTCTCGCCAAGGAGTCACGAGGTCTTGTAGCCTGTTGAATTCTTTCTCGTAATCCCCCTGGGTGGGAAGCTCGAATTTTTCCCCGGCGGGGCTGACCGAATAATCCATGAGAGGCATTCCTCCCTCAACTATTGGATGGCCTTAAAGGTGTTGGGGGTTTTCCTTTGCCGTCACCCCAGGGGCCTCACATGCCCCTTCAGAACGGAAACCCACCCCTTCCCGGAATTGCTGGGTGAATGGGCACTAAATAATGGAAACCCTTAAGTATGTCAACCCACAATGGCTCCCTCAGAGGGGCAGGAGTAGGGGGGGGGCGGCGGCCGCTGGGGGTGCCGGAATTTTTGGGTAGAATTTTGGGAAAATGTATTTATAATAATAAAGTTTAACCTGAAAGGATAAATTTACCGTGTCACCTTGGTTCCATGATCCTCATAAGCACTGGAAACAGGTGAAGTTTTACAATTTACCCAACCCTTTCCGCCTCCATTTGATGCTGGGGGCAGGAATGTTTGGCAGAGGAATCCACACTTTTTGGAGGTCTTTTTTCATTGAATCCCTTCTATAAAAACTTGGCCCTG
The DNA here is from genome assembly GCA_964573885.1 of uncultured Desulfobacteraceae bacterium. Classification (GTDB taxonomy): domain Bacteria; phylum Desulfobacterota; class DSM-4660; order Desulfatiglandales; family Desulfatiglandaceae; genus CAZNLL01. The sequence goes on along the minus strand of CAZNLL010000034.1, from coordinate 923 downwards.
TGGCTCGTGATCAGCCTCATGATGGTAATGCTCTTTCAGATATTCAAACATCCGGACAGGAGCAGCATCTCCGTCAGCTACAGTGAATTCCTGGGGATGGTGGAAAGCGGCAATGTGAACAGCGTCACCATCCAAGGAGACCATATTACGGGCATGTCGGCGCAGGGGCCCTTTAAGACCTTCGCCCCCAAGGACCCGGAGTTGATCAAGCTCCTCCGGAGCAAAGGGGTGAAAATATCCGCGAAACCCGAAGAGGATTCCTCGTGGTTCCAGGTATTTCTCTCCTGGGTGCCCATGCTCTTGCTCATCGGGGTATGGATCTTCTTTATGAGGCAGATGCAGGTGGGAGGAGGAAAGGCCCTTTCCTTTGGAAAGAGCCGGGCCCGGCTCATGAGCGATACCCAGGAGAAGGTGACCTTTGAAGACGTGGCGGGCATTGATGAGGCCAAAGAGGAATTGGAAGAGATCATTGAGTTTCTCAGGGACCCCAAGAAATTCACCCGCCTTGGAGGCAGGATCCCTAAAGGGGTCCTTCTCGTAGGTTCACCGGGTACGGGGAAGACCCTTCTGGCCAGGGCCATTGCCGGAGAGGCAGGGGTACCCTTTTTCAGCATCAGCGGCTCCGACTTCGTGGAGATGTTTGTAGGGGTCGGGGCTTCAAGGGTGAGGGATCTCTTTGTGCAGGGAAAGAAGCATGCCCCTTGCATTATTTTTATTGATGAAATAGACGCTGTGGGCCGCCAAAGATTTGCAGGTATCGGCGGAGGCCATGACGAAAGAGAGCAGACACTTAACGCGCTCCTGGCAGAGATGGACGGTTTTAATACGGAGGTGGGCGTTATCCTTATAGCCGCCACCAACAGGCCCGATGTCCTCGATCCGGCGTTATTGCGGCCGGGCAGGTTTGACCGCCAGATCGTGGT